>JAWKTI010000002.1:334496-668992 GCA_041399155.1 Zavarzinella sp.
CATTCAATATGGCAAAGTCCGAATCAACGACGTTGAGTGCGCTCTTATTCTCGCGAATCATGTGCTCAACGAACCCAATCGTCTCCTGCATCATGTAGTCTCGCACCGATGTGCGATACGGCACTTCGGACCCTGCCGTTTCACCGATCCGGACCAGATGGAGAAATCGGGGATAAAGTTCAGTGTTGATGGGCACTGTCAATGTTTTCTTGATATCGAGCCACTGTAGTGTGAAATCTTCGACAAACTTCTTCGAACGATCATCCTGGATCATCCGCAGAACCTGTTGTTCAATAACTTTCGGATGATCGATTTTCTTCGATGCAGCTAATTCGAACAACTCAGAATCGGGCATTGAAGCCCAGAGGAAGTACGACAACCGCGAGGCCATTGCATAATGTTCATCGGTAGCGGGGTCCGACTCGGTGTGGTAGAGGAAACGAGGCGAGACCAGCACCAGTGCCAGAGTCTCCCGCATTGCCGCCTCAAAAGAATCCACCCCAGGGCGAACTAGCTGATAGATCCTGAAGTATCTCTCAATCTCCTTGTCCGAGGCGGGCCGGCGATAGGCGCGCGTCATAAATCGCTTAAGCACCTCAGTCACATACGCTTTCGTATCACTCTCCCGCAATGGCGATTCAAACAAAATGTCTGTGTGGTGTTTCGGTGGCCAGGTTTTGTAATATGGCGCTTCCAACTCCACCCAGTGGATCAGTGCCCGGTGGGTCGCAAGCAAGCGTTGGTGGTCAGAGCCCTTGTCGTTGAGGGTTCCATCGTCGAAGGCTGGGGTGAACCAGAGCTCCCGGACCTGCTGGATCGAGCCATCTTTCTGCTTCTCGAGTGCAACCGGGACAGATTCCAGTCGGCCGGTAATCTCATAGATCTTTGGCTCGTCAGGAGAATTGGTCAGGTAAAGGCTGGCTGCATTGATGTATGGTTTGGCATTATGGTCGCCGTTCAACGGTAGCCCCAGGCTGACGTTGAGCCAGACCCCATCGCGTCCTTTCATCGGCAGTGCCGACGCGCTCAACCGAATCCGAAATTCGCCGTGGGTGGGGCCGACTAACTTCATTCCGCGACTTGGAGAGCCAATCGCCCTGCCAGTGAAGGGGTTCAATTCATCACGGCTAGGGCCATTGTCCATCGTCCCGGACAACCAGGCACCGTTTACCTTTACTGTTTTTGGTTTTTCCGGACCAACAATTGCACTTTGCATCACTTTTCGTGCGATCCGCAGATACTCATCCAACTGCTCTGGGCCGATCCGCATCATCTCAGCATTATTGTTGAAGTGATAACGACGTTCGGGGTCTTTCGGAAGTTCGTCGATCACCTTACATTCGAAACCAAGTAGTTCGCTAAGCGTATTTTCATATTCAACATTTGTCAGGCGCCGGGTTTTGGCCGTGGGAAGCTCCCGATTCGCCTTTTCAACAAAGGTGCGCATCCCAGACTTGATCCATGTCTTGACAGCCTTGACTTCATCTTCCTTTGGCTGTGGCGATTTGGCGGGTGGCATCTGCCCGAACTCGAGCATGTCCAGGATCGATTCCCATTTGTCCAGCTCTTGTCCCAACGACAGGTCGCCGTGCAGTGAATGGACGGTGATTCCCCCTTTGCTCTTCTCCGGGCCGTGGCAGGAAACACAGTAGGTCTTGAAAAAAGGTGCGACAACTTGCTTGTAGACTTCGATATCCGTGGGGGTACCTGGCTTTTTCTGCAGTGGAACTTCGGGCAGCTCCGAAATGGTCGCCGCCGCTGCCAGCCGATCAGATACTACAAAACGGTTATACACCATCGCCACAATTAGCAACAGCATGACCAGCAACGTTCCTAGAATCGTCTTCTGACGCTTCATGCTCTTACTCACCGTTTAATTTTTCAGCCTTCACTAGACCCAGCAGCAAGTTCGCCCAGCTAAAAAAATATCATACTCGAAAAATGGTGCGTTCCAAAGTAACAAACTCATTAATTTCTCATCCATTGGTCCATTCTGCACAGAAGATCTGATTATATTTCCCAAAGTGGGTCGTAAGTTGCAGAACGAAAGCAATCTGGCTGCCATCGGGTGAAAATACCACTGCCTCTGGCCGGATCGGTGGGTGATCACTCAGGCCCAGCGGGATAATTTGTGTATGTCCACTATCCAAGTGGGTGCAACAGAGTTGCGTGCCACTGGCGTGGGCGATCCAGCTCCCTGTAGGGTGCCACGAGAACGCCGATGTGACCCCAGGTGCTTTCAATTGACTGATCTGCTGAATCTCACCACCGTTTGGTGAAACCACAAAAAGCTGGACAATTCCGCGTCGATCTTTCATTAAAAAAGCGATTCTGCTGCCATCGGGTGAAGATCGCACCCAATGACGTGGGCCCTGGATGCCCGGAAACGGCAAACGGTGCGTATAGGTCAGGCGACGCTGTACCACCCCCGCAGGTGGATGTGGGCGTAAAGTCGCAGTTCCTTCGATTGGACCAGCACCAGAAACCGTCAAGTCAGTGGGCAGGTCAGAAATGAATAATTCATGAATGTGCTGTCCGTTTTCCAGCACCACTTCGCCTTGAAAAGCAATCGCCAGGTGCTGCAAGGTGCCATCTGTCTTCACATATCCCCTGGTGCCCACCCAGGCATCTTCAAACGCTTTGCAAATTTCATCCGAACCGGGTGCTGGCTGATTCACCGTGCGGGTAACTAACACACTAAAACTACTGCCCGAATGATTTCTGGCGTGGGAATCAGGCACCTGTACCGGTTTCCCTAATAGTGCCACCCCCACGTTCCGCTGATTGACATCACCTTCATACCCAGATGGGGCAGTTGTAGGCAGCACTGCATCGTCGTAAGTAAATGCCACATAAGGACTTGTGGGGTGAAACGTATGAACATGCGTGCCACCTCGTAAGGCACCCGGAGTGAACGGTGTGGTCAGGTTTCGGGCTTCGAGATGTTCCGCACAACGATCGTTTGGCAGAACCGAAACCAGCATTCCCTGTCGATGCGCCGCACCGTATGTCCAATCTGAAGTGGGAAATTCAGGTCCGGCAATAAAAACCACCTGATCCTGGTGGGGTGCTGCAGTAACCACCCCACAGTGGGCCCCGTTTCGAGATTCAAATATTTGTTCGACTGTCCCGGTTTTCACATGCACCCGTTCGATGCGGTTTCCATCGAACAGGCTGCCCGCAGGATCAGAGCGTACATCGTAATAAATCCACTGGCCATCTGCCGACCACACATTGGTGTTGGTTAAGATGTGCCCGCACGGCTTCCGTGTCAGTTGACGAGTGGTTGTGGGGGAACTCATGGTTCTTCAGGTCTTTGGGAACAACGGTAACGCAGATAGAGGTCGTTTTCAAGGGTTTCTGAGTGCGAAAGCCTAAATTGATGAGCGCTTTTTAATTTTTCGACACCGTACCCGGCCACCGGGCCAGGTGCGTGGACGTTCCCAAAGAGTTTCGGTGCGACAAAAACGTGGATTTCATCGACGAGATCCTGGTCGAGCATGCTGCCGTGCAGACCCGCACCGCCTTCGACGAGAATGTTGGTACACTTTCGTTCTGCCAGCACATTCAGCCCATGTGAAAGATTGAGGGTAGTTGATGTAAGTTCAGGCAGAACCAGGATTTGCGCACCAGCCAGTTGCCAGCCGTGCCACTTCGTCACTTGGTCGGCATGCGTCCAGATTTCTACCGGTGCTTCGGCAATCGAGCGAAGCAGTGCTGCCGAATCTGGCACATTTTCCGAGTTCCTGCTGACCACAATCCGCGTGGGAATCCGAGCCCCAGGTGGGCGTGGAGTAAGGAGGGGATCATCTGCCAGCAACGTTCTCATGCCAATCAGAATGGCGTCCATTCGCCCACGCAGGCGGTGTGTGGTGGCAAGTGATTGTTCGTTGGAAATCCACTTCGAATCACCCGTGTGGGTGGCGATTTTGCCATCCAGTGTCATTGCCCACTTCAGATGCACCCACGGCTTGCCACTTTGCAATCGCTTCAGGTAGGGTGCGTTCAATTCAACTGCGTGCTGCTCGCACACGCCTACTGTGCAAGAAATGCCCGCCTGCTGCAAAATGGCAATCCCCTGCCCAGCCACCTGGGGAAAGGGGTCCCGCATCGCAATCACGACGCGGGTGAAGCGAGCAGCCAACACGGCATCGGTGCAGGGGGGCGTTTTCCCAAAATGGCAGCAAGGCTCCAAAGTAACGTAAAGTGTTGCACCATAACAGTTTGCGCCAGCAGCGGCAATGGCATTCACCTCCGCATGATGCTGACCGTAACTCTGATGCCAGCCTTCGCCGAGCAGCTTGCCATCACGCACCACAACGGCACCGACCATCGGGTTGGGCTCTACAAATCCCTCCCCACGTTGGGCCAGGCGGATCGCCTGCATCATCCAATATTCGTCGTCAGGTGCGGCCATTCGTCCATCGGTTTCGTTGTGACGAAGTCTATTAAATTAACTTCGTTCTGATCGATGATTGGAATTTCTGCGAATTGGTGTATTTCATTCTGCCTGAGCCCAGAAACAGATCCCTGTTCACAAATTCTCGAAAGCCGCTCTAATTGCTGCAGTTGACGGTATGTACCATCCACTTGAATCTCATCACTTCTTCGGCATCGGGTGGGGGTTCATGGGTAATTCATAGCCCACTTCCAGGAAGCCCAGCATATCGATGATTTCCTGCTTCGTCAGCACATTGGCCACGCCCAGTGGCATCGGCGACACTTTTGAAGGGAGCTTTTCATCGACATCCTTTTTCAGCACAACCTGCACACTTTTGGGTGTCAGCAGGTTGGTTACTACATGGTATTCGGTGGGTGTTTCTTTGGTAATTACCCCGGTGACACTGCTGCCATCGGCAAGGTTCAAGCGAAAATTCTGGTACTTTTCGTGAATTTCACTTGATGGCAGCAGAATTTGCTGCAGTAATTTTTCCCCACGATAGCGTTTGGAAACATCGCACAAATCCGGCCCAAGATTCACTCCATGGCCATCAATCTGGTGGCACTGGGTGCATTGGGCTTTCATAAATGCCTGCAAGCCGCGTTTCACCGTTTCCGGATCGTGGGCAGTTTTTAAGCCAGCGAAATCGTTCATGGTCCATTCCGCAACAATTGTCGGTTTGCGGGCGGCCAGCATCGCAGGTACATCGGCGAGATCTTTTGCCACCACCATGTCGCCTTTCATCACAATCCAGTGACCTGGGAAGGTGCAGACAAACGGATAAATCCCTGGCTTCTGTGGGGCCTGAAAGCGCAGAACAGCCACCTGCTGGGCACGTGTGGCACCTACCATCGGCGTGTAGTGCAGAATCAGGTGCTTTTTGCTGATCGGAATGAAGTCCGAATTAGCATTGCGTGGGTCTTTTGCCATTTCATTGGCGGCAATGCCCACTTCGGCCAGTGCGTCTGGCTGTACCACCACCAGATTGTGGTCGGTGGCATCAGGATTGGTAAACACAATTTTTACCGGCTGCCCCACGGTCACCGCAAACTGGTCCAGCGTGTACAGCATCCGTTCCGGTAAACAACTGATCCGCACCGTTTTCAGGTTGGGCTGTGCATCAAAACGTGCCTCTGCTGCGGTGGGTTTCGGTTCGATCAGATCGTCTTTGGGTGTTAGGTCTTTCAGGCGTTGGGCAACATTGTACCGTGGGGTGCTTTCCCACAAGGGCTTCATGGTGCGGGAACCCAGGGCACAGCGAACTGCATAATCCAGGTGACCCCCACGTGGGTGACGGAAGACATCCAGCAACGCCTCCAGTGCCTCTCGAGTGCCGATGTAACTGGCAGCAATCACCGCTTCCATCCGCACAACGCCGTTGTTGTCATTGACCGCCTTTCGCAGCAGCACGGTGGCATCAGGCAGCAGATGGTGCCAGTAACGCAGTTGCTGCGTGGCTGCCGCACGTGCGTGGTGATTCTCACATTTTAACAACTCTTTGAGCAAAGCAGTGTTTGTCGCACCGATGCCACGGTATAGCCACAATCCTTCCAACTGGTGATGCCGAATACGTGGGTCTGAGGGTGCCAGTGCAGCCACCCAGGTGTCGAGTTGTGATTTTACTTCGTTATACGGCCGATCTCGTAATTCTCGTTTTGCCCAGTAGCGATAGCGGTATTCCGGTCGTTTCAACATCTCCAGCAGTTCGGCAATCGACATTCTTGCGAAGTTGGGTGCGTCCTGCAGTGGGGCGTCTTTCGTAGTGATTCGCCAGATTCGCCCGGAATGGCGGTCACGGCGTTCATCCCGCAGAGAATATTGCATGTGGCCCTTCACCGGATTGTACCAGTCGCACACATACAACGCCCCACGTGGGCCGAATTGCAGATCTACGGGAATAAAACTGAGATTGGACGAAAAGATCAAATCGCTCACATATTCTTCGGAATATCCGAATGGGCCTTCTTTCCAGCGATGGATTTCTACGCGGTTGGTGGGTTTGTACCGTACTTTGATGAACCCACCCTGCAATTCCTTTGGAAAAGTGGCGAAATCGACGAATTCATGCCCACAGACACCCGAATAAGCCTGCAAACCTTTCGGTGCGGGGTGCTGCACGGGATATTCCGGGTCCAATGCATGAAAAGCAGCCGCATAAACCGGGTGGCTGGCAACATGCTGGCCCCAGTCGTCAAAAGTAACTCCCCACGGATTGGTGCTTGGGTAACTGCCAAAACTGGTCAGTCGCTGGGTTTTAGGATCAAAACGGAACCAACCACTGTTCTGTTGCCGCACCGGGCCGTAAGGGGTTTCCACCTGACTGTGGTGAAAAACCGATTCGCGAAAAATCAGGTCGCCGTCTGGTGTCCAGGTGAAATCATGCAGGGCGTGGTGGGAATCTTCCGTGCCAAAGCCACTGAGCAGAATGGTTCGTTCATCTGCTTTCCCATCCCCATTGGTATCCTTCAAAAAGGTCAGGTGGGGCATTTCCGACAAATACACCCCACCGTTACCCAGTTCGAAAGAGAGCGGAATGTGCAGTTTATCCGCAAAAACGGTGCTTCGATCGGCCTTGCCATCGCCATTAGTGTCTTCCAGAATCACAATTTTATCATCAGGTTCATTTCCCGGATAAACATGGGGATAAGTGGTGGAACAGCTCACCCACAAACGCCCTTTGGCATCCCACCGCATCTGGATAGGGTTGGCAATATCGGGAAACTGCTCCTCACCCGCAAACAGATTGAGATCAAAGCGAGGATCGACCTTGAAGGCGGTTTGTTCTTTCGCTGCCGACAGCCATTCGTTCGCCCCACGTGATTGCAGGGTTTTGGGTAGTGGCGGAACCTTGGAGTCATCTACTTTCTCCGGAACTGGCTTTTTCTGGGCCAGATCCCACAGTCGCTGATCGCGATTGGTCACCATCGCATCAAAATTCCGCATCGCGGGCAGAAAATCGAGGTAGCCGTAATCTTTATTTCGCCCACCGGTGTAATAGAAGGTATTCAGTGGGCGAAAACGGCGAAAATACTGCCGATCCTTGTCAATCACCGTTTGGCGTAGCTTTTCGTCGATTTCCGGTGCGGATTCGCCCACCAGGCCCCGGTAGAGGTGCTGCGCAAACGCTGCATAGCCATCTTCAGTCAAATGGCAGCCATTGTGGGTCAGCGACTTGCTCGATTGGCGAAACGAGTTCGCCATTGGTTCGTACAGATCTAGAAACCCCACCTTTTCCTGTGCGGCGATTTCCTGCATCGCTTGCACATACATTTGAATGTGTTTGTTATTCAGGGTGCCTGCAGGAACATTTGGCACATCCTGATTCGGAATTGGGGAAATCAGCACCACCTGGGGTGCTGTTTTGCCGTTGTAAGCTTTTGTTTTCAGCTTTTGCAGGTACGCGGCCAGATTCTCTTTGAACTTGGGCAGCCCCGCACTGCCTGCGAACGACTCATTAAAACCAAACGCAGCCAGAATCAGATCCACCTTTTCGTGGGTCAGGTGCTGTTCGGTATCGGCAAAGTTCGCGGGAGAGGCTGAATGCCAATTTCATCGGCAGACCAGGCGAGATTCCGCACCACCAGCCGGTGCGTGGGGAAACGCTGCTGCAACAGTGCTTCCAGATGGCCATATTCCTGTGCCCGTTCGAAAAGGGTATTCCCAATCAGGCCGATGCGGGCCCCCACTGGAAAATCGAGTGGAAGTTGCGTTACCATTGGCGCCACAGTTTTCGCACGTGGGGCCGTCTGTTCGTAAATGCCAAATGGAGCAAATTCGCCCGTTGTCATGGATGGGGGCAGTGTTGTTTTGCCTTTCGCTTTGGCCTTTTTGGGCTGTTGCCCCACCATATCGGTGTGATCCGATGCAGAAAAGATGATCCCCACCAGAAGGAGAGGGGGCAGGAAAAGCAGTTTGCGAAAACTCATGCTGGCACCACGTAGTGAAAAACTTTGAGCGTGAAGATTGTAACTTGCCAAGTACGGGAATGCAAACTGCCGAATTTCTCTACGCTGCAGTTATCCAATGAAATCCGCTTGAAAAGTACGTATCTTCGGCCCACAACTGGTATTCATACAATCCAGTCTCTCGTCTCTGGCAATTGGTTCGTGGATACCATCCTACGTAACATGGGTGTCTCGCCCATGAGTTTTTCCCACGGGCGGGACGCCCGTGCTACGCTTAACGAATAAAGTACTTTCTTGCTACCGACTAGCACAAGTCCCTGGTGGAAATTTTGTCCGATATCTCAGTTCATTTCAATCTGATTCGGGTTTCATCACCCACCACTAAATGTGGTGGTAACACTACTGTTCAGTGCGAAAATGCTGCTATAATTCAGTATCGAAACAGGAGATATCATGCCAGATCATAGAAATGAAGAAAAAATGAGAATTCTGGGCCTTTTGGGTGTCGGCCTGGATAATGACGATGAAATGAAGCGCATCACTCGTACCGACGAGTTTCTGTTGGTGGGTGGTTCAAAAGATACCCACGAGCGGATGCAGGAAACCGCAATCAAGTTCGAAGAAGGCCTGGAAAGACGTGGGAAATCGCTGGCCGAAGCGGAAGTGGAAGAAATCATTGATCTGTTGCACGAAGCCCAGCAGTAACCTAGCACATAACAGCAATTCTCATTGATTCTTCATTTTTGCCACATTCTATTCCAGCCTGAAAAATTGCAAATTCTGGTACATTGGGGTGATTTTTTCTATGATGAACAGATAGGCATCAAAACTACCCCCATGTGGGAGTAGTTTGCGTGCCATAGGCAGGCCGGGGCGATCGATCGATCTTCTTCCATGTGGCCTTTGACAGGTTGTTTTCGCACCACGAGTATTTGACTGTTATGCAACGATTCAACGATCCGTTATTGGACTCGATTCTGGATACCAGCTACACCGGTGCCGATAAGGTGGGGCTGAGCCGGCTGCAACTGGATGAGCTGGAATCTTCCGAAGAGATGGATGAACTGCTCGATCGGCTGGGAAATTCCGATCCGGATGAACTTCCCGCTCCATTGACGGAACTCCTCTCAAAATGCCTGGTTACGTATGTTCAGAATGCCCACGTGGGGATCAGTGGCAACCTTGATCGAGTACAGCCCACGACCGACTATTGGCGCACTCGGATGTCTGCGGATACACTTTATCTGCTGGTTCCAGAGACTCGTGCATTTGCCAAAAAGGTTCCTGCGGAAATTCAGGTAGAAACCATTGAATCGGCCACTCGTCAGGGGACGATTACCGATTTGCGTCTGATTCAGATCTTTTTGACCCACCTGGTTGATAAAAAGCCGGAAGCACCGATTGCCAATGCAGTGGCGGTGCATGCAATCCCTGCGTTTGGAGCCCAGATTCTGCCCGCACTGTGGCCAACATTGGGACCGGACAACCGCACCTTTTCCGCAGCCTCGAAGATCGATATTCAGGCGACACTGAAAAAACTGACGGAAAAATCGCCCGATAAGAAAGGGAAAGGTCAGGATAAGCAGAGTCAGGTCACGAAAGCTGTGGAGAAAATCCTGGAAGATGCCGCTGATGGTGGGGCAATTGGCGAAGAATCGCTGCCAATTCTGAAACTGGCACTGAAATACGCACCAGAACCGTCTTTCCGACGCCGCGAAGCTGAGAGTCTGGCGAAAATGGGCGACGCAGGAAAGGAAGCCATCCCCGAGTTGATCGATGCTTTTGAGCGTACCGGCTTCACCCGCGACTACCACCTGATTCGCCACATGATGGTGCTTGGGAAAGAATCAGAAGATGTGGGCGAAACGCTGATTCGTGCCCTGGAAGACCGAGACAGCACCGTGCGTCTGGTTGCTGCCTTCAACATCGGGCAGATGGGGGAGCCCGCTTACAAAGCAATGCCGATGCTGGAAGAAATGGCCGCACGCGATCTGGACAATAAGGTGCGTGAACAGGCAATGAAAACTTTGGATAATCTGCGTTACCGCCTGGAACCAGTGGGAATTGATGATTATGAAGACGAATTCCCAGAAGATGAGCAGTCGCCACTTTAAGATTGCAATATTTTAATATTGCAATTTAGTAACATGACAATTTTACGCTGCACGGTCGGACATCATTTGCCACGTGCGGCCGTCATCGGCAATCATTCGTTCTGCACACTCTGGTCCGGCACAACCCAGGGGATATTCTGGTGGGATTGGGCTTTCCGCTGCTTCGCTGGCGGCAATAAACGGATCCATAATCTCCCACGATCGTTCAATTTCATCCCCACGCATAAATAGAGAGGCATCACCCAGCAGGGCATCCAGCAGTAATCGCTCATACGCTTCGGGCATTTTGCCATAAGCCTGGGTATAATTGAATTCCAGATCCCTGGCATGCAGGTGGGTGCCTTCTACTTCTGGTATTTTGGTCAGAAAGTTCAGGCGAATCCCCTCATTCGGTTGCAGCATCAGCGTAATGCGGTTCGCAGACGGGTCTCCCTCATCAGGATGGGGAAACAAGCGAAACGGCGGTTCCCGAAACTGAATCACCACTTCACTGTAACGGGATTTCAAGCCTTTGCCCGAACGCAGGTAGAATGGCACCCCTTTCCAGCGCCAGTTTTCGACCATCAGTTTCACAGCTGCGTAGGTGGGTGTTTTGCTCTCTTTCGGTACCCCATCTTCCTGATGATACCCCTGATACTGGCCGAGTTTCATCATCGAGTGCGCATCGGCCTGAGATGGCACCAGAATCGAATCCAGCACCTTCATTTTTTCATTTCGCAGACGGTCTGCAGTAATCCGCGAAGGTGGTTCCATCGCCACCATGGTCATTACCTGCAGCAAATGGCTCTGGAACATATCCCGCAGCACACCACTGCCATCGTAGTAGCCCCCACGTCGCCCAACAGTGACCTTTTCTGCCACCGTAATCTGAATGTGGTCGATATAGCGACGGTTCCAAAGTGGTTCAAACATGGAATTCGCAAGTCGGAACACCAGAATGTTCTGAACGGTGTCTTTACCCAGGTAAGGGTCGATGCGGTAGAGCTGGTCTTCTCGAAAATACTGGTGCAGTTGGTGGTTCACCTCACGAGCGGATTTCAGGTCGGTTCCGAACGGTTTTTCGATCACCAGCCGCCGAAAACCAGATTCTTCAAGGTTCAGGCCAGTATCCGCCAGTTGGTGGGCAATTGGGATATACAGATCGGGTGCCACCGACAAATAATACAGCCGATCCCCGCGTCCGTTGGTTTCGCGTTTGGCAAACCATTCCTGTAACGGAATCAGCCCACCTGGGGCGGAGGCATCGGTGGAAATGTATTGCAGGCGCTTTGCGAAGCGGTTCCAGTTACCCGGATACCACGATTCGCCGTGGGAAACGACCGCTTCTTTCACTTTCGGCAGAACATGGTCGCGAAACTGCTCCGAACTGTAGCCAGTACGTGAAATGCCCACAATCTGGGTATCATCCGGCAGTAAGCCCATGGAATCCAGTCGGAACAGGGCGGGAATCAGTTTTCGCGATGTTAAGTCGCCCGACGCACCAAAAATGACGATCGTAGGTGTTTGCATTCGAGATTTATTCGTAAAAATTCAGCACAACAAAGAATCTTTATTGTTGTATTGGCAGGAAATCGGAATGGATGATGTACAAACAGATTTACCGGAACGCCGCACCCGCTGGTCGCAACGACTGGTAATGTTTGCATTGGTGCTGGTTGTGGGCATCGGTGGGGTGGTAATTCTGCGGGAACTGGTCGAAACCAACGTCGCCCAAGTGGCTGAAGTCCCACCTGGTGATGTGGAAATAGCCTGGTTTCACACTTCGACCAACGCCGCCAACTGGGAACGCTTTGTGGCAGGAATCGTGCAGGCCAGACGACAGCACCCCGAAATGGAAGTAGACGATTCGCGGGCCTTTTTGCGGCAAACTGCCAGTATTCCGGAAGTGGTGATCCGATGGAAAGACAAACCGGGCAAAATCTATATCCGCTGGTACAAATTATCCAGTGAATCAACCCTGCAATACTGGATATCGGCACTTGCCAAACGATCTCCCCCACCTGTTGCCGTGGTGGGCGGTGGTTCTAGCGACCGTGCGGTGGAACTGGCCGATGCATTGCGGGAACAAACCACCTGGCAAGGAGAGGCCCCACTGCTGTTGATTACGCTGGCAACTGCTGACAAGGTATATGATGCGGCCTTTGGCGACAGAAACCTGATTGAAATTTATCCTGACCGCACCTTTCGTTTCTGTTTCACCAACAGTGCCGTGGCCAAAGCTGTAGTCGATTTTGTGCAGCAATCGAGCTTTTTACGTCCTCAGGGACCAGTGGTATGTTCCGCTCTCACCGCTTTCAGCAGTATTTCACCCACCGGGTGGGCAGGACTGGGAGGAATGCCCATTTATTCGATTGAGCCACCACCTAAAGCATCGATATTCGAGTGGGAAGACGATCCGTATTCCAGTGATTTATCGAATCAGTTTAAGCAACAATTAGCGGATTATGCGGAATGCACTAATGAGAGCTCTCCTTACAGTGTGGGGTCGACTTCCAAAGACAATGACAAAGAGACGGGAATTATTTATTCCATCGTTTCCAATGCAAATTTCAGTCCGGGTGAGCGGATGATGCTGGTGATGCCGGGTGCGTCGATGCCAGTGCAGCGGGCATTGCGGAAATTTCGCTCGTTTGCCCCACTGTTCGGCAAATCATCGGTGGTACTGACTGGAGACGGGATTTCCTTCAATACACTGTTGCGGGATGGAGATTATGCCTGGCCAGTGCGGGAAATGCCGTTGCCACTGGTCAGTTTCTGCCATTACAATCCGGTGGCGTGGGATCAAACCGACCCACCGAATGGCATCCCACGGTTGTCATCTCCCGTAAGTACCGACGATGTGCTGCTTTACGCCGATCTGATCGGCACAACAGCGAAAGAACTATTTGTTGCCGATCAATTTCCTGATGCCAATGTGTTAAAAAATCGCCTGCAATCCTTAAACCCGCCCATGTTTACATCTGCAGGCGACCGTATCAGCGGACGTGGGGAATATGTGGTGGTCGTTCTCCCACGGTTTACTTCGGATAACCTCATCAGACCAGAAACAACCATCCAGATTTACAAACATACCGACGGCTGGCAGAAGGTGGATGAGCGAATTCGTCCAAATTAATCATGAAACAGAAAACAATTTTCCCCTGGTGGAAGTACATTCGTGCCCTGGCACCCGCGGTTCTGTTCTGGACGGTGCTGGTTGGCTGGCTGGCCTATCTGCTGTTTGTGGGCACGCAGCAAGGCTCTCAGAATGACGAAGCCAATCTGCGGGAATGGCTCGATGAAGCTCGGGTTTTTCGTCGCACGCTGCCTGAGTTGGTGCGTCAATATGATGCCATGTTGCAGGTACCAGGTCAGAATAAGGACTTGCTGGGTCAAAAAGCCACCGAAATTCAGGTGGAGCTCCATGCTCGCACCGATCCAATCCGACTCTATCGGCCCTATTTGCCCATGTTTCCGGAATTTTACTCGTTAAAGATCGAATTTTTGCGGCAACCGAACGCACCAATCACGTGGGATTCGCAACTCCCACGACCTCGGTCGGAAAATCTCAGTCAGATTCGGACGATCGTTCATCCGGTATTGGGGGAAAATCAGCAGGTAATTGCCCACATTCGGCTGGAATATCAACTTCATGCCTACAACAAGTTGCAGCGAGATCAGGATAATCAGCGTGCGATCCAGTGGGTGGCTGCCGGAGTGGTATTGCTGGGCAGTTCGCTTGCCCTGATCTGGGTAATACTGTTTCTGCGCCGTGAAAGACGTCGCGAATTGGCCCGCGAGCATGCGATAGTGGAAATGCTGGCGGCAAAAGTGAATGCCCAGGAAGCTGAGCACCAGAAAGAAGAGGTAATGCGGAAACTACTGGAGCAACGCATTGAAGCAGCCCGTGCCGAAGCCCGGATTGCCCAGGCTGAGCACGAAAACCTGCAGATGAAATCCCAGTTGTACGCCAGCATTGGCATTATGGCGGGTTCCTACGCCCATAATATTAAAAATTTATTAGTGCGACCGAACGACCTGATTTCCCGTTGTCTGGAATCACCCGACAACACCTCTACCCAGGTGGGGATGCTGCACGAGGTACGGGAAACTTTGGCAACGGTGACCGAACGCCTGCAAATGATCCTGCGCACCGTCCGACGTGACCCAACGAAGACGGAACAGGGGGTCATCGATCTGAATCAGCTGGTGGGCGAATGTGGGCGGACATGGGAGAGTACCGCCAGCAGTAAATGGAAGCTGATTGTGAAGCTGGATCTGGCAGCACAGCCCCTGCAGATTCGTGGGGATGCCTCCCACTTGCAGCAGGCACTTGAAAATCTGCTGTTTAACGCCCGCGATGCTACTTTCGAAATGCGTAACCACCTGCGACAGGTGGCCCACGACCAGCAGGACAGCGCCAGTAAGAAGAAGGCCTTGCTGGCAGCATCTGCATGGAAAGGGGAAGTGGTACTCCGCACCCTGATTATAGATAACCAGATAGTTATGGAAGTAGTGGATAATGGCATTGGCATGACTCCGGAAGTGAAAGAATCGTGTCTGGAGACACACTTCAGCACCAAGCGGGACAATGCCCTGTACGAAGGCTACAGTGCGGGGATGGGACTGGGTCTGTCGTTTGTCGCAGTGGTATTGGAACACCACGCAGCGACACTGAAAATCGAATCCGAACCAGAAAGCGGCACTACTTTTCGGATTATTTTCCCAAATGCCCCAGACGAGAATGGACAATAAATCCCGCAAAACCGCTACTTTCGGCAGCACCAATACATAAAACAACATTCTTGTGGTTGTTTGCTGGAGATCGCCGTGGGTAAAGTGGTCGCGTGCCTGTTTCTGTTGTCCATCTTCACTGTGCCGTGCATGGCTTATCCGTGGCCATCTGGCCCCGTGCAATTTTACCCGGTGTACTATCCTAATCCCTACTGCGCCAGCTACCCACCGGTCATTCTGTGGGTGCCCTACTACGTGCCGGGTGCTACGGGCAGCCCCCCCAGCCCATCTGCAGGTGGTTATCAGGTATCACCCACTCAGAATGCGGGTGGAAATCAACAATCCCCCGATTTCCGTTCCGGTGCCAAACTGGAACCACCAGTGCTGCCAAACCCCAAAACAGAATTAAGGCCAGACAAGAAAATTGTACTTCAGCAATATCCCGTAACGGGCAATCGACGGGTAGTAGCATCCGCCGAAGTTAAAGTGGGCTTTTTCAACCATTCCACGACGGAACTTGATCTACTGATCAATGGCGAAAAAGTAGCGCTGCCCAGTCAGCAATATGTGACGATGAAACTCCCACGCACTTTCGAGTGGCAGCAACGTGGCAAAGAAGTCAAAAAAATCACCGTTCCCGATGATGCAGTCGGGATCGAACTTGTTTTCCGCGATGAAGAAGAAATGGAAGAATAAGGAAGGTATCATTTTCGATAGATGCCTCCTTTACCTACTTCTTCACTGGAATCATCGCGATACGGAAGCCAATTTCGGAGTAATGGTATTCTGGCCCGTATGACTCACGTCGAGCCCCACGACAGTCTCCTGGGATGGCTCCCCAATCTCCCCCACGAAGTGCTCGACCAGTATCGTACTCATTATGACACCACTCGATGACGTTTCCACTCATATCGCATAAACCCCACGGGTGGGGGGCCTTTTCCTCATAACTTCCTACAACAGTTGGGCGGCCAACAAAGTTGCCCTTCTCAACTGTTCCAAAAGGATAACCTCCATTCACGTTTGCTTTGTCTCCTCGTAGCTCATTCCCCCAATAAAATGCCTGTTTATTTCCCTTTCCTCCCCTGTAGGCATACTCCCATTCATCCTCATGTGGCAAACGGATCTCATATCCTTCCAGAGAACACTTCTTCAAAAAGTCCTGGCAAGCATTCCAACTGACATTCTCAACTGGAAAGCGACTGGTATCAATTCCCACCACTCTCTCTTCACGAATTGATCCTTTGCGAAAATAGCTGCGATTTGATGGCATTAGTGCATCCCATTCCTGCTGCGTTACCTCAAATTTCCCCAGCCAAAAGCCATTTGTCTTCATTCGTCCGCGCTTTTCTTCTGCTTCAGCAGCTAACCACGCAGGCTCTCCTTTATCTCGAGTAAACTTCATCATTTCAATGAACTTCATCATTTCATCACGCTCACCCTTGACACTACCTAACTGGCATTCTCCTGCTGGAATCCAGCAAAACTTCATCTTTAGCTTGGGGTGGATCTGAAAATCACGCTCTACCCCTGGCTTGGGCTCAGCGCTGCACAACGATAATGGTAAACAGAGCCCGAAAATTACCACGAAAATGGATCGCATTACATCACTCCGAGAATAGTTCGTACCTCAGCGACTCTGATAACACACTTGTTTCAAGTAACGAATTCAACCACAGAAAGTAGCCACTTACTTTTTCGCACGTGGGAGTTCTGGCACATTTTTCGTTGGGAAATGGTTGGCCAGTTCTTTCTTCAGATCGTTGTATTTCTCGTTGTTTGCCAGATTGGTCCATTCATACGGGTCATTTTCGTGATCGTACAGTTCTTCCCCACCGTCGGCATAGCGAGTATATCGCCATTTTTCTGTGCGTACCGAATGGTTATTGCGGTGGTAGGTGGTGAGTGCAGGTTTGGTCCAGGCAGCTTTCGGATCAGCCAGCAGTGGCTGGATGTTTTCACCTTCTACATGTTCAGGACGTTTGATGCCACACAATTGACACAATGTGGGGTAAATACTCATTAAATCGACGGTCCGAGTGCAAACCCCACCCCCTTTCGTGGTTCCAGGTGCCACCCAGATGAATGGCATCCTGGTTGATTCTTCCCATAATGCGAACTTTCGCCAGTGTTCTTTTTCGCCCAGGTGCCAGCCGTGGTCGCCCCAGAACACAATAATGGTATTGTCGCGGTGGGGTGATTGATCGTAGGCATCAAGCAGTCGGCCAATTTGTGCATCGCAGTAGGCAATTGTTGCCAGATAAGCCTGTACCGCTTCTTTCCAGCGACCGGACTGTACCATCAACGCGTGGTCTCCTTCGGGTTTGGCCATTTTTAGCCCCGCCATTGGAATGTCCGACAGATCATTCATTGTGGTTGGTGGCAGTTCAATTTTGTCTAACGGGAACAGGTCGAAATATTTTTTCGGCACATTCCAGGGCATATGCGGTTTGTGCACTCCCACAGCCAGAAAAAAGGGCTTATCGTGCTTCGCACCCAATTGCTTGATGCCGTAATTAACGATGTTCTCGTCGCTCAATTTGGAATCATTCGTCAGTGGGCGAAACTTGATCCCACCAACACCATCAGATTTGCTGTCGGGGTGGGGTGTGGCCTGTTCTTTGCCACCAACCATGTAATCAGTCCATTCACCATCGCGGTGGGCATTCGCGTGATAGATTTTGCCACTGCCGTAGACATTGTACCCCGCACGCAGGAATTGCGTGGTCAGGGTTTTCTCTTTGCCAATTACCGGCTGCCAGTTCTGGCCATTATCGTACACTCCGGTGGTGCTGGGCCGCAAACCAGACATCAGTGCCGCCCGACTGGGGTTACAGGCGGGAGCCGCACAATAAGTGTGGGTAAAAGTGACACCCATCCTGGCAAGCCGGTCGATATTGGGCGTTTTGGCCTGTTTGTTGCGATCCAGGTGGGTTACCCAATGGTTGAGATCATCAACTGCAATAAACAGGACATTAGGCTGTTTTGGTTCTGCAGCCCACGTCGTGGAACCGAAAACGCCCCACATTGCATAGAAAAGGAAGAGGTGTTTTTTCATTTTGGTCTCATATATCTCAACAGTCGTTGAATCATGGTCATACAGCACTCAGAGAAATGATTGAAATCTCATTTTCTGGTCGAGCGTGCCACTTTCTTGGAAAACCGTGTTGATTTTACCACAAAAGAATGTGCTGTCTCACTTCGAAAGTAAAAAATGAGAAATCCATGAAAATGGTTTGCTGGTGGCAAATACCACAACATGGAAACAATGAGTGTTTTCTAAGATTTGAAAATAAAAGTGGGCAGAACCGGGCTTGAACCGGTGACCTAGCGATTTTCAGTCGCTCGCTCTACCAACTGAGCTATCTGCCCCTGTCTATTCGTAATATGCGTTTGTGCGGTAGTTGTCAATTGCCGCACGGAACTTTTTTCGGCCACCTGGGCACCACATTGCCCACTGACAGGCAAGAATTGGGGAAGGTTCACGCACCGGGTTCGCTTGCCCACGTCGGTATCGTAGCGATTAGTCACAATTCGTTGTTTCCCTTCGGAACCGAGCTCCCGCGATGCGGTCAACTTACAACTTCTGAATTGGCAGAAATAGTTTTCCAGCGTCTATTTTCAGGGGAAATCAAATTTGCGGATTATCGGCGGGGCCTGCAGGAATGATTTCAGCATATTTCATCTGCAATTTGTTAATTTGAGCATCGGGAAAATGCAGGAATATTCCACTCAAGCTTGTGGATCGCCTTATTTCAGGGATGAGACCGGTTAAGAACGCAACTTTGGATGCTTGAACGGTAACCATGCAGCGTTCTGTTTACTGCTTTCCACGCACTGCGTAATAAAGAGCATCCCTTCCAGCCCGTCGTAGATATTCGGATAAATCGTATTTACTTTTTCAAACGATTCACCAGAAATCTGTTTAATCATGGCATCAAATGCACTGGAATAAACGTTGGCAAACGCTTCAAAAAACCCTTCCGGGTGCCCACTGGGGATGCGTGCTGCTGCAGTGGCTGCACTGCCCAGGTAAGGCCCACCGGCACGGGTATAGGTCTTGTGGGGCTCACCATTCTTCCGCACAAAGAGCAAATTGGGATTTTCCTGGTGCCATTCCAGCGAAGCTTTGGTGCCATCAATTTCAATGCGCACATCATTTTCCCGACCGTGGGAAATCTGCGAAGCGGTTACCGTGCCCAACGCACCATTGCTGTAGCGAATCACTGCTGTGCCGTAGTCATCCAGAAATCTGCCTTCAGCGAAAATTTTCAGGCTACAGCAAATTTCGCTGGGCAATAATCCCGTCATGTAACGCCCCAGGTTATACGCGTGGGTGCCAATATCGCCAAAACAGCCAGCAGCCCCACTGCGTTTAGGATCGGTACGCCAGGCTGCCTGTTTCTGGTTGTCTGCTTCCAGACGGGTACGGAGCCAGCCCTGAATGTAGTTACTGCGAATTGCGTTAATTTCGCCCAATTCCCCATTGAGGATCATTTCACGTGCCTGCCGCACCATCGGATAGCCCGTGTAATTGTGGGTGACCGCAAACACCACATTGCTTTTTTCAACAGCTGCAAGAAGTTCTTCTGCCTGGGAATAATCGAAGGTCATTGGCTTGTCGCAAATGACATTGAACCCCGCTTCAATAAATGTTTTCGAAATCTCAAAGTGGGTGTGGTTGGGTGTGGCGACACTGACGAAATCTACTTTGTCGACACGGTTGCTTTCCTGCTGAGCCATTTCCTGATACGAAGTGTAAGCACGCTCTTCGGCAATGTCGTAATCTCCGGCGGAAGCTTTGGCACGTGCAGGATCGCTGGAAAGTGCACCAGCCACCAGAGCGGCCCGGTTATCCAGCACACCCGCAGTGGCATGCACGCGACCAATGAAGGCCCCTTGCCCCCCACCGATTAGTCCCATGCGTAATTTTCTGTTCAACGGTGCGTTTGTAGCCATGAGAGGAGTTCCTTTGTGAGAATTTCTTAATCAACCTTGAAAATTTACTGTCGCTGCTTGCAATTGTGGGTTTATTCTACGCACGAGGGGACTGAAAACCACCGAAATGACCCACGTGCAGGTGGGAGCAAACGACATGGCATGGGGGATTTCAAAATTAACCCGACACAAGCGTTTTCCCTAGATGCACCTGAAATGGATGCTGAAAAATGAGTCGGTACGTTGGGAGCGAGAATTCGCAAACTACTTTTTTGCAGGCGACTTGACTCGTTTCATCGTGTGGATCGTATTCCCATTCTTGGTGTTGATGCCATCTGGTCTAACCATTTTTTCTGAGAGTGGATAGGCAAAGCAGAACTTCAATTCATCCCCTTTGATTTCGATTCTGCCAAGCATTTTGTGAAAGCCACTATCTGAGTGATGCACTGTGAAATCAATCTCCCAATGAGTGTCTTTTCTGTTCAATTTGTAAGGGATCGTCTGCACATCAGATTTTCCATTCGGGAATTCGGTACTCAGCACAAAAGAGTCTTTCCCAAAAATGTAGTTCAACTTGAATTTACTGAAATCGCTCTTAGGGCTTCTCGATACTTCTGTAACTTGCCAATCGCCAAGTATTGATTCTGCTGGCAATTTTTCAGGTGGGGGTGCACCAAGAACAAGCGTTAGTCCCACAACGAGTGATGTCATCATTTCAGGCTCCAGATTGTCAGCGATTGACTACTTCTTCTGTGGTGTTTCTCGTTTCAGCGTAAAGAAGATTACATCTGGAGTCCCTTTGAACTCGGTGGGGCGGCCGCCTTTGTCTGGTCGGCTGAAACACAGTTTCATCGTGTCTTCTGTGATTTCGAGGATTCCCTTGATTGTAGGAATGTCAATTTTTACATTTGCTGGCACCTGGCCTGGATTGGGCTTGATGTCGATCTCGTAAGGAGTCTTTTCCCGATTTAGCGTGTAATCGGCCATTTCGGGCTTTTCTTTGCCAGCTTCAATGATCGCAACTTTGTCTTTTTCGAATCGCATGATCAGCCCACCTGGGGGTAATTCTTTCGGGCCGCCATCAATTGCAACGACACGCCATTCCCCTTCAATGACCACTTCCTTGGGTTTCTCTTTTCCTTTGGGAACTGGAGCACCGAGTACCAGTGTTAAACCCACCACTAATGACGTCATCATTTTGAAAGCCCTTTTGATTCAACTAAGTTACCAGCACGGTGGTGCGGAACATTTTTTAACAGACTATCTGATATTCTTGAGATTTTGGCAGCAATTTTGGCAAAATCTGAAAAATATTTGAATTTTTCACGAACGTGGGAGGCGTGTTTGTTGCAAGTCTTTATTCTGCATAGAGTTCCGCAGATTCTGCTCGCAGCCGATTCAGGATCTGGCGAAAATCTTCTGGCAGTGGTGCTTCCCAACGTAATTTTTCACCAGTGACTGGGTGCACCAATCCCAACACTGCCGCGTGCAGCTTAATCCGTTTCGCACCACTTTTATCTGGTAGTGGCTGCCCATTAATGGGGCGATCGTAAATCGTTTCCCCACAAAGTGGTGTCCCCTGTTCCCCCAGGTGGATACGAATCTGGTGCGTGCGACCCGTTTCAAGCTGGCATTCTATGAAAGAAAACTCATGAAATCTTTCTAATACTTTAACTTTGGTGGTGGCTGTTTTCGCACCCTCACCGGTTCCAGTACCCCGTCGGCCATCCCCACGATCACGGACGATGGTGGTTTCAATCTTGCCTGGCTTTACTTTGCCACGTGCCAGCGCCTGATAGCGTCGTTCGATCCGGTGTTCCCGAAACTGTTCGTCCAGGTGTTCCTGGGCAATTTTGGTGCGGGCAAAGACCACCAGACCACTGGTTTCGTTGTCAATGCGGTGAACTGCTTTCACCTGCTTTCCGGGCCGCCCCAACATTGCAGGGAGCATATCTGCCAGCGTTGTTGGCAGAAATTGCTGGGCATGCTCTCCAAACTCCGCAGCTTCTTCCGGATGCCGCATGGTGGTCAGCCCAGTTGGCTTGTCCACCACCACAATGGTATCGTCCGAGTAAATAATGGTGGGGAGTAGCTCATCCGGCTTGCGGATCTTCACCGGTTTGACCGATTTCGTGGGTTTGGCATCGGCCTTTTTGGTGTCTTGAAAGGGCTTGGCCGCCCATTCATTTTCTTTTGCGGCAGGTTTGGGCTGAATAATTTCAACTTTTTTGCCCAGCTTCAGGCGAAATGCCGGATCGCTGACTTTCTGACTGGCGACCCGCACCACTCCGGAAGCCACCAGATTCTTTGCTTCCGACCAGGTCAATTGCAACCGTAAACGCAAAAATGCAGCGACCGTTTGATCGACATCATTTCGCCCCACCACAAAAACATGTTCAGCCATTTTCAATCTACACCACGAAGTAACAACTTATTGTAGCTGAAGACGAAAAAGTGGGTGGGAAGGTGTAAACAATTCCCACTGAAATGTGTTTCGAATTCCTCACGTTTCAATCCACTGATGGGTTGGAAAACAGAAATTACTATTTGCTGGTTTCTTCAATGCAGTACAGGTTTTTATGACCACGCAGGAATAGCGTTTTACCAAGTAATACGGGCGAGGCATCTAATTCGTCTTTCAGCGTGTTGACTGATACCACATCGAATTGATCGCCCAATTTGAGCACCACGGTGGTACCGGTGCGGTCTGGATAATAGATGTGGGATTTGCTTGCAGCGGGTGATGCATAAAAGCTGGTGGCACTGGGTAACCGCTCCCGATCGATCACTGGTTTGCCCGTCGTTGTGTCCAGACTACTGAAGACCGGCTGGGTGGTCTGACTGAAATACAGGCGATTATTCACCAGCAGTGGCGAAGGAACATACGGGGTCGCCTTGTCGTAACTCCAGCCCAGTTGAGACTTTGCGACGTTTCCTTTGGCATCAATCGGAATCGCGACCGCTGCCGCACCCCGATAGCCACTCATCACATAAATCCATTTGTCATCTGCCACTGGCGATGGAATGGCGTTTGTAGTCATCCCAGGGCATTCCCAGATCAATTTCCCGCTCTCTGCGTGGTAACCACGAATCCGCGTGGTGCCGTTCAACACAACTTGGGTAGTTTCGTTGTGGTTAACCAGCAACGGCGTATTCCACGAAGATTTTTCATCGCGATCAACCACCCACCGGGTTTTTCCCGTTGCAGCGTCGAGGCAATAAAGCTTCGAATCCGCCTCCTGATCCCAGTTCAGATACAGGCTGTCCTTGTGGTAGACCGGTGTCACAGCTTCCCCCCACCCCAGGCGAGTGTGCAGTTGACCCAGATTCTGTTTCCAGAGCACCTTGCCGCTGAAATCGAGTGCAAAGATTCCCTGAGAGCCAAAACAGGCATAAATCCTTGTGCCATCGGTAGTTGGGGAACCCGCAGCATACGAATGCGTGGCATGGCACCCTTCGTGGGGCACTGCTTCTGCGACAATAGTCTTCCACAATTGCTTGCCAGTCTGACGATCAAATGAAAAAACGATGAATTGATAGTAACGGTTCGGCCGTTCTGTTCTGGTCTGAAATCGAGGATCGGCTGGGGGCAATTTGTCGGCAATTTTGTCTGTTTCCACAGCCGTCAGCACAATTACCTGGTTTTCCCAAACGATTGGCGTGGCACTGCCCCGACCGACAAGAGGTGCCTTCCAGCGAATATTGGTATTTTCATCCCACTTAGTAGGTGGGTTGGCATCAGGTGCGTAGCCAGTTCCATTGGGCCCGCGCCATTGATGCCACTGTGTGGCTTTTTTATCCAGAAAATCGGCATGCAGTGCGGTGCCGCAGCCCACCGCCAGAATGATCGCCCCTACCACGTTTCGCATCAGTTTCTCCTGTGTTGGTGCGTGTTCTTTTCAGTGTAAGTGAAATCGCCAGTTGGTTTTTGAAAATTTGCTCATTATTTGCGAATGGAGAATCTGGGCAAAAACAAACCAAAGAGAAACAATTTTGGCACTTTTTTGACTATAAGTAGGAAGTTCAAAAGCGAAAATCCCACAAATAACACTGTTTTTGATCTTCTGCCATGTTTGGCACACAAACTGCTCTCGGAACTCTTGTGTGCAATTCAGTTGCAACCAAACGATAAAATTCACCAACCACTTGCCATGGGCAATTGGACTAATACTATGAAACTGAGATTCAGTATCAAATTATGAGAGATAACTACTGTTGCTACTGTTTTACGATAAATTTTTTAGGCAATTTCATAGATTTCTAGCAGGTAACTTCAAAATGTATTCTTTTGCCAAGAACAAACGTATATTGAGACGCGGTTTCACATTGATTGAACTTTTGGTGGTAATCGCCATTATTGCAATTTTGATTGGCTTACTGCTTCCTGCGGTACAAAAAGTGCGGGAAGCTGCCAACCGAACGAAATGCAAGAACAATTTCAAACAGATTGGAATTGGTATTCACACCCACGTGGCAACCTTTGATGGTCAATTACCCCAGGGAGAAGCGACTTTTCCTGGGCCCGCACCCGGTCATGCAAGTATTCCAGCTCGGCGGTTAAGCATGTTCACCCGCCTGCTGCCGTTTATTGAACAGGACAATGTTTACAAAATGATCAACACCGATTGGATCTGGTGTGAATCCCGAAATGGCATTCTCAACCGAGCAGCAGCCAGAACCCGTTTAAAAACCTTTATGTGTCCGTGCAGCCCACGATATGATCAATACGTAATGATCGAAGATCCAAGAGAACCCAGGGGCAACGTTTGAGGCTGGTCAGGCCGATTATGCAGTCCCCAGTTCATTCCGCCTCTCAAACACACCACGTGTCGAATTCGCTGGCACCTTACGGAATCTGGGACAGGGGCGCCAATTCATTCAGGCGATTACGGATGGCACGTCCAACACGATTCTGGTGGTAGAAATGGCAGACAAATCTGCTCGATGGCAAACGGGTCAAATGATCTCCCCACCAACAACACAGATTTACAACAACAGTAATAACGGTGCCTGGGCAAATGGTGGCAGCAACAACAGCCTTCGTGGTTGGGATACTACAGGTACTATTCAGTTTGGGCAATACAGTGTCAACAAATCAAACGGAGCGGATGTCTACGCTTTCCATCCCGGTGGTGCCTACGTGATTATGGGTGATGGGTCAGTGCAATATCTCAAGGAAAACACAACTGCAATCGTAGTAAGCCAACTCATTTCTTACAACGAGGGCGAAGTTGTCACACTCGACTGACCTGACAATTAATTTTTCGCAAGCTTCGAGGAGAATGATGAATCTGCTACGGTTTACAGTTTTGTTGATCATGATGGGCATGGGAGTAGGGTGTGAGTCCAAACGACCAGGTGAATTACAAGTCTATTCGGTGAAAGGACAGGCAACTTTCAACGGCGAGCCAATGGCTTATCTGGTGCTGACGTTCTATCCTGCCGATCAACCAGTTCGAAGTGCAAGGGTTTCCAGAGCATATGCAGACGCAGACGGGCGATTTGAAGTAACCACTTATGAATTGAACGATGGCATGCCATTGGGTGATTACAACGTAATTTTATGGTGGCCGGAAGGGAAACGGAATCCCAGTGATCTCGAAACAGGCGACGAACCTGATCGATTAAAACGTGCCTATAACGATCCTGAAAAATCGACAATTCAATTTACTGTGAAGCCAGAAACAAACACCTTTCAACTGAAATTGCCTTAATGAAAAGGAGCGGAGAATGCCAAGCTGTTTTCGGCGAGCAAGTACAATACCTGGGTTCCTGGTTCTCCTGGCATTTTGCCTGATAATCGGTGGCTTGCTACTCCCAGTCATTCAACTAACCCGCATTAGCAGACATCGCCTTCAGTGTACTGAAAACTTGCGAAAAATTGGTGTGGGAGCGACTGGCTACGCGGATACCCATGGGGTGTTACCTCGTAACGAAGTCCGACCTCCACGACACAGTTGGAATACCGAAATCCTCCCTTACATTGGTGAGGAAAAATTAGCAAGATTATTTTCACCTGATCATGAATGGTGGGATAATGCTGCATCCAACAATCGTAACCTTGCAAGCAAGCAAGTTGCAACATTTCTGTGCCCAGCAGCACCACATCCGAAACGTTTGGTGCTCACGAAAGATCCTAATTCTCCTGAAAAGAGTTTTCCAACTGCTGCCACAGATTATGTTGGTTCCGCAGGTGCCTATTACGAAAATAATGATCCCGATAGCCTGCATGTGGGTGCAATGCACCATCGGAAAGTAAACCAGCGGATTCGGATTGCAGATATTCCTGATGGCACCACAAATACTCTTTTCGTGGTGGAAATGGCGGACAAGCCCAATCGCTGGCAGGCCGGCAAACTATCCGATGATCGCCTCACAGAAGTGCAGATGCCCGCTCTTGCGGGGCAGTAGTGGGCGGCACCAAACTGGAACCATCTGAGGTCGTATTCCACAGATGGCCTGACACCGTTTGGTGTATGTGCTGTTAACTGCAGTAACAGTGCCTCGATTTATGGATTCCATGAAAATGGGGCCAATTGTCTCTTTGTCGATGGTTCTGTTCGGTTTCTGCGTGCTGGCACAACGCAGGAAATGCTGATTGCCCTGGTTAGCATTGGTGGTGGCGAAGTGATCAGTCCGGATGATTTTTAATAACCGAAGGTTTATGTAATGGCACTTTTCATGAAATCGCTGACTCGACAGGGCTGAAAGCACTCTGTGGATTTGGTGCGACAGCAGGGTCGATGTCTGGTTGGCTGAATGTGTTGGCAAATGATGCGCCCGCAAAGCCAGTAAAATCAATCATTCTCCTGTGGCTGAACGGAGGGCCATCGACCATTGATATGTGGGATCTGAAGCCGGACCACAAGAATGGTGGGCCTTTTTGCGAAATTGCTACTACCGCACCAGGGGTGCGAATTGCTGAAAATTTTCCAAGGTTGGCAAAGTTTGGCAAAGAACTTGTGCTCCTTCGCTCGATGAGCACTCGTGAAGGCGATCATTACAGAGCGAATTACCTGTTACGCACTGGGTATACGCCACTGAATGCAATTCATTTTCCTTCATTTGGTGCGATAATTGCCAAAGAGCTGGGCCACGATTCGTCTGATTTACCCAACTTTGTCAGCATCGCACCTGCCCGCATTGCGAGTAATCTTGGGGCTGGTTTTCTAGGGCAAAAATATGCCCCATTGATCGTGGGAGATCAGGCATCTCCCGAGAAAGGCCTCATCATTCCTGATATTGCCAGAAATAACAATATTCCTGATGCTTCTCAACACGCTCGTTTAGCCTTATTGGACGGGATTGAACAGCAATTTAGTGCATCCCACAGATCGGCAGTGATTGAAAGTATTCAATCTGCCACCGCACGTGCCGCACGGATGATGCGTCCCAAGGTGGCAGCAGCATTTCATCTGGAACAGGAAAATCCGGAAACAATTGCCAGCTACGGCAAAGGTCTGTTTGCCCAGGGTTGTTTACTTGCCCGCCGATTGGTGGAACGTGGGGTACCGTTTATCGAAGTAACACTCGATGGATGGGATACCCACAGCAATAATTTTGACAGAGTAAAAGAGCTTTCTGGTATTGTCGATTCTGCATTTGCTGCCCTTCTGGAAGATCTCAAAACGCGTGGTCTGCTGGAACATACTCTCGTGGTTTGTCAGGGTGAATTTGGCAGGACCCCACGAATAAACAATTCTACAGGTCGTGATCATTGGCCTGCTGCCTGGGCACTGGCCATGGCTGGTGGAGGTATTCCAGGCGGACAGATCCTTGGAAAAACAACCACTGATGGAATGTCTGTCGACGGAGAGTCGATTCTGGTGCCGAATCTGCTTGCTACTCTGGCAACCAAAGTGGGTGTCGACCCGCAGAAACAAAACATGTCTAATGTGGGTAGACCAATTCGTATTGCAGACCCGGATGCGAAGCCCATCAAGGAGTTACTGTAATGCGTTGCTGTTTGCTCTTACTTCTGATGTGTGGAATATTATCCGGCCGGGAACCAGTAAAAAGGAAACTCGATGCTACATACACGGATAAGTTGGAATTGCTGCTATTGACAGACCAGCCACAGATAATCACCTTGAAAGTAGAGAACCAAGGCAAACAGATTTCTGCAATCTGGGCTGAAACTTTTGCCAGTATATTTCAGTATTTTGACTACAGTGGAGATGGATTGCTGAACAAAGTAGAAGCTGCTCATCTTCCGAGCGAATTTGCCATTCGGCAGGTGTTATGGGGACAACTGAATCCTTATTTTGGAGCGGCACCAGCGTTTTCTGAATTGGACTGTACAAAAGATGGGCTTGTATCACCACAAGAGTTGGAAAATTACTATCGACGCGCAGGGTTGGGCGGAGTGCTTGTTGGTATTGGAATTGCACCCGATACCCAGCGGTTATCGGATGCACTTATAAAATCACTGGACACTAACCATGATACAATTGTCGATCGTTCCGAGTGGGATCAGGCAGCAACTTTGCTGGCAACGCTCGACAAAAACGGTGATGAGCTGATTGGTCCCGGAGAACTTGTGGAGCGCGCAGTATATCCCGGTGCAACGGGTACGATACTTCTTTCTGCACCAAAGCCCACATCAAAACAAAGTGCCACCATTGACCAATTCCCTTTAATGGTGCTGCCAAGTCGATTGGATGATATTTACTGGCAGACAACGTTGAAAGTACGCCGCAATGCAGCGAAACAGATTCAATGTGATTCGACAACAATCAGGTACACCAAGCCTGCTGTTGCCTGGGAAGTAAGTTTATCTGATCCGGTATCACACACGAAAGTACGAAAATATACCCATTCTGACATCACAATCGATCTCCGAATGGATGCAGGCAAATTAGCATTGCAGACCAGGGATTCCCGACAGCGGTTGATTGGTGAGTATTCGGAAAGAGATACAAATTCTGATGGTACTCTGGACACAAATGAACTGATGGTGCCAAAAGCCTCGCTTTTTCAACAATTACTTGCAATTTCTGATAAAGATAAAAACAATCAACTAAGCAATGCAGAATTTGAAGCATGGTTCAAAGTCCAGCAGCAAATTGCTCGCAGTCATGTGCTTGTGACCATTATTGATCATGGTAAGGGGTTATTTTCATATCTGGATACAAATCAGGATGGCTCATTATCATTGAGAGAACTGAGAGTGGCGAAGAGCCACTTTGAACAGAAAAAAATGATTGTGAATAATACGTTGGACCAGTCAAAAATACCTCACCAACTGTTAGCTACTGTCAGTCATGGGCACCCGTTGTCTGCGATTGGCAAACCGCATCTTGAAGCACCTGACTGGTTCCTGGCGATGGATCGTAACAGTGATGGTGATATTTCCAGAAAAGAATGGATTGGCGAACCGAAATTGTTTCTTTCACTCGATACTGATAAGGATCAACTGTTATCTGTCTCTGAAGCCGCAAAATTGGCGATTAAAAAGTAACAAACACGATGACTACTATTCTCAGAATCATTCCATGGATGCTAGCTGTCACTTTTCCTGCTGTTGCGTGGACAGCAACTCCGCTGGAACTGGCAAAGAAAATCGATGATCACCTGAAAGCACGCTGGGCATTAGAACGGATAACGCCAGCACAGCTCGTGGATGATGACGCCTTTCTACGCCGAATCTACCTCGATCTGGTGGGACGCATTCCCACCATCGCGGAAGTCCGTGATTTCCGACGGGATCGTTCGCCTGATAAGCGAGCACAGATCATTGATCGACTTTCATCAACTAATGGCCATTATCATTTTTTCGCCAGCGTGTTGCGCAGAGACTGGTTTCCACAAACAGATACGCCACAATTCACGAATCTTGCCAGAGAAATTGAGGGTTGGCTCGCACTGAAATTGAAAGAGGCAGCCCCCATGGATGACATGGTGCGTCAACTGATGGTAGCCAGCCGATCGAATTCTGCACCCAAAACCCCCACCACATTTCTGACGGTGAGTGAGAATAAACCAGAAATGCTGGCAGCAAATACAACTCGGGCATTTTTGGGCTTGAATCTGGATTGCGCGCAATGCCACAACCACCCCTTTGCTCACTGGAAACGCACTCAATTCTGGGAAACAGCAGCTTTCTTTACCAGCTTGAACGGCGAATCTGCTGGAAAATTCGAAATTGCGTTGGATGGGACTAAAAACTTAGTTTCAGCCAGGTTTCTGACAGAGAATAGTCCTGTTTGGCCGAGGAAACTCGATTTGTACAGTGGCAGGCAAGTATTGGCAGCCTGGGTGACAGCTCGGGAAAATCCTTACTTTGCCAAAAATGCGGTAAACCGCGTTTGGGCCCACTTTTTCGGCAACGGACTTGTTGAGCCGCTCGATGATTTGAGCGATGAAAACCCTTCAGTTCTACCTGAATTACTGGACTTACTTGCTCAGGAATTCGTGCGGTCGAAATTTAATGTGAATTTTCTCATACAATCCATCGCGAACACACAAGTTTACCAGTTAACCTCCAAAACAGTGGGGACCGATCGCACCAAGCAACAGTTTTTTGCTCTCGCAACCGTACGTGGGCTGACAGGAGAACAATTGTACGATAGTCTTCATGTTGCTGCTGGTTTCCCACCGGAAAGAGATGACCTCAGCAAACCGCTGGGTGCCACCAATCGACAAATATTCGCTGCTAAATTTCAGGTTCCTCGTGCGAATGATGCAGACAGATCAATTTTGCAGGCGTTGTCCTTAATGAATGGATCCATCACCCACAAATTGACCGATCGTACCACTTCTCCCACGCTGCGTGCTGTGGTGGAAGCCCCTTTTCTGGACCCACCTCAGAAAGTTGAAGCGTTGTATCTGGCAGCTTATGGCAGAATGCCGACAGCAAAAGAAATCCAACTGATAAAGGCGCACTTTTCACATGCAGGTGGGGAGAAAGCAGCGTTGTCCGACCTGTTCTGGGCATTACTCAATAGCAGCGAGTTCAGTACCAACCACTGATTCTCATTCTTTTTTCATCCCATAACTCAACTGCACATAAACTCTTTTCAGCAAATTACTTACGAGTGCCGCAGCCCACCGCCAGAAAGATCGCCCCTACCACGTTTCGCATCTGTTTCTCCTGTGTTGGTGCGTGTTCTTTTCAGTGTAAGTGAAATCGCCAGTTGGTTTTTGAAAATTTGCTCATTTTTTGCGAACCCTCGTGCCGGCTTTGTGTCTTACGTGCAGCAGGGTGCAACACGAAAATTGTTTCATTCTGTTTAAGGACACTTGCAGCAACTTTAAACTCAACTGTTAATTGACAAGGGTGTCCTGTTTTTGGTTTAATCGCCCTGTGGCAATGGATGGGGTTCAATTGAGCCCCATTACCCACAAAGGTTAGGAGTCATGTCACAACTTCTGGATCGACTGGCTGCAAATGGTACCACCACCTGGAATGGCGCGCTTGTCTCGAACGCTACAACCGGTTTCGATCAGTTCGGGACAATTCTGGACTACTTTACCAAAGCTGGAACCTACCGCGATCGCCCACAGACAGAAGTGGATGCAGACATGGCTCGCATCTTTGCTGATGATGAAGCCGTTGCTCTGAAAATGGTGCTTGGTCTGCGACTGATTACCCGCACCCCACATGATGTTGAGGAAATTGAAGACGCACAGACTGGTTTTGGTCGAAAGGATGAGTTTTTCAAGGCTGTCGTCTGGCTGAATAATAACAAGCCTGAAATACTATATCGAAATCTTCACCTCATCCCACTGTTCGGATGCTGGAAGGATCTCTTCTCGCTACCACTGATTACGGTACTCGATCGTCAGAAAGTTTACCAACTGGTAAAAGCTAATCTGGATGATCAACTTCTGCGGAAGTATCTCCCACAAATCCGCTCGAAGAACCATATTCGCACGCAGGGATGGTCTGCGGGTTACATGGGCACGAGGATTATGCCGTTTCCTCGGTATCTCGGAGAAAGAATACCGCCTGTTAAAAAGTGCAGGAACGGCCCACCAGTGGCAACAGCAAATGGCTGCCCAAAGCTGGGATGAAATTAATTTCAATGCCATCCCTGGCAAGGCGATGTTGTTACACACCTCACAACTGGGGAAAGACAAGCAGAATGTGTTTGAAAGACACGATCAGATTGAGCGATTGAAAGACTGGGTGCTTCGCCAGCCACGGGTCAAGTTCAATGGTTATCCCTACGAACTGACAAAAGCAGCTGCAATGTCCAGGAATCCAACATTGATTCAGAAACTGATCTACAATCGTCAGTTCGAAACACTGCTCGATTTTCTGCGCGACCACAAATTGGGCAATACTCTGGCATGTCTGGATACTTCAGGCTCCATGAAAATGGAAGTATGTGGACCCACCACAGCCTATGACATCTGCCTCAGCATGGGGCTGGTATTCAGTGCTCTGAATGTGGGCCATTTCAAGGATGTGGTGGTTGCTTTCGACAGTGAAAGTTCGCTGATAAAACTGGCTGGAGAGTTCTGCGATCGATTGCACCACCTGGAACGGATGACGACTGCATGGGGTTCAACCAACTTCCAGAGTGTCATTGATCTGTTGGTGAAAGTACGCACGGAAAGCCCGGAAATCCCTGTGGATCAATACCCGGAAACACTGCTGATCATCAGTGACATGCAGTTCAACCCGGTAGATGGAAACACGGAAACGAACTACACTACAGCGATGAAAAAACTCTCATCTGTTGGTTTGTCGGATGTGCGGATCATCTGGTGGGTTGTCAATGGTGCCGGAACTGATTTCCCCAGCCAGATGCATGACCGCGGCGTGTACATGATTGGTGGTTTTGATCCATCGAATATCAAAGCATTACTTGGTCTGACTACAACCAAGCCAGAAAATGAGAAGAATCTCATCGCTCCTTCCCAAGAGACCCCGCTGGATGGGATGATGAACTTTTTTGACCAACCAATATTCCGCCTGGTCACATAGTCAGGCAGAAAAAGACGCAACCAGCAGTAACAACCATTACCCTTGTGTTTGTGAGAATGGTGGAGAACAGCTCTTGCAGGTAAGCGTCTTGTTGTGTTAATTATTTGCAAGAGTTCTCCGACTATTCCACCCTACTGAAAGACCCTGGCAGTTTCCTGCCAGGGTTTTCTGTTTACGGCAACTTTTGCCATTCATCCTTCCCAAGACAGTATTTCTCCTGGTGCCACGGAATCTGCTTTTAAGTTCACTCAAAACAGCTAAAATGTTTAAAAACAATCACTTTTTCCGTTTTGGTGTGTCCAATGGCCTATGACACCCGAAGTGCGGAGAATCAGGCGTGACCTTAATGCAAGAAACCACATCGCAGCAATTAACCCTCGATAGCAGAGAAGAAGCGGTGCTGTTATTCGGCAACCGAGACCAGAACTTAAAATTGTTGCGGGACAGCCTGGGGGTGCGGGTGGTGGCTCGAGGTTCTACCGTCCACATCGATGGCGACGAAGAGGCTGTGCAACAGGCAATGCGGGCCCTCCACCAGATGCGTGGGGTGATTCGCAAGCATGGCGACATCGCACCTGAAGATGTGAAAACTACGATCGAACTGGTGATGGCAGGTTCCGAACGAGGAACTTCCAACAATCTGACTATTCTGGAAGGTGGAAAATACCTTCGGTCCCGTACCGATGGGCAGGCACGTTATGTCCATGCGTTGCGGGAAAACGATGTGGTGATCTGCGTTGGACCTGCAGGTACCGGTAAAACCTACCTGGCAGTGGGCATGGCTCTCACCTTGTTGCGGCAAGGCACCGTTAAAAAAATTGTTCTGGTTCGACCTGCTGTGGAGGCCGGGGAACGGCTGGGCTTTTTACCAGGCGACCTCGTTGCGAAAATTAACCCCTACCTACGCCCACTGCTCGATGCCCTGAGCGATCTGATGGATCGCGAGCAGGTAAAGAAGTACATGGAAAGCGAGGTCATTGAAATTGTTCCATTGGCATACATGCGTGGTCGAACGCTTAATAATTCGGTGATTATTCTGGACGAAGGACAGAACGCCAGCATTGCCCAGATGAAAATGTTTCTCACCCGAATGGGGATGAATTCCAAGATCATCGTGACGGGCGATGCTACTCAGATCGATTTGCCACCAAACGTCAAAAGTGGTCTGGTCGATGCGGTGCAGCGGTTACGAAATGTAAAAGGGCTGGCGATTGTTCATCTGGATGAAACCGATATCGTGCGACATCCACTGGTATCACGGATTGTGATGGCTTATGAAGCGGAAAGCCGACGGAAAGCCCCACCCCAGGGCAAAGAATAATCGCCCGACTTTTTAACAAAAATAATGCCCTTTCCTGCGAAAATTGGCTCAACAGTTTACCCTTTTCAACGATTGCGCATGTTTCAGATTTGAATGTTACAACCACGAATAAGGGTATTGTGGATCATCATATACCCATGCCTGTTTCGTAGGCAGCAGTGCGGCGAACGTATCCACCATCACTGCCAGTTCGTTGGTGCTGGTCGCATCGCGACTGCCCATAATCGTGCCTGGGTGCGGGCCGTGGGCAATCCCACGTGGGTGCATGGTGAAACTGCCCTGTTCCACCCCTTTTCGACTCCCAAACTGCCCTAACACATAATACAGAACCTCATCAGATTCCACATTCGAGTGGGCATATGGCACTTTGATGGCTTGTGGGTGATAATCCAGTTGACGTGGGGCAAACGTACAAACCACAAAGGCATCGGTTTGAAAAGTCTGATGGATCGGTGGTGGCTGATGAATTTTGCCAGTAATCGGTTCAAAATCAAGTGCATTGAACGTAAACGGATAGTGGCAGCCATCCCAGCCCACAACATCAAACGGGTGGGAAGCCAGCGTATAGATTGTTCGACGTCCACTATCCTGGATCATCACTTCCGTGGGTGATTCATCATCCACCGGAACCAGCGATTTCGGACCTTGCAGGTCGCGTTCAGAAAATGGTGCTCCAAGCTGAAACTGCCCATCCGGATTCAAATATCGATTAGGAAAACGAATTGTGGGACGCGATTCGATCAACAGTAAGTCAGCTTCATTGGGATTATCCCACACAAACTGGTAGGTGGTGCTTCGTGGAATCAGCACGTAATCAAGCTGCCGCACTGGCTGTTCACCAAACATGGTTTTCAGCACGCCACTGCCATGGTGGATAAACCATAATTCTTCGTGGGTGGCATTTCGAAACAACATCTGCTGCTGCGAATCTGGTCGACAACGTGTCAAAGTAACATCGCTGTTACAAAACATCGGTACGCGACCAGAAATAACATCGCCCCCACGTGGCATGGGGGCTGTTTTCAGGTGGATATGCCGAAGTTCTTGTGGGGCAAGCACTTCCGCAGAATAAGGTGCCGCAGCTTCCATTTTCAGCACCCGCGTTGGTGGCCGCAGGTGATAGACAATGCTGTAGGCACGGTGGAAGCCCTCCGTGGTTACTACTTCTTCGTAGTAGATACCTTCCTGCAGAAACCCACCACCTGGATTTGGGAACTGGATATGGCGTTTGGCAGGGATCGTTCCCAGTTGCTGATAATACGGCATGCTGTTGATTTCCCCTTGGCCGGCGAAAAGGATAGCCGAGAACATTTCGCTTCATTTTAGAGAAAAGAGCCAAATCCTGAAAATCAGCTCAAATTCATCATTCGGACACTCGCCTGATCGTTATTTTTCTAAAATGTGGCGAAAATTTTCTATGTTCGTAACACGCTATTTCTAAAGGATTTAAGGGAGAAATGTTTGGTAAAATTCCTCATCCAAATACGAAAAAATAACGCAGCTCGAATATTGCGTGGATATATATTATGTGCGAGAACAAGGATGTGGTTTAGAACTACTCAAGTTGGTTTTGCAAGCAGGAGAGATGTCAGTTTTCGTAGATGAATCTGCTTAGACTTTTGGTGGGCGGGGGCCGATCAGTTGCTCCACTTCATCGCGGTCGAGTTCTTCCTTCTCCAGCAATTTTTCTGTCAGCAATTCCAATTCCTTGCGGTGGGCCTGTAACAGGTTAATGGCCCGGTCTTCCGCTTCACGCAGAATATCTTTGGTTTCCTGATCAATTTCGTGGGCGGTGACATCACTGAAATCACGAGATTCGTGGATTTCCTTGCCCAGGAAGACATGTTCTTCACCAGAGCGGTAATAGACCGGCCCCAGGCGGGAACTCATCCCCAGTTGCGTGACCATGATTCTGGCAATGCGGGTGGCTTGCTTCAGGTCGTTCATTGCACCGGAACGCTCTTCGCCGTAAACCAGATTGTCTGCAGCACGGCCACCCATGATCACCACCAGGCGTGAAATCAGTTCGGTGCGAGACTGATCGATCTTGTCTTCATCGATTTGGGAAACAGTGACCCCCGCTGCCTGCCCACGTGGGAGGATCGAAACTTTCCACAGCGGATCGGCGTGGGGCTCGTACCAGCCACACAACGCATGCCCCGCTTCGTGGTACGCGGTGCGTTTCTGTTCTTCGGGATTGTGCTTATGGTCGCGTTTTGCACCAAAAAGTATCCGTTCTGCTGCACGGTCGAAGTGAACTGCTTTAATTGCTTCGCTCGATTCGCGGGCGGCAAAAATGGCAGCCTCGTTGGCCAGATTTTTCAGTTCTGCCCCACTCATTCCCATGGCATTGCGGGCAATTTTCTCCAGATTCACATCAAAATGGATCGGCTTATTGCGAATATGTAGCTTCAAAATATCCAGCCGGCCCTGCCACGTGGGTCGATCTACGGTCACATGGCGGTCAAAACGGCCTGGTCGCAACAATGCCGCATCCAGAACATCCGGGCGGTTTGTTGCTGCCACCACTATAATTGATTCGGTCTGGGTGAAGCCGTCCATTTCGCCGAGAATCTGATTCAGGGTTTGTTCCCGTTCATCAGACCCACCCCCTACACCAGCCCCACGCATCCGACCGACAGCATCAATTTCGTCGATGAAAATCAGGCAGGGAGCATTTTCCTTGGCGGTGCGGAAAAGATCTCGGACACGACTCGCACCTACACCCACAAACATCTGGATAAATTCGGAGCCGTTGATGCTGAAAAATGGCACGCCCGCTTCACCAGCAACAGCACGTGCCAACAAGGTTTTCCCCGTTCCGGGTGGGCCCACCAGCAGCACACCTTTGGGAACTTCGGCACCCAGACGGACAAACTTGGCCGGTTCCCGCAGAAATTCAACTACTTCTTCCAGTTCTTTTTTGGAATTATCCATGCCAGCCACATCGCGAAAGGTGGTGCGGTTGGAAGTTTTGTCCATCCGGCGGGCACTGCTGCGGGTGAAACTGCTGGCAAAGCCACCACCCATTGGATCGCGCATTCGTGGCAGAATAAACAGGAAGAAAATTGCCAAAAGCACAATTGGGAAAATCAGGTAAATAATCGAACTGAGCAACTGACCGAGATCTTCATCGACCGTGATTTTTATCGGCTTCAGGTTGCCATTTTTAATCGATTTTTCATTAACTTCTGCGTCGGTGCTTGCAATCTTACGGATGTAGATGTTCTGATCTTCCATCTTGGGTAAGACGACAGCGAATGCCCCGTTGGGCAATTTCATTTCTTTAATGAATTCGATGGAATTATCGCGGACTACACCCGTTAATTTTACATCGGATGCGACCACTAGTTCTTTGATGGCACCCGCATTGACCAGTTGGTCGAATTGCTGGAGATCAATATTTCTGGGGCCGGATTTGAAAATCAGGAACACAAAGAACGCTACCAGAAGCAACGCACCACTGATGAACGTCATGGTAATCAGTGGGGATGCCCGTTCCGGACGTTGTGGGTCCTTCCCGGGTTTGGCAGGCTCGGGTTTCAACTGGGGCGGTGGCCCCGATTTTTGTTCAGGTTGATCGCTATTCACGGGATATGGTGGCTAATTATTCTTTGTTGGTCTCATCAGAATCATTGGACTTTGGTTTGCCCTTTGGTGGCTTTTTGGTTTCTTCGTCGGTGGTCTCCCGCGACTTGAAGAACGCTTCTAATGCACCAAAAGTCAACAAGGGTTTCTTCCCATCCAATTCTTCTTTGGTTAATTTGGGCAATGCGCGTGGTTTTTCTGGTTTCCGTGGTGCCGCAGGTGGTCGTGGGGCAGGTTTGTGCATCCCTTCCCCTTCCGAACCGCGTGCCACTGGTTCAGATCGCTGGTGCGAACGTGGCGGCCGGGTATTTGTATTTGGGCGTGGTTGATCGCTGCGTGGGCCTGCCGGTCGAGGTGAAGGTCGCCCACGATCCCTTGGCTGCGATTGCGCTGGTCGTTCCCCACGTGGTGCTGGTGGCCGACGCTCGCCACGTTCCCCACTTGCAGGTGGGCGTGGAGCACCGGGTTGACGTTCCCTTGGTGGACGCTGGTTCCCCTTGGGCCGCTGTTCGCGTGGTTGATCTTTCGGGCGTGGCTGAGCCGGGTCGATCATGGTCAGCGATGCCCGTTTACGGTTGGAATCAATTCCCACCACCCAAACGGTCACGACATCGCCCACACTGACGACATTGTAAGGATTTTTGACAAATTTCGCGGCCAGTTCGCTGATGTGCACCAGGCCGGTGTCTTTCAAACCGATGTCGATAAAGGCACCGAATGGCACTACATTGACAACCGTGCCTGTCAATTTCATCCCCACCTGCAGGTCTTCGAGCCGCAGACTACGGGTCTTTAATACTGGTGCAGGTCGGCTGCTGCGGGGGTCTTCATGCGGATCTGCCAGCCCTTGAATCGCTTCTTCAATCACTGCGGGCTCTACCTGATAGCGGCGTGCAGTGTCTGCGACATCCATTTCGGCCAGAACAGCGCGAATTTTCTGCAGTTTATCGCGATTTCGCAAGTCGTCTGAAATGAATCCCGCTTCGGCCAGCAGTTGGCGGGCAACGGAATAGCAACTCGGGTGCAGCCACGTTTCGTCCAGTGGTTCGGTACCACCATAGACCCGCAGGAAACCGATGCTTTGCTGGTAACGGTTGTCGTTCATCCCTGAAATTGACTTGAGCTGCGTGCGGTTGGTAATCCCGCCATTCGTGCTGCGAAACTGAACGAGATCGTTTGCAACCATCGCATTCAGGCTGGCAACATGCCGCAACAGCACGGCAGGTGCGGTATTGACATCCACCCCCACTTCGCTGACGCAGGCCGAAATCACCGGTTCAACCAGTGTTCGCAGTTGTCTTACCTTTAAATCGTGCTGATAGAGCCCTACACCCAGGTGCTGGGGATCAATTTTAACGCATTCCCCCATCGGATCGAGCAGCCGTCGGCCGATCGAAATAGCGGCGATGGTTGGTTTGTCAAATTCGGGATATTCTTCGCGGGCGTCCGGGCTATTGGCATAATCGGCCGCACCAGCTTCGTTGGCAATAATATACGCCAGTGGTTGCTTTGACTGTCCTTCTTCTGTGGGAAGATCCAGTTTGGCAATCAGTTCCGAAACCAGTTGCTCCAGATCACGACAACCCTGGGCATTGCCAATCGCAATAACGCTAACATCATACTGTTCAATGAGTTGCGTCAATTGTTCCTGAATTGCATCTGCCACCTGTTCGCTCAGCTTTGGTGCGTTGGCTTCGGCCAGCAATTCGCCTTTCGGCCCCAGCACCACCAGTTTGGTGGATTCCCGACCTGCGGGATCAATCACCAGCAAACGACAGGGGGGTAATGGTGGGGAAAGCAGCAGACTGTGGTAGTTCTTGCAGAAAATGTCTACCGCGTGGTCCAGTGCCTCTTCCGTCAGTTCCTTGCGGATTTCTTCGATCAGTTCTGGCACCACAATCTGGTGCACTGCAATAGGCAGTGCCAGTTCCAGCATTTCACGGTGGGGATGTTCTGCAAAATTCAGTTCGCTGCGGGCGGCAGTTTCGACTGCATTGACATCGAATTCAACCCGCACCTGGAGAACGTTGGCTTTTTCCCCACGATTAACCGCCAGAATCCGGTGCGGTGGGATTTCACGAAGCTTTTCCCGAAAATCATAATAATCGCGGTATTCCTGTTCGCGTTGCTGCATGCGTCGCGACTTTGCAGGCTGTCTGGGAGACGGTTCAGCCCCACCTGTGGGCTCGGTGCTGGCAGGTTCTGCGTTTGGTGCACTTTCACTAACTTCTTCACTCGCAGGGGTTTGCGCACTTTCGTGTTCGCCAGTGGCTTCCGTGGGAGTGCTAGCACCTTCGGTAGTCGGTGTGGGGGCAGAATCTGCCTCAACTTCCCCACTGGTGGCAGGTTCTGCTTCCGGCTCACCTGTAGACTTTTTGGAAGTAATAATGACGCCCAAGTCCCACAGTGCCCGACGTGTGGTGGTGCGGACTTCAGGCAGATCGCCCAGAATTTCTGCCAGCAATTGTTCTGTCAGGCGTTGGATCTCTTCCGCACTGTTCAGATTTTTTTCCGGATCAACCATTCCTGCAAGAACATCTGCCAGATTGTCGACCGCAGGATCGCGCTGCCAGACAGCTTTGGCAAGTTCTTCCAGCCCTTTGTCGATTGCTTCCTGGGCAAAATGCACCTTTTTGGGACGGAAGGGATGAAAAAGATCATCCACCTGTCGCTGCGAAATCGCACCTTCCAGTGCGGTACGCAACGAATCGGTCAGGCCGCCCTGCAAATCGATCAGTTTGATGGCCGTTTTTTTCTTTTCTTCCAGATCGGCAATGGCGGCGATGCGCTTGGCAATCGTGCGAATGGTTTCGGCGGATTGCCCACCAACGTCCTTTCGGCGGTAACGGGCAAGATAGCCCGCGTCAAAACCCGCACGCAATAACGATTGAATCCGTTCCAGAAGATCAGATTCCAGCTTCATTTCTGTAGCTAAACGTTGAAAATCGATCTTAAATTCTTCGGTCGTGGTCAGCATTTTTTATTTCTTCGAACCAACGGCGGTGCGTTCGCAACATCCTGCGTGACTAAACATTTTATGATAGAACAGACAAAACAACCGTCCAAGTGGGCAAAAATCCGCAAAAAATGCATAACAATGTCGCAAACTAGCCAAAATTGCCCACTTATTCGAGTTCGACTTTTCAAAAACTTGGTTATTGGGGTAGAATCTACCAAATAGGAAATATTTACGGACAGCCCCAGACGACGGTTTGTGGCACGCACATGGTAGGTGGTATGCAGGTTCAATCATATAGTCAAACGAATGAACAATCGTTGGCGCACCCCCAACAGGTGGGACCAATGTCTGCAAATAATTCCACCACCCAAGGTGGGGAAATGCCACCCAGCTTGATCAGCGTTTTTCTGTCCGAAATACTGAAGCGCAAAGCACTTGTGATTTTCTGGCTGCTAGTGACGGCTGCCGCAGCCTTCATGGCGGTGAAAACTTTTGCCAAACCAGTTTATCGTGCCACAGGCAGCTTCATCTACACGCCCAACTACCGGAACATGGATCCGTTGTACCTGCCACCGAATATCGAAAGCCTCACCGATATCATTGGATCGCCTGCCTGCCTGAAAGAAGTGCGGCAACAGGTGCTGCCCACCGAGACAGATGCAGAATTCACCAAAAATTTACTCATTAAAGTTCGCAGTTCCACAGAACTGGTGGATGCGAGCTACGACCACGCCGATCCCACCATCGCCAAAAAGGTGGTGGATGAAGTGATGAAACGTGGTCTGATGGAGTTCCAGCAATATCAGTCGGGGTTGATTGAACCAGCAATTGCGAAACGCAAAAACGAAATTGACCAGATTATGCTGGAAATGAAATTGCTGAAAAACCAGTATCAGCAGGAGTTGAGCAAGTTCAACATCACTGATTTTGATCTGGCGATGAACGATGAAGTGAACAAGTTACGCACGATGGAAATTGATCTGGCAGAACTGCAGCAGGAAGAAAAACGCTTGAAGGACGGTATTGCTCTGCTGATCAAACGTGCGGATGACCCGATTCCTGAAAATGAGAAACAGGATCTGGAATCGAAATTACGAGATATTGACCGCAAGCAGGGCGAAATCAGCCTGACATTGAATTTATCTCAGGTGGAAGAAGCCAAAAAACAGTTGGAAATTTTGAAGCCACAAGTCCAACAATACCAGGATCTGTTCAAAAGATCGATCATCACGCGTACTGAACTGAATGAACTCCTGACCCGCGTCGCCACAGCAGAATCCCGCCTGCAAAATGGCAACATGCTGGAAGAACAGCTCAAACAATTGCAAAAAGAGCGGGAATCGATCAAGAACGATCCCAAAGCATACAGCCCCAGTGAAATTGCCCGCCTGCGAAAACTGGCTGAAATGCGTACCGATTATGATCTGTTGCCAGGGAAAATTACCGCCAAAGAAGCGGTAGTGAAGCAACAACAAGTGAAAGTGAACGATCTCCGTAAACTTGAATCAGCAATTGTGGCGAAATACCCACTGGAGATGCGGTCGCTGGAACAACGGAAGATTGATCTGGAACGCACCTTGAATCAATATCAATCGAATTCCAACCCCAACCGCAATGACCTGAAGATTTATGCTGCGGCGGATGCGGGCAGTGCACCATTTTCTTCAAATACCTTGCGTCTCGTTGCAGGTGTGGTGGGGCTGTCATTAATTTTACTGCTTTGCTATATTGCAATATTCGCATTACCGCAAGTAATGCCAAGTCGCGTTGCACCCCCGCCTCGCAGTGGGGCACTGGTAACGATCGTGCCCGTGGAAGTGCCACCTGCACCCAGTTTGCAAAGTACACAAGTGCCGGAAGCACAGCCAGTTACGTATCAACAGCCGTCTACAAGCCATATTCCGACCGCACCAGGTTTTCTGCCCCCAGTGGCATCGGAAAATCGGACACCACCTCCAACCCAGGAAGTGGATTTGACCTACCCTGCAACCACACTGAATATCCCCGCACCCGACCTGCAGGTTGCACGTCCGGTAGTTGCAGAGCAATCGGACAGCAATATTAACCTTAACATCCCAGGAATGGATTTGAATCTACCCGATATCAGCCATTCCAGTGCAATGCCGATGCTGCAACTTTCCGATCTGACGCAGCAAACCGCAGCGAAACCAGCCAAACCGAACCACACTCCCCAACCACAAATACGTCCGCCCATGCCAGGCGGCAGTGGCAGTAAGGTAATTCCCAGCCAGGCGTTGAACTTTCTGGCCGAACGGATCCACCAACGTGGGATTTCCGAAGGTGGCATTGTGCTGTTCACGCCCATCAATCACGGGCATTCGCTGGACAAAATGCTTCGGGATTTAGGAAATACATTTACCCAAAACGGGCAACAGGTACTAATTTTTGATGCCAGTGGCGAATCAAGTTACCCAACGTGGGCCACTGGCTCGCCGATCCTGTCTCAACAGGCGATCAGCAACTATGTTTTAGGTAGGTCACAAGACATTGAACCTTGTTTTCAGCCGACAGACCAGCCAGCCGTGTTTTTTGCTCAGGCTTCGATCAATCATCTAATGTCGGGTGTGGAAACTGCCCACCGTTTTCAGCGTTTGCTGAATGAAATGCACGACAAGTTTGATATTGTGCTGATGCTATCCCCACCAATTTCTGCTAAAAACATTGATCCCTCTGTGTACACCACGCTGGCAGAAGGGATCGTGGTGATTACGGAACGGGATGCCACAATGAAAGAAAATGCACCATGGTTTGAATCCTTACGGAAGCAATCCACACCCGTTTTGGGAACTTTGTCACTTCCAAAAATTACTTCTGCCTAAAATCAGTTCCAGATGACCTATCCTTGAGAAGTTGTAACACAGGATCTGACCCCCCATCTGGCTATGAACCGTTTTGATGATGATTTACTGATCAGCTATCTGGCAGATTGTTTATCTGCCGAGGATCGCCGCGCGGTAGAACAGCGACTGAAAACGGACGCAGAATTCGCTGAACGGTGCATCGTTTTTTCCCGAAATGAAGCCATTATTGCGGAGTGGCAACGCACCCAGGGTGGGCAATCCCACACTTTCCAGGTGGGCAAATTTTCTCATCGCCTGCAGCGTCGGACTGCGCCCGCATTGGGAGCCATTTCCGCAGCGATTGTGCTGGGTCTATGTATTTACCTGTTTGCATTCAATCCCAAACAGACTACGACAGATTCTGTGGTAGAAGTGGCCCCCACGCCAATTGCGACCGTGGAAGAACTTTTTGGTGAAGCATTTGTCGTAAACGACGATGGCACTGAGAGTTCCGTTCACGTCGGCAGTTCGATTCTGTCTGGTCAGGCTTTTCGCACCGATGAGATCAGTGGTGCCGTGTTGCTTTTCCCGAACCACCGACGGGTGGAGATTGGCACTGAAACATCGGTACGATTAATCAAGCGTCTGAATGATGCTGAACTACAAGTTTACTACGGGATGATTTTCGGTACCGAAGCGGACAATTCACAAGATCCATTACGAGTAACAACGCCCACTGCCGTCCTGGATGTGGCGGGGTCGTTCGTTTCTGCAATTGATGCCAACCACACCAGCGTGGAGGCGGGTAGTGGTAACGTACAGATGACGGAATTGAGCAGTGGCCACAAAATTGACATTCCTACAGGAAAATTTGCGGTCACCAGACGCACCAATCAGCGGAAAACAACTTACGAAGCCTCCCCACCGAAAATTACCCAGCCAGAACGGATCATCTCGCATCCAAAAATGGCAGTGCGACGAATCTCAATCCACCCCAACGAACCCATGCTGGCATCGCTGATGTGGGACAGTAAATTAAAATTCTTTCATCTCGATCAGCCACAGGATCTGCGTGAAATTACGGTTCCGAACCAGAAGAATCTGAATTATTTGCAGTTTTCGCCCACGGGCGATCAGATTGCGGTGGCAGGAAATGAGAAATTTGTCACAATTATGGATCGCACTTCTGGTCTGCAGACCGCAACCAGCGAAAAATACAAAACCGACATCCATGCATTTGCTTATTCACCTGACGCACGCCAACTGGCTGTGGGCAGCTGGCTCAAGAACAATCTGTACGGCATTCGCTTTCTGAATGCCCAGACAGCCGCCCCCATTCAATCGGTTTCGTTGGGTAGTAGTGCCCTGGATCAGATTGAATACAGTCCCAACGGGCGGTATTTTGCCACTTCGGAGCGTAATGGCCAAGTGAAACTGTGGGCAAGTGCCGACCGTACGGCGTTTGCGGTGCCTGCCAAACATGGTGATGGCCGAACCATCATTGATTTCAGCCCCGAAAGTGACCTGCTTGTCTCTGCGGGGCGGGATCGAACACTATCAATCTGGTCAATCGCCGACCACCGCAACGTTTTTACCAGTGATGTTCTCCCACACGAGGTGCACGCCCTGAAAATATCTCCCAACGGGTTGCAAATGGCAGTCGCCATGGGCCCATTTGTGTGGGTGTACGACCTTCGAACTATGACCGTTCTGTGCAATTATGTGCTGCACCGCTACAAAGTGACCGATGTTGCCTTTTCACCCGATGGTAAACTGGTCATCAGTTCTGGCACTGATGGCAGGATCTGCCTGTGGGCTGCCCCACCTGCGAACGCACTGCCACCTGAGTTGTAGTTGAATCAAAACCCTAATCCTGCAGTACCTTGTCTTCTACTTTGTCAATGCTGGCTAATTTGTGCCTCAATGTGGTGCGGGAAATCCCAAGTATTTCCGCCGCACTGACCTGATTGCCATCGACATGATCCAGCACAATCGAAAGCACGGTACGGTCGAACATGTTGAGCAGGTGGCGGTAAATATCCGACTGACCCGCCTGTAGGAGACGTTTGGTTTCCTGAACTAGGTGGCTGGAATCGTATTCGCTTTCCGGTTGATCCGGAAACCCCCGAATCAGAGCGGGCAGGCATTCCACCGTGATCATGCTGCCAACAGCCTGCACGGCACCATAACGGATAGCCCCCTGCAATTCACGCACGTTACCAGGCCAGTCCCAGTTGAACAGTGCCTGTAAGGCATCATCGGCAATGCTTTTGATCGATTTTCCCAGTTTTTCGTTCGACAGCTTGATGAAGTGATCTACCAGTGGGCGGATATCACTTTTCCGTTCCCGCAGTGGTGGGAGCGTAATGGTGAATCCGTTGAGGCGATAAAGCAGATCCTGTCGAAATTTCCCTTCCTGAGCTTTTTCCTGCAGATCATGGTTGGTAGCAGCAATCACGCGGGTATCGGTAAAAATCTGAGTGTTGCCGCCCACCCGCTCAAACTGGAAATCCTGCAGTACCCGCAACACTTTCGCCTGCGTCATCGGCGACATATCGCCGATTTCATCCAGAAAAATTGTCCCACCGTGAGCCTGCTCAAATTTGCCGATACGCTGGCGATCCGCACCAGTAAATGCCCCACGTTCGTGGCCAAAAAGCTCACTTTCCAGCAGGGAATCGGGAATAGCCGCACAATTGACGGCAATGAACGGTTTATTGGCCCGATTACTGTGGTGGTACAACGCCCGTGCCACCAATTCTTTGCCGGTGCCACTTTCTCCCTGGATCAGCACAGCCACATTCTGTGGGGCAAACTTGCCGATCAATTTGTAAATTTCCTGCATTTCGGGCGACCGGCCCACAATTTCATCAACTTTGGTTTCTCCCGGCCCCACCTGAAAGGATGCCGGTACCGATTGCATTTTGCGCAAGGCCAGAGCTTTTTTGACCAGTTCCCGCAGCGATTGCAGATCGACCGGTTTCAGCATGTAATCGAACGCACCACGTTTCATCGCTTCGATGGTGGTATCGGTGGTGTCGTAAGCCGTCATAATGATGACAGGCAACAGTGGGTCAAACTCGTGAATCTCGGTAAAGGCATCAAGCCCGGATTTGTCCGGCAGGCAAACATCGATCAGCACCAGATCGGGCCGCATTCGCCGCACCAGCTCGATGCCAGCGGTGGCACAATCGGCTGTTTCGGTTTCAATCTGCAAATTTCCGAGCGTTTTTGCCAGCGAATAGCGGATGTTATCATCATCATCAATAATGGCAGCTTTGGGTGATTGTTGGCTCATGCGAGAACTGCTTCCTGTGGAACGTCATTTCGAATGATTGCTTCAATCCATTTTGGCTTTTGAATCGGCAGATGAATGTAAAACACTGCCCCACCTTTCCGTTTATTCATGGCATCGATTCTCCCACCGTGGGATTCGACGATGCGTTTGCAGATTGACAGACCCAGCCCCATGCCAGCCCGTTTATTCGAAACAAAGGCATCAAAAATCTTGATCCCCAGGCTGGTATCGATTCCAGGCCCCTGATCTGCGACCGTAATCAGTAGCCAGGCATCATCAGGATTATTTTCCCGTTCCATGCGTGCACTGACAGCAATTCGCCCACCAGCAGGCTGTACATCCAGTGCATTGTAAAACAGGTTGTACAGCACCTGCTGCAACTGGCGCGGGTCTGCAGCAAAGACAATATCTTCCGGATTCAGGCTGAGTCCCAGTCGCACATTCTGCTTTTTGGCGCGGGCACTGATCCCTTCTAACGTTTGTTTCAACAGTGGGGCCAACGCCACCTGACTGTATTCCATCCTGGGTGGGCGGGCAAAATTCAAAAACGTGTTGATGATGTGCTCCATCCGTAGTATCTCTTCTTCCAACACCCGCAGATCGCGGGAAGACAACGTCCCACGTTGGTTGGGATCGGCGGCATTCTGCACAATCAGCTTGATTGACATCAACGGATTGCGAATTTCGTGGGCAATGCCAGCGGCCATCTGCCCAACGTAGGCCAGCTTTTCTGCCTTCAGTGCATCTCGTTCGGTTTTTTTCAGTTTTTTCAGCACGATTGCGAGCGTGCGTTCCATTTTCTTTAACGCATCGGCATTGCCGGGCATCGTTGAAAGCCCATCCTGCGATGCCATGGCATCCTGTTTTCCGTTTGCGAACCGATTCAGTATTTTGGCGGTCCGAATCAGCCGTTTGTGGGTGCTGCGGATTGCGTGCTTCATTCGACCCAGAAAATACCCACCTGATATTCCTCCCAGCAGCGAGCATATTGCAATAATGCTGAGAAAAAGCGTCATTGTGTTGGAGAATTTTTTATTTGACTCCCCCAGGCTCTCCAGGGATTGGTGCTTGAACATTAAGCATTCCTGCACTGGTTTGAGCACTTCGTTATTCAGTTGGGCATCAATCATGGTCAGAATTTTCAGATAAGCAGCACGATTATGGAATAAATCGATTACTTCGTGGTATTCATCGCAAAAATTGTTAAAGCCAGCCTGAATCTGGGTCAATAATTCCTGTTCGTGAGGGGTTTCTGCGTACCGTTGCATCTGAACAATTGAATTCTGTAACTTACTTTCCAGTTCAGGCACCCCGTCCAGCATTTTCTGGTCGCCAGAAATGAGGTAGCGATCCAGTTGCAGGCGGATTTCGATTGCCGCCAGTTCCAGATCAGTGGCCGCACGTACGCTGGCAATGCCGTTTTCCTGAATTCGGTTCATTTCACCTAATCGCAACCGCATGTGGAGCGTCAGGCCAAAAGTCAGCACCATCAGCACAATACTGACAATCGCAATCGGGTGCTTCAGGAATTTTGGTGAAGGAATCTTCATAGTGCGTACGTCCTGTTGGCAAACTCAGAAGGAACTTCCCTGTTCTGAGTGGGAATGGAGGTATTCTACACAGATTTTTCTGCCTTTACACGCGAAATGTTTGAAAAATTCTCTTGACAAACAGTCGAAAATGAATATACTAATTTACACTATATTTCTGTAATACTATGTCTTACCACAATGCGCTGAAAAGCTATCCTGTTAGTCCAGGTGGCTGCGGAGCATCCAGGCATTTTTCTGGTGCACTTCCGATCGGCGGGTTCCCAGATCGGCTGAAGCCTGATCGTGGACTTTCTCGGCAGAAGCAATCACATCGCGTGCCGCCTGCACCACCGCTTCCTGATCTGCCACGAGTGTGGTGATCATTTCTGTGGCTTTCGGGCGACCCGTTTCCTCTTTTACCACACTCAACTTGCCAAACTCGGCAAAGCTACCCGGTGCATAGGCACCCAGCGTGCGGATCCTTTCGGCAATTTCATCCACTGCCAGTGCGTATTCGGTGTATTGGGTTTCAAACAGTGTATGCAACGTGGTGAACATCGGACCGGTCACATTCCAATGGTAGTTATGGGTCTTCACATAAAGCGTATAAGTTGATGCGAGTAACTTCGTTAACGGTTCGACGACAGGATTGGCAGTAGCCATGTTGATCTCCTAAACTTTTTCAAACGGGCGGTAAGTTGGACGCATCGAATCCCCCAGACGATTCAGATTTCGCCTTGAAATATTCTTGAAGAAAATTCCTACGAAGATTGACAAGCGTGCCGGAAACTGGTCTAACGGCTAAATATGTGAAAGGACTACTCCACCATGAGTGATGACCGAGAGGAGCTGCCACCCGAAAAGGAAATTCGATTTCTGGTCTTCGATATTGAATCGATACCCGATGGAAACTTAATAAAGAATCTCCGGTACCAGGATACTGATCTGACCGATGCAGAAGCGGTGCAGCGTGCACAGGAAGAGGCACGCGAAACTTCGTATACCAGTTCGGACTTTTTGCCTTACTCCCAGCAGATTCCCATTTGCATGGCGATCATTCTGGTGAATCGCGTGTTTGAAATTGCTGAGATGCACGTGCTGGGGCTCCCCGAACATAACACCAGACAGTTGACCGAATTTTTCTGGCGTGGGCGAACGAAAAAGTATCGCTCAGCCAATCTGGTGACGTTCAATGGGCGGGGGTTTGATCTGCCGATGATGGAATTGATGGCGTTTCGCTTCGGCTTACCAATCGCATCCTACTACCAGAACCGTGGGTCACGTTACAACACGGACGATCTGGACCTGTATGACTGGATTACCAACTATGGTGCGTCCCGCCTGACAGGTGGGCTGAACCTGCTGGCAAAAATGATTGGCAAGCCAGGCAAAATGTCGATTGCTGGCGAAAATGTGTACGAAATGTACCTGGATGCGGATTACGAAGGGATCCAGGGGTATTGTCTGTGTGATACTCTGGATACATACTTTGTCTTTTTGCGACGGTGCGTCCTTTTGGGAACCATTACGCCAGATTATGAGCAACAGGTGGTAGAGAAAGCGCGGGCGAAAATTGCCCTGGAAGCGTCCAGGTATCCCATTCTGAATGATTACCTGGCATGCTGGGCAGATGCATTAGGTGATCAGTAAAGAGATGTTGTAAGTATTTATTAATGAACTGGTTACGCTGAAATCAGGGAACAGAAAACTGCACTGCAATGTTTGCGGATCAACCGCCGGGACGACGTCGGCCAAAACCCCCACCGGAAGGAGGACCGCCACCTTCGCTTGATCCACCACGGCCAAAACCACCGCGACCACCAAAGCCACCGGAAGGTGGGCCACCCGTTCCTGGAGCGCCACCCATCGCGGGGGCACCACCACCGAATCGGCTGCCAAAGCCACCGGAAGGTGGGCCGCCTGATCCGGGAGCGCCACCCGATGAAGGAGGACCACCACCAAATCGGCTACCAAAGCCACCGGACGGTGGGCCACCCGTTCCGGGAGCGCCACCCATCGTAGGGGCACCACCACCGAATCGGCTGCCAAAGCCACCAGAAGGAGGGCCGCCTGATCCTGGTGGACCACCCATTGAAGGAGGGCCACCACGGGAACTTTCAGAACCACGGTCGCTGCCTCGATCACCACCTCGGCTTCCACGATCCCCGCGATCTCGACGGTCACCACTTGTTGGAGCACCAAATGTAGATGGTGCACCATTCGTGGTGCCTGCAGAAGCAAGCAGTTTGCCGCCATTTTTATAGCGTAAGTATTCTTCAGCGGTAATAAAACCGTCGTTATTCAGATCGTAAGTGAAAAATTCATCAAACTGTTTACCAGCTTGTTTCCACTCATACATCGCAACCTGCCCATCTTTAATTCCTTTGGCATCCGCGCTGGCAAACCAATCCGGAATTTCTTTTGGCAGACTATCAGCACGGATAATTGTCATCCTTTTTTCGGGTTCGCGTGGTTTTGAAGTAGAGGAGCGGCTGTCACGACTGCTTTCGCTTGTACGGTCGGAACTACCAGATTCGCCGCCACCAAATCGTGCGACAACATATGCACGATATTCCCGCATGTCAATCATCTGATCGTCGTTTTCGTCCCAACGATCCAACTCATCTCTCAAAGAGTCGGCCATTTCATCAATTTGAAGCAATCCATCCTCGTTGCGGTCACGGCGACGGAAAAACCCCTCGATTTGTTCATCTGACATTCCAGAACCACCGCCACCTGCGGGGGCACCACCCATGGATGGCATGCCACCACGCATTTCATTTCGAAGGGTATTGACATCAATTCTGCCAGACTTAAGATCGTCCTGCAATTTATTCATCGCACCCGTAAACTGATCGCGGGTGATTACATTTCCTGTCAGGCCAAAACGGCTAGCAAATCGATCGAACATCCCCTTGGAAAATGTATCGAGTTTATCTACTTCAATGACATCAGAGCCACGTGCAACCATGTCAAAAATCCGGTTTGGGTCCATCGAACCCCCACCAGGAAATTGTGCATTCGTTACGGTGGTGGCTGAAAGAACCAACCCCAGAACAGCACCGAACATCATTTTGATGCGAATCATCTGATTTGCCCGCTTAAAAATTACCACACTTTACAGTACTCGCAATAACGTCATTTTGTCGACTGAATTTTTCCAAAGTCTCATTTCTCATTAATTTTTGCAGTGGTGGCAAATATCCTGCCCACTCGTCATCTTTGGTACAATAACCCCAGGTGCCACAATGTCATCAGCGACGTGCGAGTTTTCACGGAAATATTGCTAGCAAGGCGCGTGCCAAATGGTCGATAAACTGGATTCAGAACACGATTTTTTGCAAAAAAACGTCCATCTAGCGGTACAAGGCGATGCTGGTGCCTTGAATTCGCTGTTGACGCACTACCACGATCGCCTCTGGCGTATGATCGTGGTGCGGCTTGATGCACGGCTGAAAGGCAGACTCGATGCTGACGATGTGATTCAGGAAGCCTTTCTGGAAATCGCTCAACGCATCCGCGAATTCAAAGAAGATGTTCATTTTTACATTTGGATCCGTTTTATCACTTTGCAGCGTCTGCAAATGCTGCATCGGCACCATCTGGGGGCACAGATGCGCGATGCCCGCATGGAGCAGCAACCCAAAGCTCACATGGCAGGCACAGAATCGATGGCAGATATCTTTCTGGGCCACCTGACATCACCCAGCCAGGCGGTGATTCGCCGGGAATTAACGGCCCAACTTCACCAGATTCTCGCCGAAATGGAACCTCTGGACCGAGAGGTGCTTGCCCTGCGGCATTTCGAAGAATTGTCCAATGTTGAAACGGCTGCAGTATTAGAAATATCGCCGGATGCGGCCAGCAAACGCCATCTGCGGGCATTGAAAAAGCTCAAAGATGTTTTTCGCCGCATCCAGGATGAAAGCCAGAGTGGATAAAGTTGAGGCCAAACCATGACGACTGATCGCACCAGCCTGGATGATGTGGTAGAAGAATTTGCACGCGAATTCCGCACCGGTCGTCGACCCGCCATTGAGACGTATCTTCAGAAATATCCTGAACTTGCGGAAGATTTGCCCGACATGCTTTCAGCCGTGGTAATGATGGAACAGGCCAAACCACGTCGGGAATCAGGTGGGAAGGCACCAGAGAAGCATTTTTTTCAATTAGAACGCTTAGGCGAATATCGGATTGTTCGCGAACTCGGTCGTGGGGGAATGGGAATCGTCTACGAAGCCGAGCAGGAAACGCTTGGCCGGCGTGTAGCAATCAAAATCCTTTCTCCCCACCTGGCATCTCGGAAGAAGTTGCAGGTCCGTTTTCAACGGGAAGCTCAGTCTGCGGCAAAGTTGCACCATACCAATATCGTGCCAGTCTATGGCGTGGGGGAATGCGAAGGTCGTTGTTTCTATGTGATGCAATTAATCGAAGGGACGGGCCTCGATCACATTCTGCGAAAATTTCACGCTCAATCACGGCAAGTCACCAGTCAGACGAACTTTCAAAAACAGGATCAGATTTCGCTTACCGCCCCACTGGAAGGGCATTCGCTGTCTTCAACGGATTTCGAGCTACCTGCAACGCAGGCGGGTTCCGCTTCCACTGCGGTTAATCAGACCACAGAATTGGTGCCAAACCTGCCACAAATTCCGCAAGTCAATACGCCACAATACTTTCGGTTCGTTGCAGAGTTGGGAAAACAGGTTGCCTCCGCACTGGCATACGCCCACAGTAAAGGGATTTTGCACCGCGATATCAAGCCTTCCAATTTAATGCTCGACCCACAACTGAATGTCTGGATTACTGATTTTGGGCTGGCGAGAGCCATTAGCGACAGCAACCTGACAGAAACTGGCGACATTATTGGCACATTGAAGTACATGCCGCCAGAACGATTCCAAGGAAGTTCCACACCACAAGGTGATGTGTACAGTCTGGGTATTACTTTGTATGAGCTCGCCACCCAGCAGATGGCCTTTCCGGATACCAATCCGCAGCAGATGCTGAAGCTGATTACTCAGAAGCAGCCCGATCGCCCTCGAAAACGTAACTCTTTAATTCCAAAAGACTTAGAAACTATTATCCTGAAGGCGATTGCGTTAGACCCCAAAGAACGATACGCAGATTCTGCATCATTGGAAGAGGATCTGGACCGTTTTCTGGATGATCGAACGATTCTAGCCCGACGCACCACATCGTGGGAACAGGCCCGCAGGTGGTGCAAACGAAATCCGGTCATGTTTGGGCTGATTGCCACCGCATTGTTGTTAATGGCAACCACCACAATCGTGTCGTTCGGTGCGTATCGCCGCACTGCAAATGCCAAAGAAGAGGTGGCATCTGCACTGGCGCTGAGAGAAAAGAGCAACCAACAATTACAGCGGACCTTGCAGGAAACCAGAGAACTCCGGGATCAGGCAGAAGCATCGTCGCGCGATGCGTTCGAAGTGCTCAATCGGATTTACGAACGTCTGGCACCCAACCGAGTCTATAACTCAACCGAATTACTGCTCGATGACAGCGATGAGGACACCATTACATTGCCCACACAACCGTTTTTGAGCAAAGAACTGGTGCCTTTCATGGAAGAAATTCTGGTCTTTTATGAAGGCAGTGCCCAGCGTGGGGCAAAATACCCCCAGCTTCGACTTCAATCGGCAGAAGCCAGCCAGCGAATTGGTGATATTCGCCAGCGGATGGGCGAAGAAGCGGTCGCTGTCCCAGCTTATGTGCGAGCATTGGAGATTTATGAGGAAGAATTCATTAAAAATCCTCATCAAGTAGACCTGGGACTGAAAATGGCCCGCACGTGGAACGAGCTGGGTGTCACGTACCGCATTCTGGCAGAAATCGAGTCAATGCTGAAAGCCCACTCTGAAGCGGAAAAATTGCTAGTATCATTGGCCGATGATGCCCACCAACGGCCAGAATATCTGTTTGAGTTGGCCCGCACCTATTTCTTTCTGGCCCAGCGTGGCATACCGGGCCGAACTTCCAGTTCCGTCAGCGAACGCTTTCTTGGTTTTGGCCCACCGCACGGAGGACCAATGGGATCCCCACGTGGGCCGGGACCGGGAGGCCCAGGCGGACCGGGCAGAAAACCACCATTTGGTGGGGGATTTGGCAAAGACCGTGGACCTGGGGGCAAACCATCAGAACCGCCCCCACAGCCGTTAGATGATAATTATCTGAAAAAAGCAATTACTTTGCTGGAAGACCTGCGGGAAAAATATCCTACGGTACCGGATTACCAGCACCTGCTGGCGTGCTGCTATCGAGAGCAGCCGCCATCATTCCGCTCCCGCACCAACGATAACCAGCGAAAAGCAGTAGAGTTACTTCAGGTACTGGCAAAAAATCATCCGGATGTTTCCGATTATCAGTTCGATCTCAGCGAAACATTGGCCCGCGTTGATTCTGCACAGATCTTATTCGAAGGTTTTCGTGGTGATAATCGCAAGCGGGATCAATTGACAGAAGCTCTCAACATTTCCACGAAACTGTACCAGAACTATCCAGGAGTGCCCAAATATGCAGCACTTCATGCCCAAAATCTCAACAAGGTGGGAATGTTGCGGTTGGGCACCGATAAATCCACTACCGCTGCAGAAAAGATGATCCATGATGCTCTGACCATTCAAACAAAATTAACAGAGCAGAATCCCACGATAGCGGCAAATCAATTCTGGTTGCAAATGATCGAAAATTCTTATGTCATGGTTCTGAGCAAGCAGAAAAAATGGCCTGAAGCAAAAGCAATTCTGGAAAACGGAATTGCTAAAGCAGAAAAAGAAAGCGAAAGTGCCCAGGAGGCGAATCGCTGGTTGCTCAGTCGGCAATATTTCACACTTGGTACCGTAATGATCGCCTCAGGCGACAAAGAAGGTGCGGCAACTGCCTTTCGCAAAGCAACAGAACTGTCACCATTTGGGAAACGTCCAGACGACCGCCGTCCGACTGAGAAGAAAAATCCCCCACCGAAAAAGTAGTTAGTCCAGATTTAGGCCCCACGTTCCAATGACAAAATGAGTTTTATCTCATAATATTGCGAGCCACCCTGTTTTGCAGTTCCCATACGATGAAATGGTTCTCATAATTCACAAGAAGATCTTCTTAAAAAAATTGTTGATGGATACTGGGGATTTTTCTCGCTGATCAGGTGGAGGGTAGGTCATGACCGAAGAAACACTTTTTGAAGCAGCGTTGAATTTGCCTGAAAACCAGCGGCTGGATTTTCTACGTAAGGAATGTGGCAGCAATCTTGCCTTTTTCAACCGCATGCAGGAACTTCTGCAAGCCCATCTGAAACCTGAATTGCCGTTGGATCAGACAGTAGACTCCCCACCCGCAGGGAACGAACTTTCTACCAGCATCCATGTCTCATCAGAGTCAAAAATAACCGTCATTGATGAAAAATATCAGTTGAAAGAACTGATTGGTGAAGGCGGGATGGGAACCGTTTGGCTTGCAAAACAAATTTCCCCACTGAAGCGTCTGGTCGCCATCAAATTGATCAAACCAGGCATGGATTCACGCCAGGTGATGCTGCGATTTGAAGGGGAACGTCAGGCGTTGGCAATGATGGATCACCCGAATATTGCCAAAGTACTGGATGGCGGACTGCACGAGAACAGGCCTTATTTTGTCATGGAACTGGTGAAGGGCGTTCCGATTACCGAATATTGCGACCAGAGAAAATTAACGCCCCATCAGCGGCTCGAACTGTTCATACAAGCCTGTCAGGCAATTCAGCATGCCCACCACAAAGGGATTATTCACCGCGATATCAAGCCTTCGAACGTGCTGGTTGCCCTGTATGATGACAAACCAGTCGTGAAAGTCATCGATTTTGGGATTGCCAAAGCCACGGGATCATCGCTGACAGAGATGACCATTGAAACGAGTTTCGGTGGTGTGGTGGGAACCCCACAATACATGAGTCCTGAACAGGCCACTTTTAACAATCTGGATATCGACACCCGATCCGATATTTACGCATTGGGAGTATTGCTTTACGAATTATTAACAGGTAATCCGCCATTCACTGATGAAGAACTGAAAAGAAAAGGCATATTGGAAATTCTTCGTGTTGTTCGCGAAGAGGATCCCCCACTGCCAAGCACAAGATTAAGCACTGCCGATGCACTTCCCAGCATCAGCGCCAATCGTAGCACCGAGCCAAAAAAGTTAACGGGCATTCTCCGATCGGAGCTGGATTGGATTGTCATGAGGGCGTTAGAAAAAAGCCGCACGCGTCGATACGAAACTGCCAACGGTTTTGCGTCAGACATCCTGCGTTATCTGGCGGGAGAACCAGTACAGGCTCACCCACCTTCAAAGGTGTATCGTTTGCGAAAATTCATCCGGAAGCACCGAAAACCTTTATTAGCTGCAAGTGCGTTATTCTTAACGTTGTTTTGTGGCGTGCTGGGCACCTCATTTGGTTTAGTCCAATCGATCCGGGCCACGAAGAGGGCGAATCTTGCACGTCAGGAATCTGTTACACAAGCTTTGATTGCAGCAGAAAACGAACGCGTGGCAGTACTTGAGGCAGACCGTGCAGATCGGAACGCTGCCCAGATGAGGCACCATCTGAATCTGTTTCGGCTGAAGGATGCTCAGTCTGGGTATCGTGCAGGAAATATCCGCTACGCCAGAGAAACACTGCTGGATGTAGAACCCGAATACCGCTCGGTGGCGTGGGGAATCACCAAAAGACAACTGGAAGGAAGCGATATTACTTTCTTTGGACATACAGATAAGGTGAATTGTGTCGCGTGGAGTCCTGATGATTGTTACATTGCAACTGCCAGTGATGACTGCACCGTATGTGTGTGGGAATTAGCAACCGGCAATCTGGTTCATCGTTTCGCAGACCACAACTACCTGGTTTTAACAGTGTCCTGGAGCAGCGATGGGAAACAACTGGCGAGTGCGGGTGCAGATGGCCGTATTATTATTTGGAATCTGCTTAATGGTGGAGTATTGAAAAGTTGGAATGCCCACAGTGATTGGGTAAATTCTCTTGAATTCAGTCCGGATTGCAAACTCCTCTCCAGTAGCAGTAGTGATCGTTCGATTGCCATTTGGGATTGTGAAACCGGCAAGATTGTAAAGCGATTCAACGATTTTCCCTATGCGATGCACCGTGCGACATGGAATAAAGATGGTTCGCTACTTGCAGCTTATGGTTTTTTTGAGAAACAAATTTCTGTGTATTCCACTACAGACTGGAGCAAAAAGTCTACGATTACCAGTGATAGCGATGAATTGACAGCAATCTCATGGCATCCAGACGGTAGACATGTCGGTGCATTGATTGCCTGGAGCAACTCAATTGCTGTCTGGAACGCAATCAGTTCCAAAAAAACAGAATCGATTAATTTGCCAGGATTATCACGAGCATCTGTAGCACTAACATGGCACACAGATGGCAAATCGTTTGCCTGTGTTTCCAACGATATTGATATTATTGTGATGATGGACAACGAGTGGCGGGAACCATTGCGTGGTCATGAAACTGGAATCAATAATTTGACTTGGAGCAATTCTGGAAAATATCTTGCATCTGTCAGTGCGGATCTTTCGATCCGAATCTGGAATCCACGACATGGGCAGTTTGCAGTAACCTTAGATCACGATGATGCCTTGATTTCATCATGCTGCTGGAGCCCGAACGGAAAGATGATTGCGTCATGTTCGAATAATAAAACTGAACAGGTCCGGATTTTCGATTCTGCAACGGGCAAAACACTCCATACTCTTTCGGGTCATGAAGAATCTGTTACGGCGGTTGCCTGGAGCCCGGACGGCAAACGTTTGCTGTGTGTGGGCTGGAATCACAAGATCGATATCTGGGATTGCGATTCCTGGAAAAAAATCACTACTATTGCCAGTAATCTGGACCATGGAATTGATTCAATCGCCTGGGCACCAAATGGAAAAATGTTCGCTAACAACTGTGGCAACTATCTGGAGATTCGGGATAGCACTACGCTGCAAGTATTGCATCAGCTTCGATGTGGGGAGCAAAACTTAGTGGAAATCGCCTGGAGTCCTGACAGCACGGCAATCAGTGTGGGTGATTTTGATGGCAAAGTAATTATCTGGGATGCAGGTAGCGGAAAAGAATTAATTGCGAAACAATGTCACTTCGAATATCTCCGTGGACTGTGCTGGTCTCCTGATGGAAAATATCTTGCAACCAACAGCGTTGATTTTCCTGAAGTGGTGATCCGTGATCCCAACACTCTGAATCCTGTACTTACCCTGCGGGGAGATTTTACTGCTCCACATGCGTTGGATTGGAGCCCGGATGGTAGAACGTTGGCATCGGTTGGCCCAGAACAAGTAATCATCTGGGACACGAAAACGTGGACCCGTGTTTACGAATTGTGGGACAACCGTCCCAGGGGTGTGGTGAAGTGGAGTCCGCAAGGTAATCGGCTGTTGCTGGGAAATCTCCATGACATTGCTGTTATTCTGGAACCAAATGACACACCACTACCTGTCCGATTAAAAAATCATCATGATCGTATTAACGCAGTCGTGTTGAGTCCGGATAGCAAACTGCTCGCTACAGCAGGAAATGATCGCAGAATCGTGATTTGGGATACAGACTCCAGAACAGTCGTGCGAGAAATACCTGCCCACTCAGATGCAATTCACGCACTTGCATGGAGTCCGGATTCCAGAAAACTAGCTTCTGGTGGGATGGACACTTCGGTGCGAATCTGGGATGTATCGACGGGAAAAAAATTACATGATTTCCTTAAGCATGAAAACATTATTGTTCACTTGATCTGGAGCAAGGATGGCAACAGATTATGGTCCCAGTCATATAGCCCAGAATCTTACCTGTGGGATGTCAGCACAGGTAAAATGTTACAAGAGAATCTCAAACATTTGCCAGATAAGTTTATACAGAACATCAATCCCCAGGATTTCTATTTCATACCCGATGGGGCCGATATCGTTATTCATCCAAAGAAATTACCAGAATCGGAATTGTTGCGACGAAAAAGGATCTACACGCCACACGAAATTGCACCGACGAAACCACCAAGATGACCATTTGAAAGAGAAGTTTCGTTGATCAGCCCCCGATTAGGTGGTGGGTTACTTCGCTCCGAAACAATAGACTGTGCCCTTTTCGGTGGTGATCAGCAGTTTGCCATCGGAGAAAGCGGGAGAGCCCAGAATAGCCCCATCAAGTTCCAGTGAAGTGACTTTTTTGCCGCTGTCCCGTTCAATGACGTACAAGTTCTGATCCAATGAGCCGACGACGACCCGATCTCCCACAATGATTGCGGAACCATCCACCTTATGTTCGGTGGTGTAAAACCACTTTGGCTTACCGGTTTTGGTATCCAGTGCCCAGACGTTTTTATCTCGACTGCCAATAATCAGCGTCCCTGCATCAATCGCTGGGGAAGCATAAAACGCCTGTGCCCGGCGTGGGGCTTCGAATTCCCACAGAATTTTCATTTTTTCGAGATCAACGGCCAGCACCTGGTTCGACATCGTGCCCACGTAAAGCGTTTTGTCCACAATGGCCGCGGATGCACCGGTTTGCCCTTTCAGGTCGACGGAACCCAGCTCTTTTCCAGTTTTGGTATCGATGGTGTGCAGTAAACTGTCGCACCCCGCCAGATAGGTGCGGTCACCCACCACAGCAACACCACCATATACGGGGCCTTCTGTCAGAAATTCCCACACTTTTTTGCCGTTCTGGTCCAGACAGTACAGCGTTGAATCGTGGGATGGGATTAAAATGTACTCACCGGCAAAATTGGCAGCAGCAGAAATTTCGCCCCCAGCCTCAAATGCCCACAATTCTTTGCCCGTAACCGCGTCGAGACAAACGAACTTACCATCCAGATTCCCCACAAAAAGCTTCCCTTTGCGGTAGGCAGCAGAGGCACGCACGAGACCGATTTCGGTTTTCCAAAGTTCTTTGCCTGTTTTCAGATCGATGGCGTAGAATTGTTTGTCAAAATTGCCGACAAATACTTTCCCTTCTGCAATCACCGGCGTGCTTTCAAAAGCACTTTTAGCTTTGAACCTCCATAGTTCGTTCAAAGTATCGGGAATTTTGCCTGCAATCACCGCTGTCTGTGCGGCATTTCCACGTGCCAGTGGCCAGTCTGCCTTCGCACTGAGGGTGGGCACGAAAACGCAAACCGCAAGTATCGTAATATTTCGTAATATCATTTCCAGTCTCCCACGTGCACAGTTGATTAAACCATTATAAGCACGCACATAGGTTAGACGTATGTGATGTGGGCGGGATTTTACCAGTAGAATGTGAGAGAATTCTCACAATGATTGCGTAAAAAGTGAATTATTACAGTAAATAACAATTCGGCGGCAAATTAGCCTGCAACCACCGCATAAACAGGTGGTAAGGGGCTGCAAACCGGTTGCCAGTCATTCCCCTGGTTGTTACTTGCCCAAACATTGCCAGTGGTGCTGCCAAACATCAGTTCCTGCCCAGCAGCATCAATTGCCAATGCGTGTCGATAAACTACATCATAGGCATGTTCCTGAGGCAGTCCGCTTGTTAATGTGTCGAAACTCTTACCTCCATCGCGGGTGCGGGTAACGGCTAATTTTGCATCGACGGGAATCCGCTTTTCATCTTTGATTCCTGGAACAAACCATGCAGTGCCTGGATCTGTGGGATGCACTGCCACGGCAAACCCGAACGTGGAAGGCACCTTATCTAACCCCTGCACCTCCCAGGTACGGGCATTGTCCTGGGAATAAAAGATACCATTGTGGTGCTGTACCCACAAATGATCTGGCTGTGCAGCACAACGCACCATCAGGTGGGGGTCTTGTGCCACGGGATCTTCCCGTTTATCGGGTGGCATGTATTCTGCATACATGCCCGTGCCATCGCAGTACCAGCTTGCACCGGCATCGTTGGTTTTCCATACCCCACCACAGGAAACTGCTACCGCCAGTTCCAATTCATTTGCAGGATTCAGGCAAATAGAATGGATACCCGGCTGATCCATGCCACCACCAGACCACGATTTACGTAATGGGTGGTTCCAGAGTGACTCAACCAACTGCCAGCTTGCTCCAGAATCATCAGAACGAAATAGCCCGCCGGGCAACGTGCCGCACCATATGGTGCTGGGCTGGCTGGAATGCCCAGGTGCAAACGCCCAGATTTTTTCCAGCTTCCATTCACGCGGTGTTTGTCGCCAGGGATCCAGGTCCACTTCACCTTCTGGCTTAGGCGGGTAGCTCGGTGTGGCTATTTCCTGCCAGGTGTTGCCGCCATCCAGCGACCGATGAACCTTCGTTCCGAAATGACTATGCTCCAACGAAACATACAGCATGCCGTCGCGCGGATCGAACATCACCAGGCCTACGTTATCTGCTGCAAACGATACGTTCTCAATATTCCAACGTCCCTGCATGCCACTAGTGATCGTAAACAAGCCCTTTCGGGTTGCCACATAGAATCTGCCTGCCATCTGCATTCCCTCAAAAACCAGATATGAAAGTTTGGATAGAAATTAGCTTATTCGGTCGTTGATGCAAATGTCGGTAGGAAGTTACAATCCAACGATTTCGCTGGCATTTTGATCCAGTTCAATTATAATTGTCGTTCTAGCTTACATCATCACGAGGACAGCGCATGTTACGTCTCTCCGGAATTCTTCTGCTCGCAAGTGCCACCTGGTTACAGGCAGCAGATGTCGACATTCCAAAGGGTTTTACCCCACTTTTTAATGGCAAAGATCTTACCGGCTGGCATGGGTGGGCAATTCATGCAAAGGGTGCCAACCCTTACGATATTGCCAAAGCCGACCCTTCTGCAGTGGCCAAAATGGTTGAGGACTTTACTGCGGATGCCAAGGCACACTGGTCGGTTCAGAATGGTGAACTGGTCAACGATGGTAAAGGTGCCTATCTGGCAACTGCCAAAGAATATGGCGATTACGAATTGCTGATCGATTATAAAACCGTTGCAAAAGCCGACTCTGGCATTTACCTCCGCAACACTCCTCAAGTGCAGATCTGGGATTACACAGATAAGGGTAAATTCAACATCGGTGCAGACAAAGGCAGTGGTGGGCTGTGGAATAACAGTGCGAAAACACCTGGCAAAGACCCATTGGTGCTGGCCGACAAGCCATTTGGCGAGTGGAACTCCTTCCGCATTATTCAGGTGGGTGAACGCACCACGATTTACCTGAACGGTAAATTGGTGGTGGATCATGCCCGCATGGAAAACTACTGGAACCGTGCCATTCCGTTGGCTCGAAAAGGCAAAATTCTGCTGCAGACCCACGGTGGGGAGATTCGCTGGCGGAATATCTTCATTCGCGAAATCGGTGGCGAAGAAGCCAACAAAATGCTCGCTGAAAAGAATGCATCCGGCTTCACAGAGATCTTCAATGGCAAAGACTTCACTGGCTGGCAGGGTGCCACCGCGAACTACGAAGTAGTTGACGGTGCCGTTCGCTGCCAGAAAGGCAAAGGCGGCGTACTCTACACCAAAGAAGAGTACGCAGATTTCCAGGTACAACTGGAATTCAAATTGCCCAAGAATGGCAACAACGGCCTGGCCATTCGTTACCCAGGTGGTTCCGGCGACGGTGCCTACATTGGCATGTGTGAACTACAGGTGCTGGACGATGACTACAAAGGCATCGATCCTCGCCAGGCGCACGGTTCTGCATATGGCATGGTTGCCGCAGCACGTGGTTACCACCGTCCCGTGGGGGAGTGGAACTATCAGGTGGTCACCGTGAAAGGCCCCACCATTCAAGTGGAACTGAACGGCACGCGGATTCTGAATGCTGATCTTTCCAAAGTCACAGAATACATGGGGAAACGCCCACACCCTGGCAAAGACCGTACGACAGGATTTTTTGGGTTCTGTGGGCACAGTGATCCAGTTGAATTCCGCAATATCAAAATCAAACCACTGAAAGATTAATCTCCTTTTGCTGTCTTTTCAGGTGGCACTATCGACCTGTTCAGCGATCTCCGTTCTACCAACCGTGCCAGTGCCAAGCCTCTGGCGGCCAGGATGCGACCACGCACCCTGGATGAATTTGTGGGGCAGGAGCACTTCATTGGTGAAGGCAAACTGCTGCGTCGGATGCTGCTGGCAGATCGCCTGAACTCCCTTGTTTTCTATGGCCCGGCTGGCACGGGCAAAACTGCTCTGGCGCAGGTTATTGCCCATCATTCAAAAAGCCATTTTCAGCCAATGAATGCGGTTTCTGCGGGCAGCAAAGAAGTACGTGAGGTACTGGAACATGCCCGCCAACGCCTGGACCTGCATGGCGAACGGACCATCCTGTTTCTTGACGAAATCCATCGCTTCAACAAGGCACAGCAGGATATTCTGTTGCCAGATGTTGAAGATGGGGTGGTTATTCTGATCGGTGCTACCACAGAAAATCCATTCTTCTCAATCAATACTCCCTTGCTGAGCCGCAGTCAGATTTTCACGTTTGAGCCGCTCAGCAAAGAACATATCAAACGATTGATTCAGCGTGCACTGAAAGATACCGAGCGTGGGTTCGGTGAACTTCAGATTCAGCTTGATCCCGATGCACTGGAGTTCCTGGCAACAATGGCCGATGGCGACGCGCGTCGAGCATTGACCGCATTGGAAATCGGTGTCCGATCTTCGCTGGAAGAGCCAATCCACATTACACTGGAAGTGGCCCAGGAGAGCATCCAGCGAAAGCTGATCGGCTTCGACCCCACGGGGGATACGCACTACGACCTGGCCAGTGCCTTCATCAAAAGCATGCGTGGCAGCGATCCCAACGCAGCGATGTACTGGCTGGCACGAATGCTGGAAGCTGGCGAAGATCCTCGATTTATTGCCCGCCGGATCGTCATCTGTGCGTCCGAAGATGTTGGCAACGCCGATCCAATGGCTCTACTCGTGGCCCACGGTGCCTGGCAATCGGTTGAGGCGGTCGGGCTGCCGGAATGTCAATTGGCATTAGCCCAGGCGGTGGCCTACATCGCCTGTGCCCCAAAATCAAACCGAGTGACACTGGCCATCATGCAGGCGCGAAAAGATGCCCGCGATGGACAGACTATCCCCGTACCAAAGCATTTGAAAGACGCCCACTACGCGGGTGCAAAAACGTTTGAGCACGGTGTGGATTATCAGTATGCCCACGATTTTTCCGGGGGCTTTGTGCAGCAGGAATACCTTGGTGTCGAACGGTGCTATTACGAACCAACAGATCGCGGCAAAGAAGCAGAAATGCTAGCCACTCTGCAGCGACTGTTTCCCCAGCTGTACAAGCAAACTGGTGGCACTCAGGATTCACCACCCTCAACAATTGAACAGAACGACAACCCATAATGATGAGCGGATTTAATCAGTTTTGAAATTCATGGCGCATTTTCTCCTGAATAAGTTTGTTCATTGTTACCGATTCGCGACAACAATTGAGCATGAAATTATTTTCATGCATATATAATATATCCACGTGCCTGTAAAAAAATACAATTTTTCTTGCAAAACGACTGAACACACCAAGAATCATTTGTCACAAGACTATATCCTGAAGTAACTTACATTCATCAAAACTTTTTTGTGAATTCTTGCAAAATAGCGATCACCCCCACTGTTTTGCAGTTGGGATTCCGCAAAATTCATCACTTTCTCATGAATTCCTGATCAACTTCACAATGGCATCATGTCCATGCAAAGATGCCATTGAAAGCGTTCCTTAACTATCTCAACAACGTGAATCGCAAGTGAAGCACGTAATGCCCTGACCAGGATCGCAGGTTTGCGTAATCGTTAAAGTCGCTACATTTGGTCTATTTTCGCACACGAACTGCGAAAAATTGTGCTTGCCACGACGAAAAAAGCGTTTAGCCTGAAGATATTGGGAATAATCCGCACAGATTGCCCAACAGGAACTATACTACACGCACATACATCCAGGAGTAACGATGATTCGAACACAATATCGGCAGTGGCTATTTGCTTCTGCCTGCCTGCTGGCAATATCCACGTCAACCATGGGTGCAGAACCCACCACGGCAGACTTGCAAAAAGCTGTGGACAGTTTGAACCAAGCCACCACAGAACTTAAAAAATTGCAGGCAGAATTGCAGAAAATCCCTGTTCTGGAAACAAGTATCGATGATAATCGCCGTCGCTTAATTAAGCTTGAAAACGATATCAAAATGCTGACAGAATCGGTGGAATCATTGAAGGCAGCTAAGAAATCGACATCGTTACGTCCGGATAACACCGCAACAAAAGGCATGGGGCGTTTTCGCCTGATCAACGATTTTGTAGAAGAGCAATCGGTGCTGGTGAATGGCGTTGCCTATCGCCTGCTACCCGGTGAAGAACGAGTGATTCCTGTAGCTGCGGGCGAATTCAGCTATCAAGTGCTGCAAGTTCAACGCCGCCCTCAGGTGCGTCAGATCAGTGTCGATGAAATCAAAACGGTCCGCATCTATCCCGTCGACTAAGCCATTCGTAACTGCTTACCAAACAGGCAGTTCAGTCTAATGATCACACCACGTTCCCGTGCCCGCAGGTGGGGCCTGCTACTCAGTAATTTTGCCGTCTGGGCGATTCTGCTGGTTGAATTTGTGATCATCATTCCAGCTTATGAGAAATTTTTCATCAAAGAAGGGCAGCCAATCGATCAATCCATTAATTGGATGTGGAAATTGTCTCACTGGTGCACCACACACCTGATTCAGGTGGGGTTGGCATTTCTGATCTTCATTCTGTTTGCCTGGTTTCTGCTTGGAAAAGCGGAAGATGCCTACCAGCAAGCAGTTGCGACCAATTTACCCACCCGCAAACCGCTGTTGGTGCGAAACCTCGTCTGCCTGATCCTTTTTGGTTTCCCAGTGGGAATCTTTTTGTATTGCTGGTTCCGTCTGGCCCCACTTCTGTAAAAAAACTGCATTGTCATGCGGATACTTTGATGAAGGCACCAGAACCTTGGACAATCACGATCGATGGGCCCGCCGGTTCTGGCAAAAGCACCGTTGCCAAGGCACTTGCGGCAGAACTTGGCGTCACCTATCTCAATACGGGTGCCATGTATCGTGCGGTAGCGTTGGCTTGTCAACGGGGCAATATTGCTTACGACCAGCAGGATCAGGTGACTGACCTGCTGCAGACCACCACGCTGGCCCAAGTGGGTGACCGAATCATCCTGAATGGCACTGATGAAACGGAAACCCTGGATGCGTACGGTACCGAAGCAAGCAAAATTGCCGTGTTTCCATACGTCCGCACCTTTCTGGTGAACATTCAACAACAAATTGGACAGCAGCAGAACCTGGTTTCCGATGGTCGAGATCAGGGTACGGTGGTATTTCCAAACGCTGCACTAAAATTTTACATTATCGCCACTGCCGAAGTGCGTGCAGAACGACGACTCCAAAAACTAAAGCTGGATGGAAGAACAGCCGATTTCGAGCAATTGCGTCTCGAATTCATTGAACGCGACTGCCGCGATATGACCCGTAGCGCTGGCCCACTGGTACGCCCACGTGGGGCAACGGTTATTTGCACCGATCATTACAGCGAAACCGAATTACTGAACCTACTATTGAAGGAAGTGCGTGCATGTTGCCTTGGATAGCACGTCGTTGGTACGATTTTGCCTATTTTGCCTGTACTGGCTGGGCCAGCATCATGCACGGTCTGCGTGTCGCAGGTACTGCAAATATCCCACGGACTGGTCCGGTGATGCTGCTGTCGAACCACCAGTCGTTTATGGATCCCCCTCTGGTGGGCCTGGGGGCGAATCGCTACCTCAGTTATCTTGCACGCCGCACCCTGTTTCGGAACCCGCGCTTTAAGGCGTTTATCGAAAGCCTGGATGCCATTCCGATCGATCATAAAGGGTTTTCAAAAGAAGGTATCCAGATTGTGCTGGATAAACTGGACAAAAATTGTGCCATTCTGATGTTTCCGGAAGGCGAACGCACCCACGATGGGGAAGTTCACCCAATTAAGCCTGGAATTTCATTAATTTTGCGGCGATCTAAGGCCCCAATTGTACCGGTGGGTATTGCAGGTGCCTATTACGCACTGAACAGGTTTATGAAAATCCCCCGCCTGGCACCGATTTTTTTACCGTGGTGCTCAGCACGGATTGCGGTGTGCTACGGGAAGGCAATCTATCCCCACGAAATAGAACATATGGGCCGCGAGGAATTATTAGATTTTCTTCACAAAAAAATGGTGGAACAGTTCGAACGGGCAAAGATGCTGCAACTAGGTGTGCAGAAACAGTTTCTGGAACAGGAATAGATCATTAAGGTTTCTTAATGATTAAATTACAGATTCATCCCAAGCAGAAACTCGGCATTGGTCTTGTTGCGTTTCAGGCGGCTCAGCAACATTTCCATCGCTTCAGTGGGGCTCATATCTGAAAGTACCCGACGCAACAGACGGCTGCGTTCGAGTTCTTCCGGGTGCACCAACAATTCTTCTTTACGAGTTCCAGAGCGTGTAACATCGATTGCAGGCCAGATCCGTTTGTCGACCAGACGGCGATCGAGGTGGACTTCCATGTTACCGGTACCTTTGAACTCTTCAAAGATCACATCGTCCATGCGGCTGCCAGTATCGATCAGTGCGGTAGCAATAATCGTCAGCGAACCACCTTCTTCCACGTTACGTGCTGCACCGAAGAAGCGTTTGGGTTTCTGCATGGCGTTGGAATCGAGACCACCAGAGAGCAGTTTCCCGCCCCCAGGTGCTTCGGTATTGTAAGCACGTGCCAGACGCGTGATGGAATCCATCAGAATTACCACATCCTTTTTACGTTCCACTAATCGTTTCGCTTTTTCAAGCACGATTTCGCTGACGCGGATATGTTGATCGGAAGGTTCATCAAAGGTGCTGGCAACCACTTCGACGTTTTTGCCCACCACCACGCGTTGCATGTCCGTCACTTCTTCTGGTCGTTCATCGATCAGCAGGATGATGACATAGCAATCGGGGTGGTTCTTCAGGATGGATAATGCCATCCGTTGCAGCAGAACTGTTTTACCCGCACGTGGGGGAGAAACGATCAGACCCCGCTGTCCCTTTCCAATCGGTGTCGTCAGGTCGACCACGCGACCGGAATATTCTTCCGGCGTGGTTTCCAGAATAAACCGTGCATCGGGGTGAAGCGGTGTCAGGTCTTCGAAGTTGGTGATGTTGTTCGATTGCTCGGGAGATTCGTTGTTGACGAGTTCAACCTGCATCAAAGCAAAGTTGTCCTGGCCTTCCACGGGTAAGCGAATCGGCCCTTCCACCACAAGACCGGTTTTCAGGCCCATACGACGGATCTGGCTGGGAGATACGTAAATATCTTCCGGTGATGCCAGATAGCTGTGAGCCTGGCTACGCAGGAAGCCGTAACCATCGGTCAGGACTTCCAGGGTACCAGAACCACGAACCACTTCGCCACGTTCGATCTGACGACGGACAATCGCCACGATCAGTTGTGCACGGTTCATACCAGAATGTTCGCCAATCCCTTCGGCTTCTGCCTGTGCAAACAGTTTTTGCATGGGCAGGCGGTACAGGTCGTCGAGTTTCATCCCACTGCCCGCACCCGTGGCTGTGGGATCACCACTGGGTACAGGGTTGGAATGCATCGACATGGGGCTACTGGTTGGTGGACGGCGAATAATACGATCCCCACTCATGGGTGTACGACGGCGAGCGGGTGCGGCCTTTTGGGGGCCTTCGTCGCTGTTGGCGACGGGCATAGGATCTTCCTCAAGTAAAAGTGAATAAAGGTTAACTGGCGATTAAGTTCTCGTTAAGTCGGTTCATTATCACATGAAATGAACATGTCCAGGTAGCTGCGCGATCAGTTGTTGATTGTCCAAGTAACAAGGAGTTTATCATCCGTTTTCCATCCATGGAACAATCAGAATCTACCAGAAAAATCTTCGATTTGCCCAACATTGGGACAAACGAACAAGTATCGAATATTGGTGCCGTGTCGTGCCAAAATGGAAAAAATACCGATCAACAAGTGCTTAATACCTAAGTTGGTAGTACCCAAATGAAACGAACCGGAAACAATACACGGTTTATGGTAGTGGCATATTGCCGAAACAAAAGTGGCATTCGACCAAACTGGTCATCGCATCCACGATAAAGGGATCATAACAGCAAATTGGAATTTTGTCCAGAGAAGAAAATGCTGATCTGGAAAAAAAATGAAATTTGTGAAAATCAGCAATGTGCAAATTGATCAGATTTATTTGCATACCACCACTGCCAAGTACAAAGTTTTTCGATTGATTCTTGTAACCTATTCATGTCCAGCTGTGTTATTTCATTGGCATCATCCGGTGTAGTTCAGCAGAAACTGAACCGGTACTTTTTTCATCCGAACAAGCGTTTGCGGTAGTGGCAAATACTGATCTTGCGATTACAGCAACAACTTTCCATAGAGAGTGTCAACATGATTTGGATTTCCACTGTAACAAGCACTCACCGTCGATATACCTGGATCTTGGTGGTGGGCATGATGTTCACTTTCACGACACACCCACCAGCAATTTTTGCCCAGGAAACAAGTACAAAACGATGGAAAGTGGGTGGGGTTGATCGTGAAGGGCTTGTCTACGTACCTACAAAAGCGAAAACTGCTCCGACTCCGATTGTTTTTGTCTTTCACGGTCACGGTGGGTCCAGCAGGAATGCATTTAACAGTTTTGCGATGCACAAAGCATGGCCAGAAGCAATTTCAGTTTATCTGCAGGGGTTGAATACACCAGGTCAACTCACGGATCCCGAAGGAAAGAAAACTGGCTGGCAAAGTAAAGCCGGAGACCAGAATGATCGCGACTTGAAATTTTTTGATACAGTTCTCGATTCCCTGAAAGCAGAATTCAAAGTGGATGAGAAACGCATTTACTCAACCGGCCATTCCAATGGTGGTGGCTTCACATACCTTCTGTGGGCAGAACGAGGCGATCGTTTCGCAGCTATGGCCCCTTCTGCAGCGGTTGGCATGCGGAGTTTGCCAAACCTGAAACCGAAACCGATGTTCCATATCGCCAGTGAGAATGATCCTCTCGTGAAATATGCCTGGCAGAAAAGGATGATCGAAAGTATCCAGAAGCTCAATGCCACGACAGGTTCAAAGCTCAGCGAAACGAGCAAGAACTGCACACTTTATCCCTCCAAAGACGGAAACGATGTGGTCGTTTTCATGCACGATGGAGGCCACAAATTTGCTGGCAAGGATGCTGTTGCTGCAATGGTGCAGTTTTTTCAGCAACATCCCAAAAAGTGAGTGAAGAGAGAACTTCAATGCTCGGCTGGATCTTCAGATTATTCAGAAAACGTTGTCCGCAATGTGGTTGTCGCAGACTCCGGGAGTCGCGATTAGAAAACCAGAAATCGACAATCTGCTACATACCAACAAATGTATTGTCGGTAAATGTGGTGCCCAGGTACTCGTTAATAGCAATCGGATCGTTAATCAGTTGGGCGGGGGTGCCTTTCGTCACCACTTTGCCGTCCTTGATCAGATAACTGCGGTCGGTAATTTTCAGCACCTCGCGCACGTTGTGGTCGGTCAGGAGGATGCCGATGCCATGTTCCGCCAGGTCGCGGATATTTTTCCGGATATCTTCCGTGGTTTTGGGGTCCACTGCCGCAAACGGCTCATCCAGCAAAATCAACAGTGGCTCGCATGCGAGACAGCGGGCAATTTCCAGTCGGCGTTTTTCCCCACCAGAACAGCGTGCGGCTGTATTGTGCCGCACGTGCGTCAGTTGAAAACGCTCCAGCATCTCTTCGGTGCGGTCCCACCGTTCTTTCCTGGTCAGCTTCCTTTGCAGGCTTCTACTCTGAGGCAGTGCCTCCAGAATTGCCAGTAAGTTCTTTTCCACAGTCAACTTACGGAAAATACTCTGTTCCTGTGTCAAATACCCCATCCCCAGACGGGCCCGACGAAACATCGGCAGGGTGGTGACATTTTCACCAGCAAACGTCACCAGCCCATCGTTCGGGGTAATCTGCCCAGTGGTCATCCGAAAGCTGGTGGTTTTCCCAGCACCGTTGGGGCCCAGCAATCCAACGACCTCGCCCGCATTTACTTCAAACGAAACTCCATCGACAACTTTTCGTTTGCCGTAAATCTTCACCAAACCTTGTGCTTCCAGCAACGCCATCGGTGCACTCCTGCAACCTGGTTGACAATATGACGATACAATGATGCCGCAATAACACGATATTGCTATGTGCCAATATCGTTACGCAGTGCGATCGTTTGATCGAAATCACCGACTATTCTAATAAGCGCGGGCAATGATCACTCGTTTCTTTGACGGTTTACCCGTGACGATGCATTTCCCTTCCGATTCTGGTTCATCAAATGGAATACAGCGAATGGTGCACCGCGTTTCTTCCTGAATCCGGTCTTCCGTTTCGCGAGTACCATCCCAGTGGGCCAGCGCAAACTGGGTCCGTGCCCCACTACCATCTTCCTTTTCGCTCGGGAACATCGCCTGTAATTCTTCGTAACTACTTACAGGAACGATATTTGCATCGCGAAACTCTTTTGCACGCTGGAACAGATTTGCCTGAATTTCGTGCAGCAGGTTTTCAATGAAATCGCTTGCTGATTCCATCGAAACACCCATCGTTTTGCCCGCTTTGCCTGGGATATCCCGTCGTGCAACAACGCACGCCTGCTTTTCCAGGTCTTTGGGGCCAATTTCGACACGCACCGGCACCCCACGCAGTTCCCATTCGGCGAAACGGAAGCCAGGCATATTGGTGAAATCGCGATCGATCTTCACTTGAATTGGCTGGTAGCCAAAAAACTCGGTGCGTTGGCGTTGCCGTAATTTTTCTGCCAGTTCTTCCGCCACAGCAATACATGGTGCACGTTCGGCATCGTTTTTGCCCAGCGGACAGATCACCACGTGCGTGGGAGCCAATCGAGGGGGAATTACCAGGCCGTTATCGTCGGAGTGCGTCATAATCAGCCCACCGATCAGGCGAGTAGAAACGCCCCAACTGGTGGCCCACGCAAAATCTCGATTGCCCTTTTCGGTGGTGAATTGAACATCAAACGCTTTGGCGAAGTTCTGACCCAGAAAGTGGCTGGTGCCCGCCTGCAGGGCTTTGCCATCCTGCATCATCGCTTCAATACAAAGCGTGTAGACCGCACCGGGGAACTTCTGGCCATCGCTTTTGGTGCCAACAATCACGGGCATGGCCATCCATTCTTCCGCAAACTGCTGGTACACTTTCACCATCCGGTGCGTTTCTTCTTCCGCTTCTTCGGCAGTGGCATGGGCCGTGTGGCCTTCCTGCCACAGAAACTCCGCCGTTCGCAGAAACAGGCGAGTTCTCATCTCCCAACGCACCACGTTGGCCCACTGATTAATCAGCAGGGGCAGGTCGCGGTAGCTTTCAATCCACGATTTGTATGTGTTCCAGATAATCGTTTCGGATGTGGGACGGACAATCAGTTCTTCGGTTAATTTTGCTTCCGGATCAACTTCAATCACCCCATCTTTCGAACGCAGCCGATAATGGGTGACGACAGCACACTCTTTGGCAAAGCCTTCCGCCATCTGCTCTTCCCGCTGGAAAAAACTTTTGGGAATAAACAGCGGGAAATAGGCATTGGAATGCCCGGTAGCCTTGAACAGGCCATCCAAACCGCGTTGCATATTCTCCCACAGGGCGTAACCGTTCGGTTTGATGACCATGCAGCCACGTACGTCCGAATTTTCCGCCAGCCCCGCCCGATCAACGATTTCCAGATACCACTTGGAATAATTTGTTTCTCGAGAGGTGATTTTTTTGTCGTCCGCCATACCAGCCTGTTTCCGGAAATTAAGATGGTCTTCATCTTATGAAAATCATCGCCCACCAAAAGAAGGAGGGTGGGCAGAGATCGAAAAGCCTTGGGCAGATTGAAAGATGAGAAAATTTTGCTGAAATTGGTGCACCACAGAAAAATTAACGACTCAAGTTCAGGAATAAAGGTGGGATATTAACGATGAGTCAGGCACGAATTCACGTGCAAGAAGAATATTTTGCCCAGACTGTTCAAATTAACTCCATTTTTAGGTATACTAACTAAGTTAAACCTACCACTGATGAGACACATTCTCATGAATAAGACCTCCATCCTGATTCGACCTTTGGAAATTCTCGAAGATCGCTCGGTTCCAGCAGTTTTTTCTTTTGCTGGTTTCGATTTTGAACAAGATAGCACTCCCGATGTGCAGACTTTATTAGCTGCCGGCACCTATTCGGGAGCAATTGTAACCAACGTACCGACCTCGGCGACTGGCTCCATCAGCAACTTTCCTGACTCAACTACTGGTTTTACTAACAGCCTTTCCTTCGGGAACCTGGTCAATAACACTGGCACGGTACGTGCGTTGAATCTTCCCAACGGGAATAACGGAACCGCCAATCGAAGTGGGCTGGAACTGAGTTGGTCGGGTAACCGTGGTTTAACAAATGCCACTGGCGACGATTTTGTCGTCTACGAATCCGGCTCCAACAGCACCACCCCAGAGGGGTTTATGGTGCAGGTACGCAATTTTTCTACTGGGACCTGGTCGAGCTGGTACCACCAACCTGCAGATTCATTCGCGGTGACCAATGGTGCAGAAGGTGGGTTTGCCCACGCTTTTGATCTCAGCGACATGGGTTTGGGTGCCACCGATATCATTGATCGAATTCGCATCGTAAATCTGACAGATGAAGACCGGATGGTGGATAGCAGTGGTGCAGGGGAAGTTATCCCAGAGGATAACGATGCTACAAGTACATTTCTACCTGATCCCGGCTCACTGGCGGGATTCACAAATTTCGGTGCATCTACTTTGGATCCCGATCCGATCTATCTGGGGGTATTCAACGCTCTGACTGATTTGCCATCCCCATTCACATTTGCTGGTTTTGAGTTCTACCAGGAGAACACCCCCGATATATCCAATCCTTTGCAGCCGGGCACGTTTAACGGGGTTACCGTTACCAACATTCCCAGCAGTGCAACAGGATCCGTGGGTTTTCCAGATTTACCTGCGACAGGATTTACAACCTCATTGACTTTAGGAACGTACCTGAATAACACCGGAACTTCCCGCGCGTTGAATTTGCCAGCAGGAAACAACGGCTCTACTACTCGCAGTGGACTGGAACTGAGTTGGTCTGCCAATAGGGGCTTTGCAAACAATGCAGGTGACGATCTCGTTTTCTACGAATCTGGATCGTTGAATACACCTGAAGGATTCATCATTCAGGCATTCAATTCGAGCACCCAATCCTGGTCGCCTTGGTATTATGAGCCTGCGGATGCATTTTCAAACTATACAACTGGTTCCGATGGAGCGTTTGCCACAGCGATCGATTTGAGCGATCTAGGAATTGCAGATGGCGAGATTATCAGTCGCATCCGTATTGTCAATTTGATCCTCTCTGACCGCACAGTGAATTCAAGTGGTATCGGCGAAATTCTGCCGGAAGATAACGGTGCCACCAGTTCTAATTTCCCTGATGCTGGCCCACTAGCGAGCTTTAGTAACTATGGCTCCAGTACGTTAGACCCAGACCCGTTATACGTCGCAGTACTGCAACCACTGAGTGAAACACTGGTTGATGTATCCGTAACCAATACGAACAATCAAGTCGCGGTAGCAGTAGGCCAGGAGATCACCTACACCATCGTTGTCAGCAATGCTGGACCCGCTGCAGCAAACAATGTTACCTTGACGGATACTTTTCCAACGAATTTAACTGGCGTCAGCTATACCAGCGTTGCCAGCGGTGGGGCATCTGGGAATACCGCTGCAGGATCGGGTAATCTCAACGAAACCTTGAATCTGCCCTTAGGTGCGAGTGTAACCTACACTGTTACTGGGACTGCCACCACAAACACGCCGAATCCATTAGTGAATACTGCTACCGTTACTGTGGATCCTGGAAATACCGACAGCAATCTGACAAACAATACGGCCACCGATTCCGATCCATTTGTGGTTGCCCCGGTGATCAATAATCAGTCATTCTTTTTAGAAAATAACCCTGAAAACGGTCGGATTATTGGAACAGTAGTTGCAACGGATGCCGATGTTGGTGACACGCTTACCTATGCGATTACCGCGGGGAATGGGGACAATATTTTCGCAATCAATGCGAATACCGGTGAATTATCAATCAGCGACAATACTCTCTTTGAACTGACTCCCGCAGGTTATCAGTTAACGGTCCAAGTGACAGATAGTTTCAATTTAACCGATGATGCAGTTATTTCGGTATTGCCCCCAGCATTACAACACGGAATTACGGAACTCGAAATCGATCTGAGTTCCATCTCTCCATCCGGCGGTACTTACACGGTGGAAATCGTTGATCCTGTGTTTACCTTACAGCAGGAACTCGGATTAACGAATCCAGTTGTTCAAGGTGCATTCAATTTTCGGGGCTATCAGGAACAGTACTTCATTAGTACAAATGGCAGCAATGCTGCGGGCCAAGGTTATTACGTATTGATGCCGGATAATAAGCTCTACGCTTATGCCGATCCTTTTGTCGGCCCACTCACTCTGGCAAATACGTTAGCCAGCACTCCAGTTGCAGATTTTTCTGCAGCACCGTACAGCACCGGGAATACATTGGATGTCTATCAGACTCCAACGTTGCTATCAGATAATGATGGAACTCCCAAGGTTGTACAAGAAACAGCACTGAATCGCATCAGCAAGCAGTATGGTTTGACCAATCCTCCACATAGTTTCAATTTTGCAGGAGCGAAGGAGTACTACTTTACCAGTAGTAACGACAGCAATCCAAACCACTTTAACTATTTTGTGCTTTTACCGAACAACACCTTAGTACGATTTAATGGCGTGTCTGCCACCACGAGTGATCTGGTTGTGGACTTTACAGCAGAAGGACTTGGCAACGTTTATGACAATCCTGCCATCCTGCATAATCCTCCTGCTTTGGTTGATGCAGTTACTGCAAGTATTACTGGCGATCTGTTAACAATTGATGCAGTACCTGAGTTTGATCGTACCGTTCAGGTTAAAGTTACGAAAACTGATGGAAATACAACAACAGAAAGTACGTTTGATTTCAGTGTGATCAATACTGTACCTATGATAGGTACTCTAAATGATATCGTGATTGATCATGATGATGATACTGTAGATTTCAACTTGAACCTTACTGATCCTGATCCCGATGGTTCATTCCGCAGAATATTTGTTCAATCAGAAGGTTATAACCCACTCTTTGACCTGAAAAATGAAATTGGTATCACAGAACCACCGTACGCAACCAACTTTTCTGGGCAGGGTGAACGCTGGTTTGAAAGCACCAATAACAGCAATTCTGCGAACGACTCCCTTTATGTACTGACCAGCGATAACAAGCTGTTTGCATGGGATGGCAACACTTTTGCAACAACAATTGGTGGGTCTGCAATTGCCGATTTCAACACCGCCCTGTACGACAACACTGCAGTGTATAACAATCCAGCCCTGTTATTTGCTGCTGAACCCCCGGCAAAACCTGCAGTCTTCTTGAATCGTGGACCGTTGTACGATGTCAAAATTGATCTCGGCTTTACAAACCCACCTTACACATTCAACTTTGCAGGAATGCAGGAATTCTGGTTTGAAAGCACCAATGGATCAAATCATCTGGGGAATCACCTCTTTGCGTTACTTCCAGACGGGAAACTGTATGCTTTTGACGGTTTTTCGTTGGCGACTTCGATGAATCGTACTCCTGTTTACGATCTGGCTGACACTGGTGCATACCAGAATCCCGCTTCGATTGCCAATTCCCGGCCTTCATTTATCAATGATCCCGTATTCGAAATTAAGGACAAATACGGCATTACGAAGGCAGATTTTGCATTTGATTTCCGCGGGGAAGGTGAAAAATACTTTATCAGTACGAATGGTAGCAATGCAGCCAATGGTGGTTTCTACGTGCTGATGCCGAATGGTGATTTTAAGGCATGGAATGGCGTTGATCTGCCCACCAGTCCGGTAGTTGCAACGGTACCTGTCGATGTCTACAACGACCCAGCGTTACTCTATGCAGCAACTGGTCAAAAAGCTGTGTTGAGCGTGGATTCAAACACCAATACGGGTGATGTCGAATTAGATCCGACAGTCGAATTTGCAGGAACCATCCGAGTAACGACAACGCTCACAGATCGTGCCGGCAGTGACACGGAAAGTTTCCTGTTGACTGTGAACAATCAGTTACCAGTATTAAGTGCAATTTCAACGTTCATTGGTACTTCTGCAGCTGGAAGTGGGAATGTGAACTTGGTTGCTTCCGATGCGGATGTAGGTGATGTTGTTGGGTTTGCTGCAATGATTTCACCATACAGCCCACTTTATGAAATTAAACGTACCTATGGTCTGACGAATCCAGCCTATGCGTTTAATTTCTTTGGCTTCGGGTCGTTCTATTTCCAAAGCACGAACGGCAGCAATCCTTCAGGAAACGGGATTTATCTGTTAACTTCTGACAACAAGTTATTCGCATGGGATGGTGTCGGCCACGCAACCACAATTGCCCAACAACCTGTGGCAGATTTTGCTGATCCTGAATACCTGGGAACAAATGTCTACGCCAATCCGAACCTGATCAACAATGCCACCAAGCCGACAGTAACTCCAGAGATCGGTACAACAATTGTTGGTAATACATTGACACTGGATTGGGACACTTCGTTTGTGGGCACGTTTCTAACGACAGTTTATGCCAGCGATGGCAGCAGCACCGTGCTCCAGAGATTTGTTGGCGTGGTAAGCTGAATGTCTGCACACACTTCTGTGTAACCGCACCTCATTCTGAAGACCTTCTAAATAGTTGAAGCCCAATTGAAAGAACCGGACATTCAACTTAATTTTGGCAGAAATGTGAGGAATATTTCATGATAATATTCTCATCATTCTGTTATCGAGCTTTCATCGGTGGGTCAGCAATCAGTTTATGGTTGGCATTTAAAAACAACGCACTGATTCCGGCCAGGGCATAACTGATCGCACAGGCCAGCATAATCAGATTCCATCCGTTATGGGTGATTGTTTTCGACCAGAGTAAACCCAGTGCAACAGGTGATACCGCAGCCCCCAGATTGCCCCACATATTGCCCCAGCCCAGTGCGGCACCGGCAAACTTACCCCCCACGTCCTGCGAAAATGCCCACAGTGGGGGATTTCCCAGATCAGATGACAGAGAAACAATGCACAACATAATCATCAGTGGGATCAGGCTGCCAATCCACCAATAGGCACCCAGGTAGGCTAGCGATGCCAGAAACAGCACAAACGCCAGTGGGAGGGATCTTCCCCAGCGCACCCCCATTCTTTTACCCACGTAATCGGTGGTGATTCCGCCTAAAAACAGGCCCAGCACACTGACCATCGCGGGTAACGCGGAATAGACTCCACGTTGAGCTGCCGAGACGCGAAACAGTTCATCCAGCATTTGTGGCAATTTGGTGATCAGGAATACCCAGCCCACATTGATTGCAAACTGAATAAAGCCGTAAATCCACATACTGTAACTACTTAAGATCGTTTTCCATGGGAAAGGGTCCTGCGATAGTTTGGTACTCGGCCCCACCAGGGCGGCTTCGGCAGCGTTCGATGCGGGATGTTCCGTGGGGTGATCTTTCGCCAGACGCAGATAAAAGAAGCCCCAGATGATGCCAATCAGACCAAAAAAGATCATGACCAGCCGCCAGCCATATTTATTGGCCGTTTCTGTGCTGTTGCCCAGCCCCAAAATGATTGAAATGAACAACACCATCAGCAGTGGGGTAACAAACTGGGAACAGGCCCAGCCCAGTCGCCCACCGAGGGCCACGATACTATTGGCCCGCCCACGACTGGCCACGGGAAACCAATTGCGGATAATTGCAGCCGAATTGGGATAGGCACCCGCTTCGGTTACCCCAATCGCCAGACGTGCTGCCAGCAGTGCGGCAAAACCAGCAGCCATTCCACTGACCGCAGTGAAGAACGACCACAAAATCAACAACATCCCCAGCGTGCGTGTAAAGCCCAGCCGCACCCCAAGTAACCCTGCAGGCACCTGTGCAAGCGCGTACGACCAGAAAAACGCACTTAACACCCAATCCCATTGGCCGGGACTCAGGCCAAGATCCCGCTTCACTTCGGTTGAAAACTGGGCCAGACAGGCGCGATCGTTGTACATGAAAAAGGCCACGCACATGGTGAAAAACATCATGCGGAAGCGGATGCCGGTGGGCTTCTGGCTGGGGCTCTCCTGCGAATTGGTGGTCATAATACTCCAAATTGCTCGAACGCTGCCGTGGCAGACATCCCGTTTTGAATGGCGGTGCGGACCTGATTTTCGGCTAGTACTTTGTCCCACGCCCGCTGGACGACGCTTGCTTCCACGTGGGTGGGCACCACGACGATACCATCCTCATCAGCAACCACCAATGCACCAGGTTCAAACAGGATGCCATCGATTTCAACGGGAATATCGATGTCGATCACGCGTTGGCGATCTCTGCTGTCGTAAATACATACACTGCGAGCAAAACATGGAAACTGCATCTGCCGAATCTGTCGACGGTCTCGAATCGCACCATCGACAATCACTCCTGCGCACCCCGCACGTCGTGCTGCGGTAGAAAGCAGTTCGCCCCAGATGCCGGAACGGATGGAGCCACCCGCTGCAGCAATCAGCACATCGTCTGGCTGGCAGCTGTCTACTGCTTGCAGTTCAAGAGCATACGGTTGTGGGTCGACATGGGCCATATCTGCCCACAAGGTTGTTTTACAGCGACCAATCAGCACACCACTGTCCCACATGGGCTGAATGGGTAACCGTGGGGACTGGCGACGATATCCTTCCGCATCCAGGGCGTCGCACACCACCGCACTGGTGAAGTGCTGCCGCATTAATTCAATTGTGATGCCCATGGTTCTCCTTCCAAGCAGCCACCCAGTAAAACACGTTCGGGACCGTTTTTCAACCACCAATCACTGTTCAGGTGGGGCATTTTCGCCAAATAGGTGCTCGTAACCGTGCGGCGAAAGTTTTGTGAGGCTGTTCTCATTTTTTAGCCAGAAACCATTTGCAACGATTTCGCCAATTCGAAACAGCGTGGGCGGCAATGGCGATTGAGCATGTGCAGCCACCAGTGCGGGAATATCGCTCTGTGCAATGGTAAACAGCAATTCGAAATCCTCCCCATCGTGCAAGGCATGTTCCAGAGACGTTTTGCCTGTTTTTGCCGCAAGTTCCTTTGCTGCAAGGGTAATCGGTATTTGCTGTGCAAATAATTCTGCCCCAACGTGGCTTGCCTGGCAAATTTTCAGCAAATCACATGCCAAACCATCAGAAATATCCAGCATCCCTCGCACGGGGTGCTGCCGGAGAAAAGAGATCCAATCCGTTTTCGGTTGAAAATCGAGATGGTGCCCAAGAATGCTGCCACCCAGTGGTCCGGTTACGAAAATTCCATCCCCCACCTGGGCGTGGGATCGCAAGGGCGAACCACCTGCAGGTGCCTCACCCAGTGCCGTGACCGAAATGGTTAACGGGCCTTCCCAACTGTTGGTATCGCCCCCAATGATCACCACGTCGTGATGATTACAGGCATTTTTCATGCCCAGGTATAAATTTTTTATTGTCTCAAGCGAAAAAGAGCGCGGGATACCCAAACTAATGAGAACGTATTTCGGAATCGCCAACATTGCTGCCAGGTCGCTTAGGTTGACATGGATCGCTTTCTGCCCCACGCGATAAGGGCCGGCATCGTGCAGCAGAAAACAACTCCCCTCCATTAACATGTCAGTCGTGCAGACCAATCCATGCACCATGGGGCGAACCACCGCCGCATCATCGCCGATACCCACAATCACATCCGGGGTGGGGCATTGCTGCTGGCTCAGCCAGGAAATGAAATCAAGTTCGCTGCCCACAACACCTTCCCTGCCTGGTTTTCTTACAGAAGCGATGCAGATACGATATAAAAACAATCGGGCAGATATCAGTGAGAGAAGCAGATGAAACAAGTGCGTTATATTATGTTGGGCGGATTTCTAGGTGCTGGTAAGACCACTACGATTGCCCGTTTAGCCCAGCAATTCATCCAAAAGGGACATATTGTGGGTGTGGTAACCAACGATCAGGCTCAGGATCTGGTGGACACCAACAATCTTCGTTCGCAGGGCCTGACCGTGGAAGAAGTACCAGGGGCTTGTTTTTGCTGCAAATTTGATGAGCTGATCGACAAAACCAAAACCTTGGATGCTGCCACCCGCCCCGATATTCTGCTGGCAGAACCTGTGGGAAGTTGCACCGATCTGGTTGCCACTGTCATCCAGCCACTGCGGGATCTCTATCAGGATCGGTTTTCGATTGCACCGTACGCAGTGCTGTTCAAACCCAGCCACGGCCTGCGAATACTGAAGAACGAATCAAGCGGTTTTTCACCGAAAGCCGCTTATATTTTTCGCAAGCAGTTGGAAGAAGCCGACCTGATTGTCATCAACCGAAAAGATGAACTGGAAACGGAAAAACTGGCCGAATTACAGGAATTGCTGGCCGCACAGTTCCCCACCACGCCCCATCTGGCAATTTCAGCAAAAACTGGGGAAGGTTTTCAGGAATTGACCGAATTTCTGAATCAAGAAGGGCGTTTCGGTCAGCGAATTCTGGAGATTGACTACGACATTTATGCCGCTGGTGAAGCGGAATTAGGCTGGCTGAATTCGAGCGTGCGTGCGACTTTTCAGCATCCCACCGATATCGATGCGTTTATTCTGGAACTGGTGCGTCGATTGCATCATCAACTGGTCGAAGTGGGAGCAGAAATTGCCCACCTGAAGGTGATCGCAATGGAAGATGGGGGAAGTTTTGCAGTTGCCAACGTGGTCAGTTCCGATGATCTGCCCAAAGTGTCGCTCGCTGCACAACAGCAGTGGCAGGAATGCGACATCGTGGTGAATGCCCGCGTTGCTATCGATCCGGAAATTCTGGAAAAAATGGTACAGGAAACGCTGCAAACTCTTGCCCAGCAACAGGATACGACGATTGACTGGCGTCAGACTCAAAGCTTCCGCCCCGGCAGGCCAACCCCCACCCACCGCTACGATAGTGCCGTGAACTCATAATTCGTTCAAGATGGTTCATGCAGCGCGTTTCAAACTTTATGGATGTCTCTTGGGGTGTTTCTATCTTATCTGAAAGTTGTTTATGTTGAGTTGCTAAATGGCTAAAAAGAAGAATACTGCCAAAAGCTCCAGTTTTGATGATATCAAAAGAGCCATCATTATTGGGCTGTTTTCAATTGATCAGCTACTCGACAAGCTAGTGCTCAAAGGAGGCAACGCACTTTCTTTAGTTTACGATATTTCAACACGAGCTTCACTTGATATTGACCTCTCCATTCCTGGTGAATTCGATGACTCCAAAGAAGTATCTTCGCTTATTGAGTCCTCCCTGCAAGCTAGCTTTGATGATCTTTCGTTCCAATTATTTGATTTTTCGATGACAGAAGAGCCTCGTGAGGTAACAAACGACCTTACAGGATTTTGGGGTGGTTACAGTGTAATGTTCAAACTCATTGAAAAAAGCAAGTACTTCGAACACCCCCATGAACTCGATTGGCTCCGAAGAAACAGTATTACCTTAGGAAACAGTAATGTGCGAAAGTTTACAGTAGACATTAGTAAACATGAATACTGCAAAGAGAAGCGAGATCACCAAATAAATGGTTATAAGATTTACGTTTATACTCCTGCAATGATTGTCTGCGAAAAATTGCGTGCAATCTGCCAGCAAATCGATGAGTATCGGAAAATAGTTTTCAAGCACAAAGCGAAGCGAGCACGTGATTTTCTTGATATTTTTCAAATCTGCGAATTGGAGGAGATTGATCCTAAGCAAGACTCATTTAGATCAACACTTTTGAATGTATTCACCATTAAAAATGTTCCTTTGCGTTTGTTGAATAATTTAGAAAATGAACGTGATTTTCACAAATCAGACTTTATATCTGTAAAGGCGACTGTTGCGAATTCCAGCGAGTTGAAGGATTTCGATTTCTACTTTCAATTTACGCTTGATTTTATTCAAAAATTAGAAACCTTTTGGAATGAATAGCCGCCATTTTTCAACATATTCAGTTGCCGTCATTTGGTAGTCGAGCATAAAATTAAATTCAATATTAAACTCTTCAAGTTGACTAATCTGTGACTTTGTGTAGTTGCCACTTCTTTCCAGGTAATAACCAATTGACTGATGGTAAGGATAAGTGTAAGCAATTTTCCTCAGGTATGCACATAAGCGGTTGATGGATACCCGATCAGAAGCTTCTGCAAAAGCTTTCGCCACTTCAGCAATACCACCGGAATAAACCGGCCGTACTGTAATGTCGATTAATGTACGCTCAAGATTTGTCATCCTCAGCGTAGTGCCCTCATTGCTTACTTTTTCAACGACTCCCAATTGATCTGTGTTGCCACCATTTAACAGATACACAGTGTATTCCCGAAATGATGCGATGTTGTTGGTTGTTCTACATGCAGTGGCAAACGAGCGGTTTATTCCAGCTTGCGTGAGTTCTCCTCCCCCGGGCCGCAGATTCTGTTCGATGTTGAAGTATATCGACTTGGGAATTTGCTCAGTGAGTCCATGGAAGTGCATTGCAGTATAGTGGCTATAATATCCATCCTGGTTGATTGATTGAATCAGTGCAAAATGTCCAATTTCGCCTAACGTGTATCTTACTACAGGGCGTGGAAACTGAAAAATGTGTGATTGAAGATTGGCGTTCTTCTGCAAAAACTGCACAAACTGATTTACAGTTGTTTTCTGAGCAAGTCGCCAGAAAGATCGATTTTCAGCTAGAAGCTCTTCAAGGTCCGCTCTGGAGAAGGCGTACTTTTGGGTTTTGGCAAGTGCGGCAAGTATGTCCGCTTTCGCGATGGTTAATCTCGTTCTTGGAGCCATTTTCTGGTAACCTGGAAACGTCGTTTTATACATTATATATACCACCAAAAATGACGTCCTATTCAGTGTTCTTTTTCAGGACGACGACTGTCGTTGGTGGGAATTGCCTGTGGTTACACACCACGCAGACCATTTTGGTACGAAAGTTAATAGGCGTCGTTGTAGTATATATACTACAACGACCGACATTTTCCAGAACTACTCACTTCATCGCTTGTTTTAGCAGCAGATCGTTCCGAATTTTGGAAAGCCAGACTTGCTTTTCAATGGATAATGTGCTAGAATCAGTATATATACTGATTCTAGCGACTATAAAATGGCTTGTCTATTTGCGTATGGCTGTGAAGCGAGTTCGGGATTCCACTGCAACAGCATTTTGTTTAGCGACGAGCCTGCGATATTGCCAACAGCGCCAGGGCTGAGCTATCAGGATCTGGATGCGGCGATTACGCCAAAAAACAGATAATCGGATTCTTAATACGTTTGTGTTTTGGTCAGGATGGATCCTAAGCGATCCAGCACCTGTTCATTTGCTGTGGTGCTCAGTTCGCGCATGGCTGCAGCGACAGTCGGGTTTTCAAATTCCTGATGCCAATGTAGCAGCGTTTTGTTTTCGCTAGGAGAAAGAGTCACCGTCAGGCGAAACCAGGGCATCACAATATGTTCAATAACAAGCCGCTCATTGGGTACTAATTCCCGAAAGATGCTGTCGTTTAAGTAATTGGCACCGTTGGGCGCATGCATTGTAAATACCCAGCGTCCTTCAGGCACGAATTCAAACTGAGAGAACGTATTGGTGAAACCCTCAGGTCCCCACCATTGTGCCAGTAAGGCAGGATCTTCAAATGCGCTGTACACCTCTTGTGGGCTGGCATTCAACAGACGTTCTGTCTGCACCGAACAATCAAGTTGTTCTTTCATCCTTAATTCACCATCCGGTTCATGATTGGGGCCATTTCGCGAAGTGAGGTCAGTAACTGCTGAAAACCGACAAAATCGAGCGACTGGGCCCCATCGGACATTGCCTGTTCGGGTGTGGGGTGGATTTCAATCAACAACCCATCCGCACCCGCTGCCAGGGCTGCCTTGGCCATTGCGGGTACGTAGGCTCGTTTCCCTGTCCCATGACTGGGGTCCACAAATATCGGTAAGTGGGAGAGTGCTTTGGCAGGTGGGATCACGGACAGATCCAGCGTATTCCGGCTATGATCGGAAAATGTCCGTACACCACGCTCACAGAGGATCACCTGATAATTCCCACCTGCCAGGATATATTCTGCCGACATCAACCATTCATCCAGAGTGGCACTCATTCCACGTTTCAGCAGAACAGGAACCCGCATCTGCGAAACACGTTTCAGCAACGAATAATTCTGCATGTTTCGGGTGCCAATCTGCACCATATCAATCTGATCTTCAAATGCCGCAGCATGTTCCACATCCATCAGCTCGGTAACAATTCCAATGCCACTTTCCTGCCTTACCCGCTTCAGGATTTCAATTCCTTGCAGGCCCATTCCCTGAAAACTGTAGGGGCTGCTGCGTGGTTTGAACGCGCCCGCCCGCAGGAAATGGACGCCGTTTTCCAGTAGAAAACGGGCCGTATCTGCGATCATCGCTTCATTTTCAACCGAACAGGGACCTGCAATGATCGTGAAATGCTGCGAGCTGATCCTGGACTGTGGAAAATCGATTACAGTATCCGCAGGGTGCATTTCCCGCCCGGTAAGTTTGTACGGTTTGGTCACCCGAATACATTCCTTCACGCCATCCAGGACTTCCAGTTGCCGTGAATCAACCGCACCCGTATTGCCGGTGATTCCAATTGCTGTGCGAGTCGCCCCGGGTAATGGGTGGGGGGTCAGCTCCAGGCGGCAAATTGCTTCTATCACGCGATCAATCTGCTGTTGAGTTGCCTGATTCTGCATCACTACGAGCATGACTTATCCCCACATCGGTGGTGTATGAACTGGTTTCTGTTGGTGTCTTTCAGTAATTCCTGATATTATACTGCCTGATGCGATGAACAAGCCACTGAACAATTACGGCACGGATCGACTTTCATGCAACGACTGAATGATTTGGAAATGCTCCCCGGCTGGCCAGACCACTTGACCGTGGTTATCCAGGAGTTGGGGCTGCCAGAGGAAATTTACTCCATTTCCGAACTCAAAAATCGTCGTCGCCTGATTGCGGGTGCCTTGCTGCTCGTTGCGGCCGCCTTGGGCGGGCTCTACATCTACGTCCAACAGATCGAAAACTCCATTCTGGAGATCATTGCCTGCATCAGCATGGCAATTGCCGGGTTGTCGCTGGTCGGAGTTGCTCGTTCAGAACGTGGCTTGTGGGTGCTGCAATATCCCCATGGATTACTTCGCTGGCAAAACAATGCCCTGATTTCTTTCAATTGGGACGAAGTTGTTTGCCTGCAACTGACTGGTGTGACCCACTGTGGGCCATTTCAGGGCGAAGCGGATGCCAATGGCGAACCACGAAGCGCATGGATCCCGGTGGATCGCTCTGTATCTGCTCTGGTGGGTCCCAGTATGCTGTTAGTCCGTCGAGATGGTGGGCTGGCAATTTTTCCCTCGTCGCTCAACAATTTTGCCACACTGGTGAAAGTGGCTCAACAGCAGACTTTTCAACGTCTCTGGCCAAAGCACCTCGAACAATTCCGCCGGAAAGGGAAGGTGGAATTGGGCGAAATGACCATTCGTCGACGTGGAGTCCAGAGCACCACCAGCGAAATCGACTGGAACCGAATACGTGAAGTATTGATCTGTGGTGGCAACTTTATGATTCAGGACAAAAACCACCACCGCCCGTGGGGAATTGTGCCACTGGAGCGAATTCTGAATCCGCATGTGCTGATGGCATTTATTGCGATGGGAATCTCCCCACGCACCGAACGCCCGACAGCAACACGATAAGTGTCTTCCACTTATTCTTTGGTGGGGGTTTTCAATTCCGACTTTGGTTCTGGTTTCTTGCCCACCAAAGGCTTCAATTCGCGTATCCAGATATTGCGAAACTTGACCGGATTACCGTGGAACTGCAGATTGATCGTACCACGTGGTTCGTGGGGCGTATATGCTGCTGGCCGATCGTAATAAGTGCCTCCCTCGCATTCAAAATGATTCTGCACCACTACCCCATTGTGCAGCACGGTAATTGTAGTCGGCTTGATCAGTTTCTTCTGTTCGTCAAACCGAGCTGATTCAAAAATAATGTCATAGGTCTGCCATTCCCCAGGTCCACGGCTGGCATTTACCATCGGTGGGTTCTGCTTGTAGATGGAAGCACACTGGCCATCAAAATAGGTTTTGTTCTGGAATGAATCGAGAATCTGTACTTCATAACGCCCCATAAAGTAAATGCCGCTGTTTCCACGCCCCTGACCTTCACCTTTCACCTCTGCCGGGGTAGCAAACTCCAAGTGAAACTGGCAATCACCAAACATTTCTTTGGTGGTAATGCCCGATTTTTTGGCGATGGCATAACCATCTTCAATAACCCAGTTTTCACCGTTCTTCCACTGGCTCAAGTCTTTACCATCGAAAAGCACTTTGGCATCAGAAGGTGGCATGCCAACCGTACTGCCAGGCGTTACCACAGGTGGTTCCGGCCAGACAATTCCCGATTTATACTCCCGCTGGGCATACACATTCGTTCGCCACAGATCGTAACACCACATGCTGGCACCAAAGCCAACTGTTACCAGAATTCCAGGCCACCAACGTTTCATCGCATACTCCTTGTTGCATTTCTAATAATTTCAATCAGATTTTCTGAACATTCACTATTTTGCCGTTTTCACTTCATCTCGCCAGAGCCACATCAGTGCTTCCGGCATCGTTTGCCCACCCTGTTTGCCGTTGTGGCCACCATCGCCAAACTCAAAGCGATAATCGTACCGCATATATTTCAGTGCGGCTGCCATTGACAGATTCATCAACGGCCAGGAACCGTGCAGGTTGTCCAGGTCGTTGGCTCCGTCCTGCAGCCAGACACGGATTGGTTTGCGCTGGGTCTTTCGAATCATTCCGGGGTATACATCTCCGCCACGAATGTTGGTAAAACTGCCCACGTGGCTAAGTACCTTGCTGAACAGATCGGGGCGTTCCCATGCAGCGGTAAAGGCACATATGCCGCCTGAACTGATCCCGCAGATGCCACGCCCGGCAGCATCGGTCCGAAGTTTGTATTTCTTGCCCAATTCCTCCAAGATTTCTTTTTCCAGAAACTCAGCGTACTGCGGGGAAAGAGTGTCGTATTCGAAACTGCGATTCCGACGATTTTCACCCCCACCCTCTGCAGAAATATTGCCTGGGTTAATAAATACCGCAATAATGACGGGTAATTTTCCGGCATCGATCAGATTGTCCATCACGATGGGCACGCGGTATTGGCCTTTTGGCTGCTGATACCACTCTCCATCCTGAAAAATCATCACACAGGCCGGTGTACTTCCATCGTACTGTGCGGGAACGTAAGTCCAGTATTTGCGATTGGTTCCCGCAAAAACCTTGCTTTCCCAGATGGCTTCGGTTACCTTCCCTTTGGGTACATTTTCTTTGGGCTCTGCCCATGGACCTGGCTTGTAATCATCAGCAGCAGAAATGATGCCTGAACATGCCAGAAAACAGCAGTAGAACAATGGTTTCATGCAATTACCCTTCGGAAGTTTCTCTATTCTCACAACCATACTCGATGGATGGAAAGAGAGGCAAGAAGATTTTTCCGTAATACAATGGAACTTCTCAATGTATCTAGTGGATACAGGATTGTAATTACCCACCTTGAGGAACATCTGATGACACGAAGTTGGACGATCGCCTTTGTTGCAGTTTACTGGGCAATTCTGGCACACACTGCCGTGGGGGATGATATTTCCACCCAGTTACGTTCTGCCCAGGAGCAATTGAAACTAGGTCAATTCAAAATAGCGCAGGATCATGTGGATGCTGCGCTGAAACTGGATGACAAAAATGCCCAGATCCACTTTATGCAGGGCGAAATTTTCGCTGCGATGCGTAAGCATGATCCTGCGATCAGTGCTTACGAGAAAGCATACCAGTTGGATAACAAAATGATCATCGCCGTCGATCGACGTGGGGGTGAGCAGTTCAAACTGGGTAAAGTGGCAGAATCCATTGTTGATTTTGACCGTTACCTGAAAGTATTTCCTAAACAGGAAGCCGCCCACTGGCGACGTGGGATTTCCTACTACTACGTGAAAAAATTTGCAGAAGGTGCCCGCCAGTTCGACATCGGCCAGGAAGTGTTTGGTGCAGATGTGGAAAATGCATTCTGGTACTGGCTCTGTCTGTGTGGCAAAGATGGTGTACAGAAAGCCAATTCCAAAATCCTGAAGCTCAGCGCACCCGATGCCCGTATTCCAATGATGGACATTTATGCCATGCTGCAAGGCAAAGCTAAGCCCGAAGATGTGATTGTCACAGCTACGAACGCCAAATTAAGTGCGGATGATAAAAACGAGGCAATGTTCTACGCCAACCTCTACGTGGGGCTTTATTACGAAGGCATTGGTAAACCCAAAGAGAGCCTGAAACACATTGAAACTGCTGTCGAAAAATATGTGATTAGCCACTATATGTGGGATGTGGCTAAGGTTCACCATCTGCTGCGTACAGGTAAGAAAGATTAGGGACAATCAGAAGTACCCAATCAAATTTCAAGATTCAACGTACTTCTGTTCGGAATAGAGGCTTGACCTTACTTTGCGTCCCAAACAAATTCTCGTGACACTACTTCGCCATAGCCCACGCTTCATAGTGAATGAAAAGCAGTTTGCGCCCACTGGAGCAATCGGTGCGTAGGAAAAAGCACTCGCAAAAAATGAAATATCTTTCATTTTTGTCAGAATGTCACGCTGTGGGGATTATTTATTAGATGAGTTTAGCCAGAATCGTGAAGGTTGCTTCTGGCGTTAGCTGATCGGAAAGGAATCAGCCTTTGTTGACGAACTCTTTCGCGTCAGCTTCAGTAATCTGCGTGATTGGCTTGCCAAGTTCAGCACTGAGCCAGCTTTGTATCACGGGAGTGTAAGGAAACGTGCCGGCCTTCATTAACTGCAGGAGACGATTGTGACGACGTGCACGCTCTTCCCGCTTGAAGTGGCCATTGCGAATCCGCGATTCTTGTTTTAACCGAAGTCGGAGATTCAAACGATCACGACGAACGCCCATTGTCCCACCTGCAAACTAAAAGTCTATCAATAAGAAAAAACCAAAAAGTTAAGATAGGTTTTCAGTAACAGGCGGCAATGGAATATTAAAAAATTGAAAAAAGTAACAAGGTGTGGTCAGGAGAAAATATCTCGCTCAAGCAGCATCAATCGAAGATGCCCGGTTTTCCACCCATCGGATCGGCAGATTGATTGAGCTTCTGCGTCGCGATGTTGACCTGATTGACCCAGTCGTGCCAGGCTTTTTCCCGCTCTTTGCGAACATCATCGGCAGCATCAACCGCAGCAGTTTGCAGCACCAACTGCCCATCAATCAGCAGCAGCACTTCAGAGGCAGAGGTATCGGTCATGGTTTTCGAGAAACCAGACCCCACAGGTTTGAGGTACTGCGATACTTTGCCACCAGAGATATCGACCGCCAGAATCCGTCGTGGTGCAACCGGTTCGAAGAATACCCCACGTCGCTCGGGATCTTTCTCATCTTTTTTTCGCACGGGCCGAGTGGCACCTTCAGGCGGTGGTCGCAGTTCAAACGTGGTGTAAATCGACGACCACAATGGCAGTGGGGTAAATGATTTTCCGTAAACATACTTGCCACGTTCTGCCACCAGTTCCCCAATCACCCAGTCGCCTACTGGTTCGGTCAAGGTGCCGCTGTTCAGTTTGATGTGGTCGTACCAGCGATGGAACTGCAGCAGTGCCTGACCTTCTTTCAAGTCAGTCACTTTCTGTGGTTCTTTCTTCTCTTCTGCAGAAAGTGGCAGCGGGTTCGAAGTTTTTTCGTTCATCACATACATGTAGCTGGATTGTGGCACCGAAATCACATCTTTCAGTTCAAACCAGTCTGCCGGTGGCAGTTCTTTCATTAATGCATGAGAAGTGATGGATACATCATCTTTGCGACCGAAGTTGGGGTTCTTCAGACGCACCCGCATCCGGTATTCGTACTTGTAACCTTCTTCGATGGTGTTATCGAACACACGAATATACAAGTGGGAAGGTGGGGTGACATTAGTCATGGTCACGCCGGACCCACTGCCTTCCTGGCCACCTGGCATCCCCACACCTGGCCCCATGGGGGATGATGGCAACTGGAAGCTGCCTTCGCCCTGACCATAGTTAAAGGCATCGGAAGGGATCCCACCACCGAGGTTGCCGAAAGAGGGATCTTCGGAAGAATCTTTAAACCACGATTCCGGTGGGCCATTATCTGTTGGCTTGCGGGTGCGGTTATATTGTTCCTGTTGTTTCTTGATGGCATCCGCAATGGTAGACAACTGACACTTCGGATACGTACCAGAAACCTGTTGTGGCAGGCTGGGGGTGGTCAGGCTGGGCTGAATCACCACATAGTAGTAGTCGTTTTCCAGTGCTGCTGGTGCAATACCAAAGCGGAGGAAACGGCTGTTTTCCTTGTAATCAATGTTGGTCCAGTCGGAGACCACCTGAGTGCCACGTTTGGTGCGGCGTTCCAGGTCGATCCCGGCAAATACCGGCATATCGTATGGACGGGTATAGAGATCTTCGGGCTTAGCGTAACGCAGATGCTTGGCAAATTCGCGTAATTGCTCTGCATATGGAAACGAAGCCTGCAGAATCGCCATCCGTTGTGGTTTGATGGTAACTGCCAGTTTGCTGGTGCTGAGGATCTGTTTCAAATCATCAGCAGATTTGACTTCCACATATTCCACGCCATAACGTTGGCCGGAATCGTAGCCAGCATCAGCACCACTGCCACCGAATCCCAGACCACCTTCACCTTCGGGCATGCCGAAGCCTGGGCCACCTGGAGTGGGAGGTGCACCAGGTACACCAGGACCACTACCACTACCCCGTCCTGGGCCACCGATACCGGGACCACTACCGCTGCCCATGCCTGGCCCACCGGGGAATCCAGGGCCACCAATACCTGGGCCACCACCTTCCGGTCCACCTGGGAAGCCACCCGGGAACTGTGGGGGCTGCGGTCGACGGGGCGGGGGTTTACCATTGAACAGATTCTTAATCGCATCTTCTGCTTTTTTCGAAGCAGGTTTTTCGTTTTTCTGTAATTTGACAACCGCCACCTTGGGGTTTTGCCCTGGGGTGAAAATAATGTCTGGTGCGACCAGTTTCAACCAGGCCAGATTCGCCTGTGCTTCCACCAACGATAATACTGGTGGGTTGCGCCGACGACTGTCAGGAGGCAAAGTTGGGTCAAATGGTTGGGTTGCGGGCAAGCCACCTGCGATTTCTGGCAGTTTCACCTGTTCTACAATCGCACCTTTCAGTGGATCAATCGTGACGTTGTCCGATTGCATCTGACTGCGGAGCGTCATAATTTTATTGTTGATTTCCTTAGCATAGGCATCCGGATCCTGATCAGATCCTGAAGTAGCCATCAGGCCAAGTGCCAGAAAAACGACACCCACTACTCCACCGATGCCGAGGAGTAATTTGTCGCCTTTGTCCAGAAACAGCTTGAGGAGTCCATCACCTCCCCCTTTCTTTGCTTTTGCCATCATCTATCTCCTGGTGGGCTAATCCATTCATCACAAGTTCAGTTATCAAAAACCATCAACATTATACACCACCCTTGGGAGCTGGGATTGCCGGCCCTGGGGGCGGTATGGCTGGGCCAGCCGGGGTTTTGGGCAGCGGATTGTTCGGATTGTTATTATCCTTTTGCGTCGCAGGCTCGACATATTTTTCATAGACCGAAGCAATTCCATACACCGAGTATTCTACCAGACTTCCTATGACCGCGTCTTCATCGCGACTGGCAGCATTGCCCAGCCAATCGGAAGAGCCTGTATAACCACCAGAGCCTGGGCCAATCGAACCTGGGCCTTCGCCACGTCCATCCTGATCACCCGGCATCGGTGGCAGAAAACCTTCTCCACCACCTGGAACACCTGGCATGGGGAAGCCTGGGCCACCTTCCGGTGAACCAATACTCCCACCGGGATTGCCATAACTGGAATTGGCACCAATCGAAGAACGGTTGATGCGGGTCCAGTGAGTTTGCACAATTTGCATTCTCAAATCAGAGTTTTCCAGTGCGGCCAGAAAGTCCAGAGTGAACGCCTGATCGACTAACACAGACAAACCAACAGGAATCGCCCGTACCTGTTCTGTGCGGGAAAGATACCGGCGACGTGGCAACATATTGGTGGTGTAGTCACCTACGGCAGCCTGTTGTGCACCTCCAGAACCAGGACCACCTGGGATTCCAGGGCCGCCACCTGGGCCACCAATGCCAACTCCGGCGGGTGCACCACCTGGGCCGGGCATTCCGCTACCCATTCCATCTGCTCCACCAACGGGTGCGGCGGCGGCTTTCTCTGCTTCCGCTTCTTTTTCACTGAATGGAGTCATCTGAAGCTGGGCATTAGCGTGCTTGGCACTTAACTTTGTCAAACTGATTTTGTTCAACTGCTTCACTGGTGCAGTTCGTGGATCGAACACCTGTTCGACCCGCACAATCCTGTTCACACTGCGAAACAGCGAATGCTTCGATTGCACAAAAGGTATTTCCATCGAAGCCAACGAGTCCAGATGGCCCGGTAACTGGGTGCCTTCCACATGGAACTCAAATGGTTTTTCCTGTTCATCATCGGTAAACCAAACATTGAAGATCAGGTCTCGAGTGGCGTTAAACGATTGCAGGCGATTGGTAAGATTAGTCAATCTGCCCTTCAATAACTGTGCCCCACCCATGCCGGCTTCCAAACGCAGATCCAAACGCCAGATTCTGTTGTATACGGTCACATTACGTTCTGTATTCGTGGGTGGGGGATTTGTTAAGCGGTTGGCCATCAGCACTTTAGGTGCGTTGGGTGCCCCTACACGGTGCATGATTGATACATCTTTGTTTACTTTGGCAATTGCCCGCACCACTGCTGCCTGCACGGAAAGATCTTCGCGAGCCAGCCAGATTTCTTCAGAAGATGGCCTCTTGGCCCACTGCATGATTGGGCGATCGAAGGCATACTGCCAGCCACCACCGAATTGTAGTGGGGCAACATCCTTCGCAAGTTGTTCGTAACCTTCAATGAAGCGATCTTTCACAGCATCCGCAAAGGAACTGTCGTTGATTGGATCACCGAATTTTTTCCCAGTAACTTTATTAATCTGTTCTTCACCCAGCGATTCAGGCCAGTAAAACAGGCCGCTTTGCAGCTTGGCCATTTCCTGCCAGCGCTGGTTCCGCAGTTTAAACAGTTCTTCTTTCTGAGCTTCGTGCTGCGCAATCAGTTTTTTCGATTGCGACTGCAGGCTCAGAAATTCCTTTTTGTTTTTGTCGTTTTCTTCAGTCTTGGCGACGATGGTGCTGTCAACGTCTAAAAACACCCCGGCCCAGATCAGAACGATGCCGATGACCACTGCAATGAGCAGTAACCAAAACATCTGCTTTTTCATCTTGTCAGCATTTGCTTTTGCCATGTGTGCTCTACTCCCACGCTGAACAGGTCAGCATGTTTTGGCAATCGGGTTATCTGTATCCACCATTCGGGTCGGTCCCTGCAGGTGCGGCTTCCAGGATTTTGATTTCACGTAACTGGTCGGAAGGTGTCGGTTCTTTCCAGACAAATGTAATGATAAATTCGTATCGGGGCTTTGCTTTGACAGTGGAAAGCGTACTTCCTGAACCAGGCACACCCGGGCCCGGAATTCCAGGTCCACCGGGGCCAGGTATCCCTGGTCCGGGACCACCTGGCATAGGAATGCCTGGAAATCCAGGCGAAGGAGATTCACCACCAGGACCACCTGGTCCTCCGGGAATTGCACCACCAAAGGGACTGCCTGCACCATTGGTGGCACTGCTGCCAATCGGCGTCCAGGGTGGGGCAGCAGGTGCCGCAGCACCGCCACCACCAGGATTGTTGGGGTCGCCACCGGGCATCGCCATGCCTGGGCTGCCACCAGGGCTACCGACGCCACCTGGCATTCCAGGTCCTGCACCCTGTGCGGCTGCGGGACTGATCAAGGAATCGAGCAGGCTGTTGCCGATGTACATGAAACGATCTTTGGCTGGGTTTTTATCTTCCCATACATTGAACATGGTAATGTGGCTGATTTTGCCCAGAATAGGATCGGTTGTGATCGGTTTGCCATCCAGTCCGTTGGGTGCAATCCGACCTTTACTGATCAGATTCCACAGAATCGTATCGCGAATGAAGCGTGCCGTTTCCGAAGTAGGCAGTGGCTTCCAGAAGGTTGAGCCGCGGATTTCAACGATCCAGCCTTCCCCTTCGGGCCGAAGTTCTTCTGCTACTTCTTCGCCAGGTGCCTGATTGTTCGTAATCTTGTCTGCCGGCCACCAATCCTGGGGATAATAATCTGAACCAGGGAAGCGACGGCCAGGTCCGATCTGCTTCAAGTGCAGCTCGCCCATGCGATCATAGACACCTTTCAGATCTTTGGTGTAGCGGGTGTGCACCGTTTCCAGATCGATCATGGCCAGGAACTGGCGAAGATCATCATCGGTCAGTGCGGTTAATGGGTCGATCCCTTTGCCAAGCCGTTCCTGAAACTTCTGAATTGCCCGCACGCCGGTGGGGGGATTGTCTGCACCGACACTCCAATAAGACTGCAATTCCGGTGAGGTCATGTTGCCGTTGGGGCCAGGCACTGGCAGGCAGCCAATAACGAAGCGATTCAGTTCCACCCAGTTGGGGCGTTCTGCCTGACCAGCAATAATCGATTCGACCTGCTTCTGGGTAGCAGCCACTTCTGCTTTGCGGCCTTCAATATTGGTCTTAATCGTACCAACTTCTGTTTTCAGTGGTGCGGTCAGTTTTATTGCTTCTTCGATTTTCTTATCAGTTACCTGCTTGTACGGAATTGAATACCCATATGCCAATACGGTGGAACCAAGCAGCATACTGGCTGCGGCAACCACTGCGTAAGGCTTCTTGGCACGGATTTTTCGCTCCACCGTAATTTCCGGTGGGAGCAGGTTGGTGCCCAGGCGGGCCAGCCCTAAACCTTGCAGTGCCAGACCGTAAGCCACTGGGTAGCTGAGGATATTTTCCTGGAATACCTGCGATTGCTGCACCACCTCGCCTTCCAAACGATCGAATTTGGCAGGTTTTTTAACTTCGATGTTCAGTTTGTCTGCTAGATATTTCTGCAAACCGGGCAGCTTAAAGGCACTGCCCAGGCCCACCATAAAGCTAACGTGGGCATCTTTGTGTGTGCTGGTAAAGTAACCCAGCGAACGGGTCACTTCCCCCACAAATTCACTCAGCACTGGTTTTAGTGATTTCAGAATATTCTGAAGTTCGGGCGATTTGGCTGCGTTGCGCTTCAGGTGCTCTGCTTTCGCGAACGTTAATTTCAAATCGCGAGTCAGTGCGCGGGTAAAGTGGTTGCCACCTAACGGAATAGGACGCTGCCAGATAATCCGGAAGCCGTCTGTAATGACCAGGTTTGAAGCGTCCGTTCCCATGTCCAGGGCAACAGCACATGGCTTTTTGCCCACGGTGGTGGCTGGGGAGGTGTCGCCATCGGCACCACCCCGCTTCAGGATCTCGTAAGTCAGGAAGTTCAGCAGGGCCAGTGGCACCATCTGAATCTGGTGGATTTCGAGTTTCACCTGTTGAAAATGGCCCATGTACCGGCTGATCACGTCGCGTTTCATCGCGAACAGACCGATTTCGGTATCCATCGCGAAACCATCTGCGACGGTGCCTTCGCCAATTTTCTGAAAATCCCACACCACTTCTTCCAGTGGGAAGGGGATCTGCTGGCGGGCTTCAAATTTCACAATGTCGGCAATTTTCTTTTCTTCGACTGGTGGCAGCTTCACAAATCGCGCCAGACCGGACTGTCCGGGTACACCCAACGCCAGAATGTCCCCCTTGGTGGGGTTCCGTGAAATGAACTTTTCCAGTGCGTCCCGTGTCAGTTCATCCGGGTTGGCATCCGGCTGCGACAAAATCTTCGGATGTTCCACGTAATCAAACGCGGTGGCAGTCAATTTGCCATCAATCATCTGCATCCGTACTGCCTTCAGGGCACACTGACCAATGTCGATTCCCCAAACGCCTGGATCTACTGCCATATCAATTCACTCCAAAAGGATGAAACGACGACCCAAAATGTACCGACGATACCCACCAGGTAAACACCTGGCTGCCATTATTAATGTAGGTAAGTTGGCACGTGGGCTAGATGTCCCATCTCATTGATTGTCACCTATTTTCAGGATACAGGAAGCCAGAACATCCAATCCATAAAAATTTAACCGATTTCTCATGATTTGCCAATTGATCGGCCGGTTCAACCCGATCAGTTGGGATGATTTTCGCTATTCGCCCATACAGACTATCATTAGACGGGATAGTTTGTCAACTAACACAACGATTTTGAAGCCAAAACGTTTGTAACGATTTGCAATATTTTGCCAAAAATGTCAATTTTTTAACAAATCAGCCACTGCTTTCTCAATTGCAGCCAAATCATCTGCGGTGGAGCCTTCCGAACGGAATACCCAGCGGTGCCGGATTCGGAAGTCGTTGTACAGCAATACCACAATGTCGTCTTCCGGGCCAAAACCAATCGCCTGCACTTCTGGTGGCACTACAGGTGCTGCAGCACCATCGGGCGTAATCGTGGCGGAAGCCAATCCAACCGTTAATAATTTGGCACCCAAGCCGTTTGCGAATGTTTCCAGTTCGGTCTTTTTTGCGTCGCGGGTTTCATCTTTCCGATATTCATTCGTCAATGTCAGAAAAACCGAATAGGTTCCCAGCCGACTGCGGGCGTGTTTCACAGCCAGTTCATCCTGTTTTTTCAGCAGTTGTACCGTGGGACTATCCGCATCTTTCGGAACTTGCCGCACAAATGTCGCCAGTGTGGGGCGCAACCCATGATCGTTCACCAAATCGTGAAACTTATTCTTGCGATTGTGCACATCTGTTTCGGGAAAACGTGGCTCGCTGATAATGAACGCCGAAAACCCACGAGTAAGGCTACTTCCCACCTGACCTGGTGCGGGGGCAGGTTCCTGAGCAGAGATATTGGCCGCTGCAGCAATTAATATTGTTGAGAATGCAAAAAGTTTTTGAAAATACATGAATTTCTACCCCAGATATACTTTCAGGTTGGCAGGTTTCCCACGGTGCGTCAAGTGTATCTGGCCGGCGAAGTGGTGAGAATTGTATGAAAAGGTCTGCTTGCACCGATCAGCCACCAGAATTGAGATGAAAATGATTGCTTGGAACTACTTTTTGCTGAAAAGATTATCCATTTAGGCGGCAGGATATGTGGACAATTGTATTCTATTAATTTCGAACAACACCCCAATTACCCATGTTCGTGTAGGTGATGTCGCTCACGATAAACTTGAATTACGGCTAATGCGACCGAAGCGACTAAGAAAAAGAGGCAGACAAGGGGGCTCTGGTCTATGAAGAATTGGAGCTTCACAAGGTCTGTAAAGTTCAAAAATACCTTTAAGGAGGGGAGCATCGCTGTCGCCGCCGCAGTAGAAACGCATATGTAGATTAGGATTTTCGGCCAGTTAGCGGACCTCCACGCATAACGCGTTTGAACGATGTATACAACAGCGAACGCCACTGATGCGATCAATAACAATACGGCCACCTTTTGGTTAGCTCCGAACAGGTACATTGCGGCAAGCACCGATACGACGATAGCAGCAACAATTGGACCGACGAGTGCTGACCACCACGGCTTTATCGGTGGGCGTTTCCCAAAAGGATCCTCGTTGTGATTGCCACTATTGATGATGTTTTTTGCTTGCGTTCTTGCGCTTTTGCCGATTGCGCTACCTGCCATCGTACCAGAGTTGTTCACGGTGATGTTGTTCACATCCCCTTCTTGCGGCTGGTGGTTGATCGTGACTGGCCCATGGATTTTGAAATTAGTTCCACCACTGTCGCGTGCAGCCAATAGTTCCTCCTCTTTATCAGAGAAACGATGCGGTTCTGGGCCGATGCCGGCAAGGAGACGATTGATTTCAAATCGACTGTTGCTCCCAGGAAAAGTCACTTGCTTTACTCCGTCGCTTTCCAGGGAACACAAGAACTCAAAATCAAAAGCAGCGTCGGGACATTCAGGCACTTCGACCGGCACTTTCAAATAAACATCAGTGCCGACCTGAAGATTGTTGAGATCATGAACTTTAGCGAAGTGTTCTCGTGCGATCGCCAACGCACTTCGGCGATTCGCTTCAGGACCTCGCACTGTAATTCCGATACGACGGTCATGTTGTTGCACTTTAACCAACACTTCGCACTCTTGAATCGCCAGCACAACTCCATTGAGCCACAAGATGCGCGGGTTGGTAAGGTGTTGGTGGGCAAGAACCACGAAGCGAGGAAGTAGGCCACGGTTTGGTGTTTGATGGTACTCGTAGCGGAATCTAAGCAGTCCTTTCTCTGCCCAACCGGGTAGATTCGGTTCTGCCACGTCCGACCGATTCGGCACGAGGTAAGTCTTCGCAGTAAGTGGAAGGCGAAATGCCAGTCCGAACCGCTCCATCATTTCGATAATAAAGGGCCACCGCTCTGGCTTGTAATCACTTGGATTCAGACCGGTGAGTAACTTGCCCAACTGATCTGCAACGAACTCACCGTTAGCTTGCCCGACATCCGGGTGGGTGAGAATACGGTAGACTGCAGCGGTAAGCCAGTTCGGATCAAGCAGTGTGGTATCGTTGAGTGTCACGACTATGCCGATGCGGTCGAGGAGTGTAAGCAGGTTTTCCTGTTCTGCTCGTTCATGCACCCCAGCACTGCGGCATTTCTTACGGTAGGTTTCCCGTGTGAGGATTGACGAGCGTCGTGCCGTTATTGCTAACTGTTCCTTCACTTGAAAGTAGCTGGCGGGGAATTGATCACGGACATGCGGCAATTCGGTACGTATCACTTCCACGATGGACTTACGCAGTTCAGCAATTCCGCATCCATAATATTTCTTTTCGCATGATGTGCGAAGGAACCGCTTGATTGCTGGATGCTCACGCTGGAGTCGTGCTTCGTCGATTTTTAGTTGCTGGTCACCTTCACTCTTATTGATCACGACAATGACGGGAACTTCTTCTATCGTTCGAGAACGGATCGAACGAAGCCAAGCTACTAGGTTTGTTTCTTGCTCATTCTCGTTCTCTTTCCGTGCCGAGAGTACAATCAGGTATAATGAGCGCGCGGTAAGGAAAAACTGGTGGGTTTCTGCGAGCACCTGCTGCCCACCGAAATCCCAAACGTTCAGCTTTAGTGGTGTTTTCCCAGTAATGTGCTTCTCCATATACCAACTCTGAACATCCACACCCTCTTCGATTGCAACACCGGGGGTCTTCGCAGTTTCTGTGCAAGGTGTATTGCGGATGAGATAGTTTACAAGCGACGTTTTTCCGACGGCCTCGTTGCCGACGAGGATTAGCTTCGCTTCATTAAGAGTTCGCTTTTCCTCTTTGCTCAATCTTGCAAAATAATCCCGAATAGCAGAGACCTTAACAAAGTCCCGCACAAACTCCTTTGGGATCGTCAGATTTTTACACCCTTCCACGTGTAGCAAGGTGAGGTTGGTGAGTCTGTCAGCGATGGCCTTCACCCCAGCGTCAGCGACCTTTGTACTGCTGAGATCGAGGCTATTGAGGTTGGTGAGTCTGTCGGCGATGGCCTTCACCCCAGCGTCAGCGACCTTTGTACCGCTGAGGTGTAGCGTGGTGAGATTGGTGAGCCTTTCTGCGATGACCTTCACCCCAGCGTCAGCGACCTTCGTACCGCTGAGGTGTAACGTGGTGAGATTGGTGAGCCTTTCTGCGACGGCCTTCACCCCATCGTCTGTGACCTGTGTATTGGTGAGGTGTAGCTTGGTAAGACTGGTGAGCCTTTCTGCAATGGCCTTCACCCCAACGTCCGTGACCTGTGTATTGGTGAGGTCTAGGTTGGTAAGACTAGTGAGCTGGGTGGCAATTTTCTTCACCCCAACGTCCGTGAACTTTGTACCGCTGAGGTCTAACGAGGTGAGGTTGATGAGCTGCTCTGCGATGACCTTTACCCCATCGTCAGTGACCTGGGTATGGGTGAGGACTAGGTTAGTAAGACTGGCGAGCTGCTCTGCAATGACCTTTACACCAGCGTCAGTGACTTGCCCGCCCCAGAGAGTGAGGCTGGTAAGGTTGGTGAGTTTGTCGGCGATGGCCTTCACCCCATCGTCAGTGACAAGTGTACCGCCGAGGAATAGCGTACTGAGATTGCTGAGCCTTTCTGCGATTGCTTTTACCCCAGCGTCAGTGACTTGCCCGCCCCAGACAGTGAGGCTACTGAGGTTGGTGAGTTTGTCGGCGATTGCTTTCATCACATCATCAGTGAGCTCGCTCCAGAGAGAGAGTCTACAGAGGTTGGTGAGCCTGTCTGCGATCGCCTTCAACCCGTTTACCGTAACTTTCTCAGCCCAGAGAGTGAGGCTGTTAAGGTTGGTGAGCCTGTCTGCGATCGCCTTCAAGCCAACGTCCGTAACCTGCTCCCCCCAAAGATCGAGGATGCTGAGTTTGCTGAGCCGATTGGCGATGGCATCTACCCCAACGTCCGTGATCTGCGCTCTTTCGAGGTAGAGGCTAGTGAGGTTGGTGAGCCGGTTGGCGATGGCATCTACCCCAACGTCTGTCACCTTCTGGGTTTGCGTCATGTTCAGAGTCGTAAGTGCAGAGAGTTTTTCACTGATGAGAATAAGGTCCGCATCATTGACTGATTCTGCATACAAATGTCTGAGATTGGGCAAACAACAAGCAAACTGGACAATGACAGATGTTGGTACAACCTTCAATACGACTCTGAGGCTTACAACTTGATGAAGGTCGTTGGCAACTTCTAATAGTGTTGCCCAGTTTTGGTCTGTCATTTCATAGCAACTTAAATCTAAGTCTTTACCAGAAGTGGCATGGTAAGCTGCCAAGATTTGGTCAATTTGTTTGGTAGGCATGGAATTCACACAAAAGGAATCTAAATTTCGCTACTACTTTTTGCTGTGGCTGAGGAGCCAGGTGTACAATTCGGCAGTGCCGTAGGCTTTATCCCACGAATTGTGGCCCACTCCAGGGTATTCCGTGTACTTGGGTTCTGCTTTGGCTTCTTTCAGTGCGGCAATCATCTGCTGCGAAAGTTTCACATTCACTGCTTTATCGGCATCACCATGGAAGCACCAGCATGGAATATCTTTGATCTTCGAAGCTGCCTTGGGATCTCCACCACCGCAGACGGGGGCGATTGCTGCCCAGCGTTCGGGGTGGGCGGCGGCCAGACTCCAGGTGCCAAAGCCACCCATCGACAGGCCAGTCAGGTAGGTGCGTTTGGGATCGCCATTAAACTCTTTGGTCACTTCGTCCAGAATTGCCAGAGCCCGTTTGGCATCTTTGGAACCCGCACGCCAGGTGCGTTCCTGCGATTGTGGGAAAATAGTAATGAACGGGAAAGTTTTTTCCTGCTTGCGGATGGCATTCCCCAGACCAGTTTTGGCCTGTTTTAAGCCATCGGTACCTGTTTCGCCCGATCCGTGCAGAAACAGAATCACCGGGGCGGGCTTATTTTTGTCCAGTTCGTGGGGCACAAACAGCACATATTTGGCCATTTTGCCATCTGCATCTTTGAATTCGCGATTCAAAAAGCCGGTGGTATCTGCACCCAGAAGCATGGGAGCACCTGCCAGAAAAAGAACAAGTGATAATTGACGCATGGAGAGCCTCGAGAAAGTTGTGAATCTGGAACAAGGCACCTTCGTGCCTATTTACTTTGTAGCCAAAGTTGGTCAATCGACAGTCCATTTGGGTGGGAAAAGCGAACCACTTTCGAAATTGCCCCGCTGGTGCCCACGATCTGGAAGGTGGTTGCGGGCATGCCACGTTCATACTTCGCATTGTGGGCTCAGATGCTCAAGCCCCAGGTGGGGTCGCCGACGAAGTAGGTGTGGTAGTCGCTGATGCGGAAGTTATAACCCGTTTCGACTTCGCAACTGTCGGCCACGCCTTCGACAGGCAGATACTGTTGATCCTCCGTCTGTAGCAGGTCCCCGGGCTGCAGGAACTTCGCGGGCACCCACCCCTGATCTTGCACATAAAACGGATGCTCGGCCGTGGTGCGGATGATCCTGCCACCCAAATGCAGATTCAGAATCGGGGCAACGCGAATGAATACTTCTTCAACCGCTTTTGCTTCAATCCCGCCGTTCGGATCGAATTCGTCTTGCGACAGTAACAGATCGCCTATAGCAATCCCGTCGGCTCTCATACTGCCAGTTGGCGTCCGCAAAGGCGTATCGCCCTTGAAGCAGGTGTTGGCGAAAGCAGCGTTGAGCGTGCCCCCGAGTGCGGTGGCTGCAATGAACTGGAACCAACTGAAATCCTGCTGATCCCCACGGCGGATGGCGTTGGACTGGTAGGCCAGGTCGAGCATGGCCCACTCGCATCAGTGGAATGCGTAGATTGTATACCTAATTATCAAAGATCTACCAGGGCACTATCCATGAAGCTGCCCCTTAGTGTTTGGGCGTTGTTTTTGCTGAATAAAACTCAACCAGCAAGGGTGCTCTTTTCAAGCCCTATTGGAAGCTACAGCAGATAATGGCACATCATACCCCATTCAGGGCTTGTTTTTGCGCACCACAGCGATCGCACCCGTCATGTCTCATAAATGTCATACTGAATCCTATTTTGCTCTTCTACAGAAGTCGGAGTATACTTTTCTAAGGAATCCAGCTTGGATAAGCAGAATCGCTCAGGTGAATCATCTTTAACGTCGAACACAAAAATTGTACCATCGTACGCAGAACTTACAAATTTCCCAGATGTATATGATATATCAATGGATGTTAATGGATTACTTGATATGGACACTTGCTTGGTGATACGACCAGTTTTGCAGTTAAAATATTGTAACATACCGTTCATATCTGGCACTAGAAGAATAGATGTGTCGAGAAAGCAAGCGCGTTCAATTAGTGGAGACTCATCAGATGCCTCTGCTTCATCAATTGCAGTGCAAAAATACTGAGGAACTCGAGGATCAGTCATTGCCATTCTACGTGACCATCTTGTAACTTCGAAGTTATGCATATTAATTACTGAGCAATCATATGGTGGGATTCCGCCAGTAGCACTTAAATAAGAGTGCAACCGGTCATTCGGGAGGGTTGGGTGACTGATTTAGCAAATTGGGGTGTAAAAAGATGGGTCTTTCTGCGATATCAGGGGTTCTAACAACCAAACATCGCAGGAGACCCAATAATGATTATCCCAGACACATCTTCTTCAATCAACCCCAACTTCCTGTTTGGCCTATTTGATCGACTCGCATCAGAAGTCAATCGTGCTGTACAGGAATGCATGCCGATTCGTGATTTCGAGCAACATGTTCAACAATCGGTTGCTCAAATTGGCGCTTCAGCAATCTCGTTGTACCTGGAAATGCTTGGCGATGGCGACTTGGGAGATAAGATCCAGACAGAAACTGGTGAAGTGCTTCATCGCAGCGAAGAACCCCGACAACGGTCCATCCGAACGATCTTTGGTGAGCATCAGTTTGAGCAGTATGTTTATGGCGTTGATCTTGGCCGCAAGATTGATTTGTATCCTGTGGATGTCATGATTCAGATGCCAGCCAACACATATTCGCCGTGGTTTCGCGAGGTAATGCATTATCTCAGTACAAAGATGTCGTATCAGGAATCATCAGATGTGATTTCTTTGTTGTATCTGCAAAAGAGTCCGGTCGATACTCTGGAACGAAATATCCACAATCTGAGTGAATCTGCAGAACAGTTTCTGAATGAGATCCCAATTCCTGCACCAACAGCAGAGGGAAAGATTCTGGTGGTGAGTGCCGATGCCAAAGGAGTCCCCATGGTTCGCAAGACGAAGGCGATTCCAGCGTTTGATCAACGGTATTTTCCTGGTAATCGGCGTATGGCGACGCTGGCGACCGTATATTCCGTGAATGAATATTTTCGAACGGCTGAAGAGATTGTCGCAGCGTTATTTCGAGAAAACTCGAATCGTGAGGAGAAACGCCCCGAACCGGTGGGCAAAGTGGTTGCGGGATTTTTGTCGCAATGTGATGCGGAGGGGGTGCTGATCAGAGGCACGCACCACGCGATGGTGTGGGCAGCAGAACAGGTCGAACGTCGCCACCAATCAGGTCAGCCTTTGGTACGGCTGATGGATGGTCAGACCAGTTTGTGGGAAGCATCTGATGTCAATTTCGATTCATACGAAACAATTGATATCCTGGATATCATTCATGTTGCCAGTTATGTGTGGGATGCGGCAAAAGTGTTTGAGTCTCACCGTGAACATCAGGAAGCGTTTGCTCGAGACCGCCTATTGAGAATCCTGAAGGGAGATGTGAAAAGTGTGGTTTCGGGAATCCGTCAGAAAGCGACAAAAAGCGAATTGAAAGCAGAAAAGTTAAAGAAGATTAATCAGGTTTGCAACTACTTTGAAAAGAACTACCACCGGATGAGATATGACAGCTATTTGCAGCAGGGGCTGCCGATTGCAACCGGGGTGATTGAAGGGGCTTGTCGGCACCTGGTGATGGATCGAATGTGCCGCACGGGAATGCGCTGGAAAACGAAAGGAGCCCAGGCAATGCTACACGCCCGAGCAATTGATCTGGCAGGTCGAACTAGAGAATTTCATATTTACCTGGCTAACCAGGAATACCAAAGAACAAACAGGTTCCGCAAACAGCTCAATCTATCCCACTTATTACCCTTGCCCGGATGACCGGTTGCGCTCCTTAAATAAGAGCCACAAGGACTAAATGTTATGCCTTGTACAATAAAATTAAACATAAACTGAATAGGAACAATGAAATATTTATTGTTAATAATCTTAAAAACTCTTATACATGAATTCTTAAGCCCGCTAAAGCTAGCAAAAATATGGTCGCCCGAAGGATGCACTGCGTATGAATTAACAGCATCCTGCTTCCATCGCTGTACTCGTTCGCGAGAATTTAAGTCAAACACTTCTGTTGTTTGTGTGCGAAAGTTTGAAGCGATAATCTGATTTCCAGTCTTTGAGAACATCGCAGCGGAATAGCCATCTTCAATAGTATTACCTTTACCGATTTGAAAAAGCTATTTGCCTGATGCTGCCTCAAATGCAGTCAATTTCTTTGCACGACCAACACAGATCACTATGGGTTTTTCAGAGTGATATGCTAAATCATAGTAGCGAATACGAGGATTGTTATTGGTTTCAGAATGATGCTGCCAGACAAGCTCTGGTTCTGATGTGTTTTCTATTCGCCATGTTGCAATACGATCTTGTTCGCCATAAATTGCTGTGAGATACACACCACACGGTGAAAGACGCACTTTAGCTATTGGTGAATGAGTATGTATTTTTGTAGTTTTTTTCATATAATAAACCAATTTTTAATATCTAGAGTTTTGGAAATAGCTTGCTAATATATGTGCCAAAACCTGGATCTTGGGGCCCTGTGAACGAGTATCTTACTTTACTTTGAGGCAGATTCATCATTATCCTGCTTGATCCTTTTCCTGAAAATGAGTTTTCGCATCCTTTGCAAGGCTTAAACTCTGTATAAATTCCTTTAATGTATTTGTTTGGTTTCTCTTGCACATAACGCGGAAGTTTATTAAATGCATCCTTTTCAGCATGGTACCCGTACCGCACAGCTCGACCATATACATGTTTGATCGTTCCATTTTTAGTTATATATCTTATGACCGCAATATTAGTATCCTTTGAAAAAATGTTGTTCGTTACCCTATACTTTGCTGCCATTTTACTCAAACTTCGGCCGTCATTGGCTCTTACTTGTTTGCCATAATTATGTGCCCAGACGCCGAAGCCCCAGGTGGGGTCGCCGACGAAGTAGGTGTGGTAGTCGCTGATGCGGAAGTTGTAAACCGTTTCGACTTCGCCACTATCAGCCACGCCTTCGACAGGCAGATACTGTTGATCCTCCGACTGTAGCAGGTCGCCGGGCTGCAGGAACTTCGCGGGCACCCACCCCTGATCTTTCACATAAACGGATGCTCGGCCGTGGTGCGGATGATCCTGCCACCCACAAGCAGATTCAGAATCGGGGCAACGCGAATGAATACTTCTTCAACCGCTTTTGCTTCAATGCCACCGTTCGGATCGAATTCGTCTTGCGAAAGCAACAGATCGCCAAGAGCAATCTCATCAGCCCTCATACTGCCAGTAGACGTCCGCAAAGGCGTATCGCCCGTGAAGCAGGTGTTGGCGAAGGCGGCGTTGAGCGTGCCACCAAGGGCGGTGGCGAATACGAACTGAAACCAATTGAAATCCTGCTGATCACCACGTCGGATGGCATTCGACTGGTAGGCAAGATCGAGCATGCCCGCCGCAAACGCTCCTGTGGCGAAATTAAAGGTGTGGCGGACCAGGCATGTTCAGTTTTCGCCCTGGATTCCCGCCTACGAGAGAATGACGGATTTCAGTATTACTTCGCGTCTTTGTGGCTTGGCGTGAGAATGTTGTAAGAAATTCCCTTGCTAGCGCTGCGGGCTATGAAGGCAAGAAAACAAAAGCAAACCGCGGCTCACGATGCAATTTCCGGCGTTCTTGCGACTCGGGGCGGCAAAGCAGATTTCCGTCGCTGACGCTTCCGGCTCGTGATCCCAAAGTGCGGTTACAGGGAAATCCTGTCCCGTGGTGAGGTTCCGGTCATTAGAAACGAATTGTCGGACAACTTCACCACAGGGCAGTACTTGTATCGTTTTTCGAGTTGTCAAAGACCAGTTCAAAGCATGGACTTAATTCCATGCACATATAATATATCCTCGTGCCTGCCGATTTTGGCAATTTTTTTCTCGATAAGACGACTTTTTGCCAAAATTTGCCGTTGTAACTGCTTATTCGGTATCGACTTGCGTCAAATGAAACTTTTTTGTGAATTTTTGCAAAATTGATATCACCTTCGTAGACCAAGTGTCGCTATGGTGGAATTGATTTTGTGTAGACAGGATGTCTGCTGCCCCAGGGAATGCAAACCGGCTAACAATTCATTTGTATGTAGTGCCATTATCCATCGGTTTACCCTCGATTCCCGCCCTCGCGGGAATGACGGTTGTTTTCACAACCGTCTGAAGAAATCCGCAGTTAACGTATTTGTTCCAATTTCTGCTACGCGACTTCGAGTGAGATTTTTTAAGAAATTCCCTTGCTTAACGGCAGCCTGATTCCAGGTGCGGCACGGCAGGGCCTAATTACTTTGTAGCCAAAGTTGGTCAATCGACAGTCCATTTGGGTGGGAAAAGCGGACCACTTTCGAAATTGCCCCACTGGTGCCCACGATCTGGAAGGTGGTTGCGGGGAACGCTTTTTTTGCACGCAGGCGAATGGTGACCGGATCGGTAGGTTTTTTCCCTGCTGGCAGCACCTCAAGCCCCACGTCGGCTGGCAAACCGGTCACTTTCCATTCAATGGGATCGCGATAACCGTCTTTTTTCTCGACTTTCACTGCCAGGTCCAACTGGCCTTTCAGTGGCAGCACCCAATGGTCTTCGGCAATGATGGCTTCGAAATCGGGTTTGGGCTGCACGATCCTCACCGCAAATGAAGAGCGCGGGGAAGCCTGCTGATAGAGATCCCGCACTTCAAGGGTGTATTGGCCAGCAGTGCGGATGACAGTGCTCAGCACCGGTTTGTCGATTGGGGTGCGTGGTTCCACATAAATTACTTGCTTCTGGGCAGCATCCAGCAATCGCATCGTGGGTGTGATCGCACGATCGGGCGTTCCAGGAAAACAGTCAATCTGCAACCGCCCAGGCTTGGCGAGGAACTGCACTCTCACCACTTTCTCATTTTCTGGCAACTGACAACTGCAGGTGACAGGCAATTCCAATGGTTCGTGGGGTGTTTTCAGAACCAAGGTGGGGTGGTTTTCCAGCAATACGGTTGCAAAATTCCCCCCACCTGGCAGTGAAACGACTCCCGCAGGCTGGCTGGGTGCCATCATTGTACCCTGAGGGATGTTCCAGCCGATCAATTTTACTTTTTCTGCTTTGCTCTCCTGCACCGCCAGTGGCCAGGTAGAATCCAGCCATGGTCCTGTTGTTAACGACAGGCGATACACCGAATCAGTGGAACCAAAAAAGCGGATGCTGCTGCTAGGTGTTGCTGGAAACGCAAAAACTCGCACCACATACTGCCCATCTTTTGCCACCGGGAAGGCTATTTGTGGGTCTAATCCCTGATGATCGTGATTTTGCTGCAGCACATTCCCCTGCAGGTCAGTCAGTTGCAGAATCGCATCCACCGGTGCCCCGAGAATATTGTTCGCCTGCAGTGAAGCAACGATGGTCTGCCCGGCTTTGGCATCAATCGCAAAGCAATCAACATCGCCATTTTTCTGTAAACTGCCGTTGAAAACAACATTCTGATCGGTGGCATTCGCCTGCTCGGTGCGATCATTGGGTTCTTTCTCATTTTTTTCTAATAACTGCCCTACGATGAACGGTTTGGCAATGGATGCACCGTCCGCATTGTACACACGCAACCAATGCATGCCAGGTGGGGTATCTTTGGCAATTGTGACCGAGATTTCACCCGCTTTTTTTGCCGCTTTGGCAGTAATTCCGGAATGGCTGGCCCAGATTTCTGCTGGCCAGGGTGCGACACTGCCTCCCAGCGTGACTTCGACCGTGGTGCCAAGCTGCCCACCTGCGGGGTAGAGGAAATCCACCTTGGGCGGTGCTGCGAATGCAGAAAGTTGGGAGACGTACAAAAGTGAGAAAACAATGAGGATTCGCCCCACGGTGGGGGTGATTTTGGGAGTGTCTTGCATAATGCTTAGAAGTCGGCGAGATGTTCGGAAGAATTGCCGTAGCTTTCCATCGGCAGGCCCATTCGATCCATAATGTTCAAGTAGAGACTGCTCATTTTGCGATTTTTGCTGTTTTCAAAATCGAGAGCACGCCCTGTTTTGAACTTCCCACCCAGGCTGCCTGCCATCAGCAGTGGCACCTTCGGTGCATTGTGGGCGGTCCATTGTTCGTTGGCCAGCATAATGCAGCTATGATCGAGAACGGTACCATCGGCTTCTTTCATCGCGTCCAGCCTGTTCAGCAGATAGGCATACTGCCCCACCCAGAACTGGCTGATGGCGGCAAATTCTTTGCCATTCCAGTTGTGGGAATAATTGTGGTGGTCACTTCGCAGGCCCAGAAACGGATATACCTGACCAGAGAGGTTATTCGTCAACAATAAAGTGGCAATTCGCGTTCGATCGGTCTGGAAAGCCAGAGCAATCACGTCGCACATCAGGCGGGAATGCTCGTCGATTGTTTCCGGCAGCCCTTCAGGCGGACGTTTCCCTTTCAAAGCCTGTTTATCGTTCGTTTTGTCTGGCGATTGCTTCTCCAGTTTTGCCAGTCGCTGTTCCACTTCCCGCACCGATGTGGTGTATTCATCGATTTTGGCTTTATCCGCACCCGAAACCTTGCCGGACACGTCTTTCAACTGGTCCATTACCTGATCAAGCACGCTCAGGTGAACTTTATTGCCTTTGCTTTCAAACAGGCTGTCGAAAGCTAGTGCGGGGTAAAGTTCCGCTGGCACGGGTGAAACCGGTGAACTCCACGATACGTGGGAAGAATACATCATTGAATAGCCCGACTCGTGGAAGCCACTGACGGAGCGTTCGCACGCCAGCACCAGACTGGGCAGCACGGTGGCATCACCCAGTTTTTTGGCAAAGTGCTGATCTAGGCTGGTTTCGGCACGGATTTCGCGGCCACCTTTCGGTTGGATACCTGTTAAAATGCCCGCGGCACCTTTGGCATGCCCCCCCACCACATTACTGGGGTGGCACAAACCATTAATGAAGTTGACTTTGTGCTGGATCGATTTCAGCGACTGGAATGCTTCGCCCAGTTCGAGCTGCTGGCCAGTGCCTTTCGCCCACCATTGTGGTGGGTGAATACCATCGCCGAAGAAGAGAAAGGCAAATCGTTTCGGTGGAGCATCATCGACGCTATCTCCTTTGGCTGCAAGCACTTTGGCAGATTCCAACCAGGGTAAAGCCACTGCAGCAGTCAACCCACGCAGCACCACACGACGACTGATCTGGTGTTCCGACATGAAAACCTCGCTCTCAATCCGCTGAATATAAGAATGTAGTTTACCGCACCGGTGGGAGGAACTCAATTGAAATTCGTCGATGAAAGAATTCTCACCTTTGAGGTGCCTTGAACAAAGTTAGGCAATTTACCTGATTACTCGAAAAAGGCGGTCAACATACAAGATCTGAACTGGGGCAGAAAGTTTCCCTGCGTCTCTTTCGAGGGGAATAAAATTCGCGGCTCATTCTGGGGCTTTTGGAAATGATATAAGGGAGATTCCCTGATTTGCTGCGGGGGATGGTGTTGGCGGTATCACTTCATCAGCAGTTTCTTCACTTCTGCTTCGTATTCCGGGTCAACGGCCACTGCAGGAGTGTCGAGCACTTTCAGTTTGGCTGGTAGCACCATTCTCTTAGGTGGCAGACAGTTGTTTTTGTCGCACGCCAGCAAGGATGCTTTCAACTCCACAGTAACTTCGCCTGGTTTTGCTTTTGGGTGCACGACGACTTTGCGTTGAAAAACGGCTTTGGTGGGGAATTGCAGGATCGAAATCTCCCCTTCTTCTTTCACGGTCCCACCTTTCGGGTCGATCATCGTGCGGACGAACAGCAACTGTTCCACCGTGGGGAAGGTGATTTTGTTCGTCTGGAAGCGGGCACCTTTATCTGGCTGCGTAAACGGATAGGTAAACCAGCCATCGAACAGTTCTACTTCCAGATTGAGGGTAACCACCTGGCCTGGTTTAGCTTCTGTGGGTTCAAACCAGGCACGGGCTGCCTTGATTCCTTCCTGCTTTTGCCCGTAGCCGACAGAACAAATTGCCAGCATTACGAAGAGAGGTAATTTCAACATCGTTACTCCTTGCTCTGTTTCCGTGGGCGGCTCTCAAAAAAATATCGTCCTGATATTGTACCACAGCAGCCAAGAATCAGTTCCCGGTCACCGGCTGCACGTTTGACAACGTTAATGTGGTTAATGCTTTGGTTTTCAAATCGTATACTCGAATCCGGTGGGCATTGGTGTCGGCAATATAAATCTTGCCACCGGCAATCGAAAGTCCACCTGGCTCGTTCAATTCTGGTGCCTTGGCATCTTTCCCAGGTCCCAGAATTGTGGTTACCTTGTTGGTTTTCAGATCGATAGTTTTTAGTTTGCTGTTGTAGGTATCAGCCACATAAAGCAAACCCTCGTGGTATAGAACTCCCAGGCAGTGCTGCAATTTGGCTTCCTTTCCTACACCGTCTTCATCACCAAAATCAAACAGCCCGGTGCCCACCAAGGTGGAAACACGGCCTTCTCCATTCATTGGCACTGCACGGATGGAAGAGGTTTCGCTGTCTGCTACAAATATCGTTGTGCCATCGGTGGTCAAGCCACTGGGTTGGGCAAAGTTCGCAAAATAGTGGGGACCATCCTTGATATTTTCGCGTCCGTTGCCAGCAAATGGCTTGGTGTCTTTTTTGTCCATGTCTACCACCCAGATCTGGTGGAAGCCAGCCATCGCCACGTACATCTGCTTGCCGTTGATCAGCAACGCCCAGGGTGAATTGAGTTTGGTTTCGGCAATCGGTCCACCGAGTTCACGGTCCTCTCCCTGCATACCAGTGCCTGCGTAGGTGGTCACTGTTTTAGCCTTCAAATCCACTGCACGGATCGAGTGATTCTTGCGGTCTGCTACGAACAGGGTGTCGCCCAGCAATGCCATTCCCTGGGGATCATCGAATTGGGCATCGGCAAAGGAACCATTCTTATACCCGGGCTTGCCAGTACCAACGACTGCGGAAACCTTTCCTGCCAGATCACTGATCACAATTCGGTGGTTGGTGCTGTCTGCCACAAAAAGACGGTTCGATTTTTCATCAGCCAACAACTTCCCAGGAAAGTACAGTGGGGAATCCACTTTATCCCGAAACTGGGCGGTATCGAAGCGAATCGGCTTCTCATCTAAGGTGCCTTTCTTTTTATGTTCTTCAATTACCTTACCGATCACCTTATCCAGCAATTCGTAATTCCCTTCGCCGGATGTAGCACCCAGCACGTTTCCTTCTGGATCAATCAGCACGAAGGTGGGCCAGGAATTCGCACCGTAGCTATCCCAGATTTTCATCTCGGCATCGTTCACAACGGGGTGCTGAATCTGATATCGCAGAATTGCCTTGCGGATGCTTTCGCTGTTCTTTTCGTTTTCGAACTTAGCGGAATGCACTCCGATCACCACCAGTTCCTTTTCGTATTTCTTTTCCAGTTTGGCCAGATCGGGCATCACGTGGATGCAGTTGATGCAGCACAACGTCCAGAAATCGAGCAGCACCACTTTGCCTTTGAGGTCTTTGGCAATGGAAATGGGCTTCCCGGTGTTTAGCCAGGCAACGCCACCTTCCAGTTCCGGTGCCTTGGTTTTCTTTTCTTCTGGTGGGGGCGGATCTTTTTTTTCCTGGGCAACGAAGTACCCACCCACGCCAACAGATAACGCTGCTACAGCACACACGGCCATCACGAGCCATTTTCGTTGATTCCACATCTTGCCAGCACTCCTCACCTGGTTCGTTTCGGTAACTTATGTTAGTCGATTTGGCTCATAATTCAAAGTGAATTCACGGCCTGTTCGATCCAGCCTCCCCCCAGCACCCGATTTCCGTGGTAGAACACCACTGCCTGCCCGGGAGTTACCGCACTTTGGGGATCTTCAAACGTTACATGCACCTGATCTTCTTCTACCACCACAGATGCGGGCACGGGCGTGTGTCGGTAGCGAATTTTCGCCAGGCATGCCAGTGGTTCCGTGGGTGGTTCGATCAGCCAATTCACCCGACTGGCCACCAGACCGGATGAATCCAGATCTTCCGAATCACCCAGCACCACCGTATTCGTGGTGGGCAGAATTGCCAGCACATACCGCTTGCGATCGGTGGCAATTCCTAATCCTTTCCGTTGGCCAATGGTGAAGCGTTCAAAACCATCGTGTTCACCCAGCACGTTTCCTTCCGGGTCGACCACGTTGCCTGCGGTTTGCAAATTGGGTCGACGTTGTCGAATCAGCCTTGCGTGGTCACCATCGGGCACAAAGCAGATTTCCACAGAATCGGGCTTGTTGGCCACATTTGTCAGACCGGCCTGGGCTGCGTAGGCACGGATCTGTTCTTTTTGAAAGCCTCCCACCGGAAATAACAGGTGGGGCAAAATTTCCCGCTTGATGCCATGCAGCACATACGACTGATCTTTGCCCGCATCGACGCCACGGTGCAACTCTGGTCCATCGGGGCCAGCAATAATCTGTGCGTAATGTCCGGTTGCAATGAAGTCTGCCTCCAACTGCTGGGCAAATTGCCACAACTTGCCGAACTTCAACCAGTTATTACAAACCACGCACGGATTCGGGGTGCGGCCCGCCAGATATTCATCGGCAAAGTAATCGATGATCTGGTCAAACTCGTGTTCAAAATCGAGTGCGTAAAAGGGAATATCCAACCGATCGGCAATCGTGCGTGCATCGCCAGCGTCGATTACAGAGCAGCACCCTTTTTTGTTATCTCGTCGATCGTCTGGCTGTTCCGAGTGCGTACCCGTCCGCATGAACAGGCCAATCACATCGTACCCTTGTTCTTTGAGAAGCACGGCGGAGGCAGAACTATCAACGCCCCCACTCATTGCCAGTACCACCCGTGGCATGAAAACCCCTTTCGCCAACAACAAACCATTATGATAGACGAATCTCGCACCACAGATATTGGTGGGGAAGAAAAAGCGACAACCGATGAGTGGTTTCTCATCTTTTCTGCACGCCTGTACTATATAGACGATCATAGTGACATTTTGTTCCCTAAAATTTCTAAAAAAATACAAAATATCTGTAAATACTTACTGTAAAAGCGCTTGCGGAAATCGCACCAGGAAAATCGCTGGGCAGCAGTGCCGAAACCTGGGCTTACGAGTGCTTCAAACGGCACATTTGACATGTTTTTGCAAGTTAATTGTTGTAATGAGACCACAATCAAACGATTGTGCCAGCAACCGTCATTCCCGCGAAGGCGGGAATCCAGTGCGAAGACTTGAAGTATCATGGACATAGCCTTAATTTCTTGTAGCGCGTGCGTCTCACTGCATCTTGTCCGCGTTCCCAGTTAAAGGGCCTCACATTCAAACTTCATAGATCGAAAAGAGTGTTTGAACTGATTTCCCGCCCGCGCGGCAAAGACGGTTGTGGGCACAACCGTCTTAAAGTCGCCCTTCGGACGACTTTCGAAGCCGCACGGAATACGATGGCACTTTAACCCTTGTGTCGACCGAGCGATACGGGTATGATGTTTGGAAAACGGTAGACGGCGGCTGCCATTTCATCGGGAACGATAATTTTTCCGATCAATTTGGGTGAAAGAAAGTGTCAAGTTACTGCTATCTCGTTTCATATCGATGGGGACTCAAAATTTACTCTCAGTCTACATCGATTTGGACAGTACCAATGATGTGGTTGTTCGGCGGATCCGGTAGGCAACGACTGCCTTTAGACAGGTCAGACAACCCTGTATGGGATTATACTGTAGCAGTCACGGTTGCTGACGATTATACGTTTAAAGAAGATCAACATGGTACTAGAAACATTTTTGACTCGAATGGTGCTGCAAGATATCTTCAGTTGGTGCACGGCTATAAGCCATTTAATCACACGTAACTTTTGATGAGAATTTTTCAGCAACTCTCCCTGTTACCTTTCCTTCGGAATTTATGTTATGGATAAGCTAGCAAAATCAAAACTACGATTTCTACCCACTTGGGTCGTTAAATGTCTGGTCGTATTTGGTCTTCCCTTGTTTGTGATTTTATCACTAACATTTTGTATATTGCTTTCAATTTACTCAAGACAAAATATCGAGGACGCTTATCTGCTTAAGTCTAATCCTGAAATGTTAGCAAGTGTATCCCTTACTGGCTGTAATGGAAACACATGGCACTCACACGACGCTCATGAAATTGATCTTTTTAAATCGGCATTTCAATACTCTAGTTTTGAATCAGGCGCTTACTCTCTTCGCCATATAGGTTGTTTCTCATTTGTTCTTAGTAATAAGTCGATAATCAAAGGAAGAGTTTTGCTATCTAATGGCATACTAATTTTTAGACTGCATGGAGATGATACCGGATATGATTTTGGATGCTTTCCAAAGGATAAACTACCAGTATTTTTGCAGGAATTCGTCTTGAACAGCTAATTCTACGATTGCTTTTTAGCTACTCCTCTTCGATGCTGTAACACTGTTATGCTAGATATTCTTACGTTTCAAAGATTCTTATTATAAAAAATAATCACTATCAGGTGCCAATCTTCAAGGCTATTGTGGCTGGGAATCGCAGGCTTGCTTATACGGGGATGAAGTAGTTTTCATCTAGCCAAGCTGAGCGTTGCTGACTAAGTGTTTAATCCTAGTTCTTAGTGAAATTTGATGCTTAATTCAAGTAAATATTTCCAGATGCGTATTATTAATTACTGGCAATTACATACCCAAATTGCTGACCATACTGACGACCTTCACCACTATTACGAAGCTGTGAAGTATCTACTAGATTCGGCAACTAGCAAGGCTGCCCTTGGCTGTGCCCTGGCGCGGGGGGGTCATTTGCATGCTGCCCGTGAATATTTGCAAATTACTCTTGCGGAGATGCCCTTTGACCAGCAGGCTACTAGGGCCTATTACCAGGTACTGCACGATGTTGGAACGCGGATAGAAGCCCGTTGTTTTGCCAAAGAACGGAAGGCTTTGCAAGCAGCACACCCTGAACAGTTGTAAGTGGATGCCTGATTTGCCGAAAGCTCAAAGTTAAATTCTTTCGCTGACGCTTCAGGCTCGTTATCAACTCAGGTGCTCTTCGCGTCCTCGCGACTTCGCATGAGATTTCAAATAGAACCTTGCTGCCGACGGCGATAGAAGCAAAAATAACCCGCGGTAATTTACAAACTGAACTGGATTCCCGCCTGCGGGAATGACGGTTGTTGGCACAACCGTATGAAGGTAAACCGCGGCTAATGCCGACGGCTCATCAAAAATTTGAAACAGGTACTTCCCAAAGTGGTCAATGTGGGGGCCGATGAGTATCGAAACCGCACCCACACAGCAAGTGTAATCAGGCTACCAGCAACTGGATGAGTTGCCGTTGTTTGCGATTCAAGTGCAGAAACAGCACAAATTGGGTATTTTAATACAAGTGGAATAATTTCCATTTGTCAATTTCAGCGGTCACTTTGCCCTCGCGGCTACTAAAATGACAACGGTAAAACCAAGGAGGAACGAAATGCGTTACATGCTGACTTCTCTGTTGATTCTGGGCTGCTCGGGGGTGATGATGGCTGCGGAACTGAAAACCAAAGTGGTTGAATACGAATACCAGGGCACCAAGCTGAAAGGCTTCATGGTCTATGAAAATGTGGATGCAAAAAGGCCCGGCGTGCTGATTGTTCACGAATGGTGGGGGCTGAACGATTACGCCAAAATGCGTGCAGAAATGCTGGCCAAACTGGGTTACGTGGCATTCTGTGTGGATATGTATGGCGATGGTAAAACAACGGAACACCCCAAAGAAGCGGGGGAATTTGCTGGGAAGGTGCGTGAAAATCTGGAAGTATGGCGTGGGCGAGCCGAAGCAGGTTTGAAGACTTTTCAGGCACAGCCCCAGGTGGATGCCACAAAGATTGCTGCAATTGGTTACTGTTTCGGCGGTTCTACAGCCTTGCAACTGGCTTACACAGGTGCCGATTTGAAAGCGGTGGGCACTTTCCATGCCGCATTACCAATTCCCACCGAAGCGGAAGCAAAAGCAATCAAATGCCCACTGATGATCTGCCATGGTGCCGATGATAGCTTCATCCCGGAACAGGTGATCAATTCTTTTAAAGGAAAAGTCACCGATGCGAAAGTGAAGCTGGATTTCATTGCCTACCCAGGTGCGAAGCATTCTTTCACGGTGAAAGGTGTTGATGCTAAAGGTGTCAACGGTCTGGCGTATAATGCCGATGCGGATGAAAAATCGTGGAAGTCGCTGCAGGAATTGCTGAAGACCACGCTGAAGTAACGGCTCCAAGCACTTTCTCATTAAGCTTACCAACTCGTCATTCAGGATGTTTCCCACAAAATTACGAATTGGCGTGGGTGATGCTGGTTGCAACTCTTTGCAAAACCCTTAAAATCACCCCTATTACATCAGTGGGGCAGGTGGTTTTACGTGTCAGTCAAGGCGGAACAAACAGGTTATATCGTACGTCATGGCAGAATGCGACGTCTGGGACACTTCACCCCTACCAACGAAAGCACTTACGAACGCCACGATCAGGTCATTATCAAGACTGAACGTGGCCTTGAGGTGGGTGACCTGTTAACGAAAGCCACTCCACAAGTTGTGCAGCAACTCGAAGACCCCAGTGTGGGTGAAATTCTTCGCAAATTAACAACTGACGACCAACGGAAGCTGCAGGAGCAACAGGCAAAACAATCGGAATATGTCGAAACCAGCAAGCGGCTCATAACTGAACATCGGCTGGCAATGCAGGTGGTTGACATCGAAACCACGTTCGGTGGGGAACGATTCGTACTTTATTTTCTGTCCGAAGGGCGGGTCGATTTTCGCGAGCTGGTGCGGTCGATGGCCAGAGCGTTCCACACCCGCATCGAACTGCGGCAGATTGGGGTGCGGGATGAGGCCAAATTGCTGGCCGATTTCGGCGATTGTGGGAAACCTGTTTGTTGCAATACCCACCTGGCAGTAATGCCACCGGTCTCCATGCGGATGGCCAAAATCCAGAAATCCACTCTGGATCCTTCGAAAATCTCAGGCCGTTGTGGACGGTTAAAGTGCTGTTTACGCTTTGAACAGGATGTCTACGACGAATTTCTGAAAGAATTGCCCAATGTGGGGGCACGCATTGTAACTGGTAAAGGGCAGGGGCGTGTCATTGCCCAGGAGATTCTTGCCAGACGATTGCTGGTGGAATTTGAAGATGGTCGCCGCCTTCCCGTGGCCCAATCCGAAATTCTGACCGTGCTGAGTAACCCCAAAAATGCCCACCATGACAGCTAAGTGAGATAGAACCAGACGCGACGCACCCAGAGCACCCATGAATTACACCGAATTACTCGATATTGTGCGATCGGATCCTCGCTATCCTGTTGCTGCGTATGTATTTACGATCGAATCACTCGATTATACCTCTGCCAAAATCACCCATGCAGAAGAGGTGGGCGACCGCACCCCTGGCCATATTACCGGGCGCGAATTTGTGCTGGGCATGATTGAATTCGCCCGCAAAGAACTGGGGGTTTTTGCCCGCACCTTTTTTGAATTGTGGAACATTCAGACCCGTGATGATATCGGCGAAATCGTTTTCAATCTGATTGATGCAGAGTTTTTGTCGAAAACCGAGAGCGACCAGCGTTCCGATTTTCACAATCTTCTGTCACTGGAACAAGCCTTAACGGAAGGTGTTACCATTCATTGGGACAGCACCGCCGCCCTGAGACGGAGAGTTCGATGAAAATAGGTCGTATGCCCATGTACATCGTGGGGGCTGCTTTCGCGGGCTGGCTCTGCTGGCTTGGTTATCTGGCGTTTACAAAAACCAGTCCGGTGGTGGTATCTCGGGCACAAATGCTGGACGCCAGCCATTTTCTGCTGGTAAACGTGACAGTGAACGAGAAAGGTATCCCCTCACCCGTGGTGGACGTGGTGGAAGATATTCGCCCCACTCAGGCTGGTGCAGTCAGTGGTAAAATAAGTGTGCTGAACATTGAAGATGCCCGCCTGCATGGCAAAAATCAGATTTTACTTCGTGATACCGTATATCTGTTTGTGCTGCAACAGGTTCAGGGTGATCAGTACCGATTGGTGCCCATGCCACGGGCACCGGGTTCCCGCTATGGCTTGAACAGTCCACTGGCAAAACCGTGGGTTTATGTCTGGAATGATGAAGTACAGCGGCAATTGAATCAGTTAGTCCCACAATAAATGAATTAATTTTAATTAATTAGTTTTCGTTCATTTAGTCATTCTGGAGTGTGCGTGCGTATTGTCATGATGGGAACGGGCGGTTTTGCCGTCCCCACCTTTCAAAAATTGCTGACCGCCCCCACCATACAGGTGGTGGGGCTGTTTACCCAGCCCGACCGCAACGTGGGTGCAAGACGTTCCAGCACCCGTCAGGCCGTCGTGGGCATGAAAGATGTTGCTTTGGAACACAACATTCCAGTTTTTCAGCCAGAAAATATCAATCTCCCACCGTGGGAGGAGCAATTACGCGAACTTCAACCGGATTTGTACGTGGTGGCTGCCTACGGGCAAATTCTGAAGGCCCACATTTTGAACGTGCCCACCCATGGTGCGATCAATGTCCACGCTTCGCTTCTCCCCAAATACCGTGGGGCATCGCCCATTGTGCGTGCCATACAGGCAGGTGATGCTGAATCGGGCGTCACTATTATCCGACTGAATACCGGCCTGGATGCGGGGGAAATGTTAGCCAGACAAAGCACCCCCATCGGTGCGACAGAAAATGCGGGAGAACTGGAAGAACGTCTGGCAATGATTGGTGCGGACCTGGCCTGTCAGACGATTGACCAGATTCGGCTTGGCACCACCCACGGCATCCCACAGGATCTTTCTTTGGTTACCAAGGCACCCAAGTTGACGAAAGAAGAAGGTTTGATTCCGTGGGAACGCAGTAAACAAGTGGTGGATTGTCACATTCGGGCAATGCAGCCATGGCCGGCTCCCTTTACCTGGCTACACCGCCCCGGAAAGCCTTCTTTGCGGATTATTGTACCGCGGGTGGGAGTACCTGCTGCCCCACCTGCGGATGAAATGCCAACTACACCAGGTGGGCTGATTGCCACACCAAAACAGCTAAAGGTACGCACGGGTGATGGTTGGCTGGAAATTCTGGAAGTACAGCCCGCCGGAAAAAAACGGATGCTGGCCGAAGAATTCCTTCGCGGCCATCCAATTGGCCCAGGAGACTATGTCGGGCCAGAGTTTTCGACTGACCCACCAGTTTCCAGTACTACCTGAAGGTTGGCTTCAAACTCTGCAACACTTTGAAAGCGATTTTCGGGCATTGGTGCCATCGCCTGATGCACAATCCGGACCAGTTCTTCTGGTAAGTCGCCACGGATTTCACTCAGGTGCGTGGGAGGATTGGCCAGCATTTCACTGATTAACTGGTGATCACTGATCGACGGATATGGTTCCCGATTGCCCAGCAGCGCATAAATAACCGCAGCAAGAGAATACTGATCCGTCAAATGGTTGACCAGGTTATAGTTCAATAGCAATTCTGGTGCTGAATAACGATTAATCAGCGAATGATCGGACAGCAGGGTGATCCCACTCATTTCGCTGGAAAAATAATCCTGATTTATGCCAAATTGCGATAACAGAACGCTTTCGGAGCCCTCGTGGGAGTGCAGATAAATGTTTGCGGGCTGGATATCACGGTGGATCAGCCCCACTTCATGGATTGGCTTGAGGATCTGGCACAATTTCATCCCTAAACTTACCACATTCTGCCATGGCATCCCCATGCCATACTTCAGAAATTCTAGAAGCGGCGTGCTCATGATGGGTGGGCTGATCAAATACACTCGATTTTTTTCCACAAAGCAGTTCTGGTACGTAATGAGATTGCGCACCTGCAATTGCATCGCTTGCTGTAACGATTGGATTAACTTCTGGCGGTGGGATTCCTGGTAGATCGGCTGATGCAACTGGGTCAATTCCAGAAGATTGTCATCAGAATCCTGGGCATGAAATACCCGCCCCAGGTGCGTTTCTCGAATCTGTCGCAGAATCCGAAAACCATTGAGCTGGGGTAGTTTTGGCTCGGCAGGTGATAATAGATCGCGTAGTTCAGGCAACTTTGCTTTCGGTGCCGCATTGATCTGCATTGTCTGATCAGGCGCTTCATTGGCATAATCAGCAAGCAGCATTCTTACTGCCGTGCGTAATTCCGGAAATCGCTTTTCATATTCGGCGGCAGTAGGTGTGTCCCCAAGCAGTTTTCGCAAACGGCATTCATTGTCAATTAATTCCAGCAGTTGCCCACGTTCTAAAATCAATTCGGGATATTGGGATTGATAGTTTTCTACTTTTGTACAAATCTGCACGAGCCAATCCTGTTCCTGCTGAATCAGTAATTCATCAAAAGTGTTGATGACGTGGTTTGGATCAGCGGTAATTTCTACCTGAATGGTGGTTTTGCCAGCACGTAATTCATCGCCGTGCCGCAGATTTGCTTCATGTACCTGCAGAGTATTCAGGAATGATCCGTTGTGGCTGTCCAGATCTCTCACTCGGCAATAAGGCGGATTCACCTCGATCACCAGGTGATACCGGGAGATGTAAGGATCGTGACGGATGCTGATATGAGCCTGGCGCGATCGTCCCACAACAAAAGTACGGTGGTTGTGAAACTCGAATGTTTCGCCAGCATGTTCACCAGCAACAACTTTCAGAATAATGGGCATAAAATTTCGTTCAAACCTATTCGAAAATTGCTAGACGGCAAAAGATTGAAAGTCCACAAATTATAAAAATTTCCATGATTCTTTCAATTGGGGTAGCTAAACGAATACTTGTAAAGAACTAACGATTATGTAATTGTAACTTATAAGTTTTGCTTACCTGCCCATACCTTGCAGGAGACACCTTTCCATGAATTACAAACCCAGAAACAATCGCTGGGTGGTTTCGGCTGTGCTGTCAATGGCATTGATTGCCATTCCTACCTGGGCACAAACCACATTCGAACAACTGCCTGAACGGGCACCATCCCAACCTGTTGGGAAAGCCCCACCAGATCAGGTATTTCAAACCTTACCTGATTATCAGGTGGAAAAGCTCTTTACGGTCCCCAAAGACAAATTGGGTTCGTGGGTATGCATGACCGTCGATCCGAAAGGTCGGTTAATCGTTTCGGATCAGGGGAATCAAGGATTATGCCGAGTGACACTGCCAGCAATCGGTTCGAAAGATCCGGTTCGTGTGGAAAAACTACCCGTGAAAATGAGTGCTGCGCAGGGCATGCTTTTTGCATTTGACAGCCTGTACGTATCTGTCAACGGTGGGCAGGGGAGCGGTCTCTATCGCCTGCGAGATACCAACGGTGATGACCAGTTTGACGAAGTTAAACTTCTCCGAAGCCTGCGTGGTGGTGGCGAGCATGGACCACATGCGTTACGGCTTTCGCCAGATGGGAAATCGATCATTATTGTCTGTGGCAATCACACCGATCCACCCGAGCCATTGGCCCACAGCACCAATCCGTTACCCTGGGGTGAAGATCTGTTGCTGCCACGCCACTGGGATTCCCGTGGACATGCCCGCGGACGGATGGCACCTGGCGGATGGATTGCCAAGGTTGATCCAGAAGGAAAAACCTGGGAAGTCATCAGCAGTGGTTTCCGAAACACCTATGAAATCGATTTTAATGCCGATGGCGAGCTGTTTGCTTACGATTCCGACATGGAGTGGGATCTGGGGTCACCATGGTACCGCCCGACGCGTGTAATGCATGCCACCAGTGGGAGTGAATTCGGCTGGCGAAGTGGTACCGGCAAATGGCCCACCTGGTACCCAGACAGTCTGCCCGAACTGGTGAATATTGGCCCTGGTTCACCCGTGGGGGTGACGTTTGGCTACGGTGCAAAGTTCCCTGCAAAATATCAGAAAGCACTCTATATCTGCGACTGGACTTTCGGCACCATCTATGCCCTGCATTTAACCCCGAAGGGGAGCAGTTATTCCTGTATCAAGGAAGAATTTCTGTCGCGTACACCGCTGCCATTGACCGACGCTGTGGTGGGGCCTGATGGCGATGTACTTTACCATCGGTGGGCGTGGTATTGCATCGGAACTGTATCGTGTTACCTATACCGGTAAGGAATCTACCGCGAAAGCGGACTACAAAGATGCCCAAAACGCTGACCTGCGTCAACTGAGGCATGATCTGGAAGCATTCCATCGTCCCGGTGGAGATGCTGCTAAGGCGATTGCGTTGGCAATTCCTAATCTGAAGCACGAAGACCGCTTTATCCGTTATGCTGCTCGCGTCACGCTGGAGCATCAACCCCTGAACCAATGGAAAGACTTGGTATTAGCTGAAAAAGACCCCACCGCACTGATCAATGGTGCGATTGCCTTGGCACGCAAAGGTGGCAGTGCAAATCAGGCCGATCTGTTGGTTGCACTTGATAAGCTCGACCTGGCAAAACTGCCTGTGAGCGAGCAGACCGATCTGGTGCGTGTCTACCAATTGATCTTTATTCGCATGGGTGAAGCCAGTCCCGAGTGGGCAGAAAAGCTTGCCAAGAAATGGGATCCCCTCTATCCCGCTGCAAGTGATGCTCTGAATCGTGAGCTGGTTCAACTGCTGGTCTACGTAAAATCCCCCACCGTGCTGGCAAAAACAATTGAGCTGATGAAGAAACCTTCGAAGCCGATTTCCCGTGCGGAAATTGATGAACTGATTGCCCGCAATAAAGGGTATGGTGCAGCCATCGAAAAGATGATGAAGAACGCACCCGATGACCAGAAAACCCATTACGCCTTTGCCTTACGTAATGTAGAAAAAGGCTGGACGATGGAACAACGCAAGTTCTTCTTTGAATGGCTGAACGAAGCTCGCCAGAAAAGCGGCGGGAACAGCTATATCGGCTTCATTAACTTCATCGATAACGATACCTACAACCTTGCAACGGATGTGGAACGTGTTGCGATTGAGGCAGCGAAACTTCGCAAACCTTACGTGCCCAAGGAACTGCCCAAGCCAAAGGGACCCGGCAAAAAATGGACAACGGAAGAAATTCTGAAGCTGATTGAGAAGCCGCTGACTGGACGCAATTTTGTGAATGGCCAAAAAATGTACTCTGCAGCACGTTGCGTGGTGTGCCACCGTTTTGCTGGTGAAGGTGGGGCCACCGGACCTGATTTGAGCCAGTTAGCAGGTCGCTTCAACAACAAAGACCTGACTGAAGCATTAATTGATCCAAGCAAGGTGATTTCAGATCAGTACAAATCACTGAAAATCACTACATTATCAGGCCAGACCTATGCAGGTCGGATTGTCAGTGATGCAGGCGGTGTTTACACCGTGCTGACCGATCCAGAAGATTCCACCAAGATCGTTGATATCAAAAAAGACGATGTGGAAAGCATGGTCGATTCGAAAGTATCGATGATGCCAGTGGGGCTGCTCGATGGGCTCTCAGAACGGGAAGTGCTGGACCTGTATGCTTACATGCTGTCGCGTGGTGATCCCGGCCACCCAATGTTTGCAAAACAGAAGAAAAAGTAGAACAATTTGCAAAATCGAACTGCTGGCAGTATCTGAATTACTTCGGTGCCAGCATTTTCAACATCGCCGTTCCCATTGATTCACCAATCAGGTAATACGTTTCCGCATTACTGTTCCAGTGATACCCCTGCCCATTTGGCGAAAGTTCTACCGAGCGCCAGAACGCTTGTGTGGGAACAAACGCCACATTACCTTGGAATTCCTTCTGTTTTGCAACGGCGGCCTGAGCTTTCATCAGCGACAGTGCCCGGGGATGTTTTTCCTCCGGTCCGGTCATTCCCGTTTCAGCAATGACAAAGGGCAAATTGGGTACACCCAGTTCTTTACGAACATCCCGGATGAAATTCGCCATATTGGATTCGTATTCATCATTAAACTTCTGGTTGATGCGGTCGTTCCAGCCCTGGTGCCAGCCAAAACCCACCAGTTCGTGCGAACGACCTTTCCATTCGGGAAACTGCTTGCCAAGATCAGCCAGAATCTCTTTCGTACGGGAAATTACTTCTTTGTAATATGGTCCTACTTCCCCACCAGCACTGGGTGGGCGAAAATCCTTGCCAAGGCTTTTGCCACCCCAGGCCAATTTGATCAACAGAACCGGGTCTTCGATGGCATCGCCAACAATCTGCCCGAATGCAAACTCTGGTCCAATCCTGTCTGCACCGCTCCCATAGCCGACGGTTAATTTGCCTTTGCGTTCGAGATAGTGGATCAGCACATCATCACGCACCTTCCATTTGCCATTCCCTTCATAAAGCGATCCGTATTTCTTTTTGGTGGCAGCATCTGTTGCAAGATACTCCAGGCTGCCTTTTCCTCCATTCCTCTTGGGATCGGCGTTTACAAAACCTGCACCAACCATGTTTGATTGGCCTGCCAGAATAAACACTTTCACGGGTCGTTCCGCACTATTTGCGGTGCCAAGAAGCAAACAACATAACCCACTGAGGAGGAGATGGTTTCTCATGGTTGAATTTCCTGAAAAAATTAATGAACGCGCCTTGAGCAGCACAAATGGCTGCGAAATTGACGCTTGTTTTCTGTGGGCATCGTACCACGCCTGCAAGTTGTGGTGCAACCAAAATGCGCAGTTTCAGGTATAGGCGATGCTTACGCTACTGGTGGGAATCTAAAGAAATGTGCAAAATAGAATCGCAATAAAATTGTCGTAGTCCAAATACCGGAGGTGGGACTCGAACCCACACCTCTTTAGGGGAGACCGGATTTTGAATCCGGCGCGTCTGCCATTCCGCCACTCCGGCAGGGAATCCATGATTGCAGATGGAATTCACTGGATTTAATACATTATGCGCCCAGCGAAGAATCGACAAGTGCCGTACTGCAAAGGTCCAGCAACTTCGATCTGATTCTGCTGGCAAACACGCACAAGTGGGACAAATAGCTGGCAAATTAATTATTACTCAAAAATTCGTCCATGTTCAGGATGCTCCACAGTACATCTTCCCACGCACTGTCGCGGTTGGTAGATTTTTTCAGAAAATCGGTCAGCAACTGCACTTCCTGTGGGTTGGGATTGCGGGCGAATGCTCGTCGATATAGTGCCTGGATGATTTCTGTATCTGCTTTCTTGGCAGTTACTTGCGCCTTCAGCCAGTTGTTCGGCTGGCGAATTTTCTCATTAATGGTGGCACCATTAATGAGTTGCAACGCCTGGGCCAGGTTCCCTTCATTCTCCCGTTCGCACTCGCACGCTAATTCCCGCGCGGGCTGGCCAAACGTTTTCAAAAACGGGTGATTCACCTCGCCATCGGGCAATTGAATCGCTCTGGTGCCTGCTGGCAGACCTGCGTACTTCTCTGGCACACCGGTCAGGTCGCAAATTGCATCCAGCAACTGTTCCGCAGTCAATGGACGTGGGATCGAACGAGAAAAATACCGAGAATCATCGGCATTGGTGGCATTCGGCTTGGCACTCAACTGATAGGTAGTCGATAGCACAATCGTACGAATGAGGTGTTGCATATCGAATTTGTTTTTGGCAAAATCAGCTGCCAACGCATTCAGCAATTCTTCATTGGAAGGTGGGTTTGATTCGCGGAAGTCGTCCACCGGATCAACTATCCCCTTACCAAACAGATGAAACCAGACCCGGTTCACCACGGAGCGTGCGAAAAATGGGTTATTGGTGTCGGTCAGCCATTTAGCGTAAACTTCTCGACGTGAAGCACTTGCGTCAAGTGGCGGGACTTCGCCCTTCAGATATTTGGGTGCCATTACTTTCCCGGTGCGGGGCTGGGTAATTTCGCCCGCACGTGCCGAAAAGATGAACTGGGCATTGTTGGCCTTTACCGGAATGCTGGTATCTTTCCGCAGTTTCACGCGGGCAAACCATGCAGCGGTGCTGTAATAATCGTCCTGAGTAATCGATTCAAACGGGTGGTTGTGGCACTTTGCGCATTGCATCCGAATGCCCATGAACACCTGGGCGGTGTTCTCCGCGAGTACAGTAGGATCTTTGGTGATCGTGTAGTAATTTGCCGGTGGGTTGCGGTAACTACTGCCGTTGGCAGTCAGAAGTTCACGAACCATCAAATCAAATGAAGTATTTTTCATAAAGTGCTCGCGCAACCACTGTTGCAGTGCGTAGGCACCTTTCACATCAATTACTTTCCGGTTAGAACGCAACACATCGGCCCACTTCAGGGTCCAGAAATCGGCATATTCTGGTCGTTGGAAGAGGTTGTTGACCAGTTTGGTGCGTTTATCCGGGCTGGTATCCTGCAAAAACTGATCCACTACTTCCGGTGGGGGCAGCATCCCACAGACATCCAGGTAAACCCGACGCAGGAATTCCGAATCTCCCGCCAGTTCGGAAGGCAGGATGGTCATCTGCTTTAACTTGGCAAAAACGTGTTGATCCACAAAGTTGGCTTCGGGCGGTGCCTGCCACGTAAACCCTTTGGCAGGAGGAAGATACGTAATTCGCACCGATTGCATTTCTTCCAGATAGCGTACCAGAATTGCCACCTCACCAGGCGAGCGAAATTCTACTTTCCCCGTGGCATCCACGTCGGCAATATTCGTATCGCTGCTGGAAAAGTTGCACAACCGAGTTACATCCTGCGTGCGGCTATCTTTGAACTGCGCCACCACACGCACCCGCTGGGTCGATTGTGGTGCGTAAATTACTCTCTTGGAAGGAGTTACGGAAAGTGAAGTTACCGGTGCTGCAGTCGTCACATCGTTGGGAGCCCCCTGGGCGATCCAGGTTTTCATCACTTCGGTAACGAAACTATCAATTCCAAGGCGTGCACCACCTTCGTGGGCCACCTGACCGGTCCCTTTCTGGACTATCAGACTATGTTCTGGCTGTTGTACAATCAAACGACGGTTGAATTGATCGCGGGTCAGTTGTTTGTAATCATCGGCAGGATCAAACCCACGCAGGCTAAGGCGAAAGCCATTTTTCCCACTGGGGGTGCCATGACATGCACCCATATTGCAACCTGCCACATTCAGCGTGGCCACCAGTTCATGAGAAAAACTCACATTTTCAGATGCAGTGACATTTTTCGCAGTGATCTGCAGGGGCAAAGTTAAGTTTTCAAAAGAAATTTTTGCTGTGGCCTCAAAATTTGTTTGGGCACGAAGCCAGCCATTTTCCCACGTAGCCTTGCCAGCGGCTGCCTGCAAATCGATTTTGCAGAGATCAGTCACATCACGCACGGTCTGGTCAGAATAGTGGGCAGTTACCAGCACCTGAACTGGCGAGCGTGGACCATCAATCAGCACCACCGGTGGATCTATTGACAATTGGGCGAGTGTTGGTTTCTCTTGCGTAAATCCTTGCTGAACAAGGATTAACGATGATAGCACGAGCGAGAATCGCACAAATTGTTTCATCTTGTTGCCTACCAAAGAAAGAAATACCCAGGTGGGATGAATAAGAGGGTACGATGGTTTTATTTCTCGATCATAACCGATCGCCGACAAAAAATCGAGTAAAAACCATCAAAATGGTTCCAATTGTGTGCCATGGCTGGTTAAAATTGAAGTAATACAACTGTTGCGTTGTAACAACATTGCAACAATTTTGTATCCCGCCGAGCAAAAAATTGTTGAGGATCGTCTTTAGATCAGCACCACACAGGGAAGTCATGTGGTAAACTTGAAGGTAATTTCCAAGAAAGCACTGCCTCCCCCTGCTTGCGATGAAAATATGAACATTAAACTAGGCATTCTGGAATAATCCATGTCGAACACTCTCGCCGCAAGTGACAGCACGGTTTTCCGTGCAACGGTGCTGGGCAGCAGTCTGCTGGCCGAAAGCCAGTATGATGTTGCAATTGCCGACCTGGAGCCCACTGCCGATCCGAAAGCGATCGCCAAACACCTGATTCGCAAAGAACTGATCACCAAATATCAGGCAGAACGATTGCTGGCTGGCCGCACCGATGGTTTCGTGGTGGGGCAATACCGCATTCTTGATGAACTTGGCCGTGGTGGCATGGGACGCGTCTACAAGGCACTCCACACCAGTATGAGCCGCCTGGTGGCGATGAAAGTGATCAGTCAGAACCTGCTGAAAACTGAAAAAGCCAGGGATTTCTTCCAGCGGGAAGTCCTCGCTGTTGCAAAACTGATTCACCCGAACATCGTCACTGCATATGATGCCCGTCAGTCGGAAGAAATCTGCTATTTAGTGATGGAATTTGTCGATGCACCCACGCTGGCAGATACGATTCGAAACCGCCCACCGATGCCTTTTCAGCATGCTGTAGAAATCATTCGGCAGACGGCAGCCGGTTTATCTTGTGCCCACGCACTGGAAATTGTGCACCGAGATATCAAGCCATCAAACTTGCTGGTCCAGAACAGTATTGCTGGCCCACTGGTGAAGATCGTCGACTTTGGTCTTGCCCGCCTGAATGTGGGGGATGAGGCACCCAAAGCATCCTCGGTGAATGGTGGGGCAATGGTCGGCACTGCCGAGTACATTTCGCCCGAGCAGGCCCGTAATTACAACAATGTGGACGCTCGTAGTGATATCTACAGCCTGGGCTGCACTTTCTATCTGTTAGTCACCGGATCGGTGCCATTTCCGGGGGGGACTTCGATGCAGAAGGCACTCCGCCACCTGACCGATCAGCCTGTTCCAGTGCGGCAGTTACGCCCCGATACTCCCCCACCACTGGCAGCGATTATCGAACGAATGCTGCAGAAAAAACCCGAAGATCGTTTCCAAAGCTGTCTGGAACTGCTTGCAGCCCTGGAAGGTTTTGGCGGGCCAATCAGTAGTTTTCGATTACCCAGCTACCGCCCAATGTCGACCGAACAGGATTTTCATGTACCCACCACGGTGGAAGACCCGTGGGCAAATCTGGCCGATCCTTCTTCTCAAACCCTTGCTTCTGTTGATACTCCCACGGGAGAGCAGCCCGCACCGAAGAAAAAGGAAGTCCGCAAACCATACCGCAAACAGGCAAAGCACCAGATGATCTGGATTACAATCGCGGTGCTGGTTTTCTGCCTGATTGTTGCCGGTATTGTGGGCGTTGTGCTCAAAAAAGTTGGTTGAAATTGCCCTGGCTCGCCTTTCGATAGCCAGAAATGATTGCTGTATAGTAAATGCAGCACGGATATAAACGATAGGCGTAATCTGTTAATTCAACAGAGTTCTTCTGGTATTGTTTGATCTATACCGTTCCACAATCTTAACGATTATTCTGCATTTCGTTTCGCTTCTAACTCAGCCCAGCGGGCATACAGTTGCTCTACTTTGCTTTGTGCTGATTCCATCGCCCGGCAAGCTTCGGAGAGTACGGTGTGACTTGAGGTGGCCGCATCTTCGACTTTTTGCTTGAGCACTTGCAATAATTCTTCCGCTTCCAGGATAGCCGTTTCCATGTTGTTGACTTCCTGCTGCTCTTTGTAACTGAGCTTTTTGGGCTTGGAAGTAGTGGGATTGGCAGATTTGGTGGCTGCTGGCTTCGAAGGAGCATTGGCTTTTTCGTAAGCATTCAGCCATTGATTGACACTGCCGTACAGTGCAGAGCCACCCAGGCCATCCAGGCCAATGAACTCAGTGCAGAGTCTGTCCAGTAAATCGCGATCATGGCTGACAATGACTAAAGCCCCGGGGAATTCATCCAGATTTTCCTCCAGCAATTCCAGTGCGGCAATATCAAGATCGTTCGTCGGTTCATCCAGCAATAACAAGTCCGCCGGTCGAAGCATTAATTGGGCAATGCGTACCCGGGCCTGCTCCCCGCCGGATAGGGCACTCATTTCCATATCGAGTTGGTCGGCATGAAATTGAAAACGGCTGGCCCAACCGGCAACATGCATCGGCTGATCGCGGAATACAACCGTATCGCCATTGGGGCACAACGCTTCCCGCAGGGTGATTGTTTGATCCAGTGATGATCGGCCTTGCTCGAATACTTCGATTCGCAATCCTTCCGCGTGGGTAATCGTCCCGGTATCGGGGGCGAGTTCTTTCGCAATAATTTTCAGGAATGTGCTTTTTCCGCTACCGTTGGGACCGAGCAGCCCCAGCTTCACCCCCGGTGAGACTAATAGTTCCAAATTTGCGAACAATTTCCTGCCGGCAATTGATTTGCTGACATTGGCAATGGTGAGTAGCTTTTTCGTCTGTCTCCCAGTACCGGCAAAGTCGATCCCGGCGGCTGATCCCTGTTTCGTGCGATAATTCAGTTCGGCCAGTTGCTCGCGGCGATCTGCTGCTGCCTCAATCCGGGAGCTGGCTTTCCGCGTACGTGCCTGGGCTTTGTGCCCCAACCAGTCAGTTTCGATTCGGACCCGGTTGGCAACCGCTTCCCGCTGTCGTTCCTGAGCTTCAATAAATGCTGCTTTCTTATCGGCAAATGAATCAAAACCGCCATCCGCCCGGAAAACACCTGCGGGATAAACGCGGTTGATTTCGACAATTTCATCGGCGACAGCCCGCAAAAAGGAACGATCATGGGTGGCAACCAGATAGCCAAATGCCGAACCACGTAATAACCGTTCCAGCCAGATCACTCCGGGAAGATCCAGATGGTTTGTTGGCTCATCCATCAGCAATAGTTCGGGCTCTTTCGCCAGCTCCCGCGCGATCGATAACCGCTTGCGCCAACCGCCAGACAAGGTATCCGCCCGCTGTTCATGATCGTAGAAGCCGACTTGGGTCAGGGAAATTGCTGCTCGGACATCTTTCTCGTGTTCCTCAAGCGTTTCTGCGATTAAACCGTCGAGGACAACCTGGGTAACAGTATGGCCAGCCGGGAAAATATCATCCTGAGGTACGTAACCAATTCTTGCCCCCCGGCGGATGCTCCGGGTGCCTTCATCAGGTGTTTCCAGCCCGGCAAGGATTTTCAATAATGTCGATTTGCCCGCACCATTGGGACCAACCAAACCGACTTTCTCCCCTGCGTGCATATCCAGGCTTAAATCGGTGAACAACTCGCGGTGCGAATAGCTCTTGGACACATGTTGGGCCGACAACAAATTCATGAATCACTCTTGAAAATACGTACCAGATTCCACGTACTTGTTCTATGGAATGCCCACACGACAAGAAATTCAGCACCGATGCAGAAAACAACCGGGAACCGCTTTGACGTTACCCGCTCCCTTACCCATCATCCGACCGGCCATTCCTCCGGTGATGAACCCGGCAGACGGGTCATCTAAGACGAAAATTTGATTTCCACTGCGAGTAGAAATACCTACGCTGCTGTCAATCTGGAGTGGTTAATTCACCTGGTTTCCCATTCGCCGGTATCAAAGATTTCTTCAATCGCTATCCACTGGCCATCGTGCGAAAGGAAGCGGTCGCCGGGGTACACGCTGCATTATGCGCCCAGGCGCTGAAGCCCCAACTCTCGCAACCCACGAAGTACGTGTGGTGGTCGGCGATTCTCAAATTATAGACGGTTTCCCATTCGTCTGTATCAAAGATTTCCTCAATGGATATCCATTGATCTTCGTGCGAGAGGAAGCGGTCGCCGGGGATCAAATCCTGGGCATCGATCCAGCCCTTATTCTCCACATAAAATGGATGCTCACCCGTTGTATTAATCACCTGGCCATGAACGTGGATAGAAAGAATCGGCGAATTTCTTACAAAGACCTCTTCGACAACCTTCGCTTCAATCAGTGCTGTCAAGTCGTATTCATTGCGAGATAGAACCACATCGCCAACCTGGAAATCCTCGATATTCTTCGACCCCTCCGGGGTCAGCAATGGCGTGCAAGCGGCGAAGCAGGCTTTGATCCCGAGGTGGTGCGCCATCGCCGCCAGGTTGTCGTGGATTCCCAGCGATTTGGTGAAATTGTTGTGAATGAAGAACGAGGCGATCTTATCCAGCCACGTCTTTGGCTTACGCACGGTTTGCGGAATCGCGTTGTCGCCTTGGAAATTCTTCCAGCATCAAATTTACAGGCGACCCTACATCGTTGCCAAAACCATAACATGAGTGTGTATCAAATGTCTTCGTCGCGTTATCCACAAATCATTTCTTCGAGAATAGCTTGCACCTACGTACGTCGTGTTTAGTGTTCTTGGAAGAATAATAAATGTCTTATATTGGTATATCAGTGTTTTGCACATAGTTAAAGCACTCGCCACTACCAGACTCTGTAAACCCCATTATTGCAATAGTGCGATTCCAAGTCGTACGAGACAGATAGTCTGATAAGAACTCGCCAAACTGTTTACTAGAAATCGTTTTTGCAGATTGAAACTGAATTACTTCAGTACCTTGTAGTTTTCTTGCAGAGTTCGCGAGCAGCGATATGATTACTAATGTATCGCGAAAATCATTGCGCAAATTTTCAATGGCAAGCGCGACCAACCCTTTAAATATAAGCAATGGATTATTTTTTCTGACTGAGCATACCGCCATCCAGTGAGCGTAACTATGAAACGTGTTGACGCAATTTTTTGTCACCGATAAGATTTTCGCGCGTTCATTTTCGTCGCCTTCCAAGAAGAACTTAATGAGTGCATCAACAGCACCATATTGTTTTTCAAAAAACAAAGAATCATCGCCGTCATCTGGGTCCGGTGGAAATTCTTCCAATGTATGAATATTGTTTGCTAGAAAAAAATCTAGTTTTGACATCGTTTTCACCTCTTAAAATTTTTTGCATATTATTAATATTACTCACATCTCAAGTAATTGCAAAAATGGTGGCTCTAATTCAAGAAGGTTTCAATGAAATGAATAGCGCTGACCAAGCATTATTGAACAACTTGAAAGCTGAACCAGTTGAAGTGTTTGTAGGCACGCGATAACCGGCATTCTTCAACATATTCAGTTCTCTTAAATAAACACGATCAATTGCAATGCCGCCTGGCAATCTCCGGACAAGGGCTGGCGTTGAGGGTCTAGTAACGAGATAAAACGTCTTTCGCGAATCAATTCCGCCTAACATCCACGCATCATTTGCGCCAATGCTCCAGCCGTGTACGGTGTCATCTAGTAATCCTTCAAGATACCGTCTCCCATGAGGATGTCTGGCTGTGTGGGTAAGTACATCCGGGCTATTTCCGAGTACTCGTGGTAAACGTCCCCTTGAGCCCATTTGATAGACTTCCCAGAGGTATTGTTGAAATGCTAAATCATGATTTCTTAATAATTTAGTCTCGATCCGTGCTAATTCCTTAATTCCATTTTGAGTTTTGTACAAAAACCGGTCGAAATCACGATTGCCGTATCTTTTAATAAATTCGTCAACATTGGCGCAGGCCGCATTATGCACCCACGCGCTGAAGCCCCAATCGTCGCAGCCCACGAAGTACGTGTGGTGGTCGGCGATTCTTAAATTATAGACGGTTTTCCATTCGCTGGTATCAAAGATTTCCTCAATCGAAATCCATCGATCATCGTGCGACAGGAAGCGGTCGCCGGGGATCAAATCCTGTGCATCAATCCAGCCCTTATTCTCAACATAAAACGGATGTTCCCCGGTGGTATTAATGACCTGGCCATGAACGTGAATTGAAAGAATCGGCGCCAGTCTGACAAATACTTCTTCGACAACCTTCGCTTCAATCGGTGCTGTTGAGTCGTATTCATCGCGAGATAGAACCAAATCGCCAATCTGGAAATCCTCGATATTACAGGACCCAACGGGAGTCAGCAACGGCGTCCCCGCCGCGAAGCATGCTTTACTGGTGTTGCGTTCGGCCCACTTCTTAAAATTTTCATATCTCTGTTCCGATGCGAACCGTTTGGCAACCGTGTGGATAAGGAAATCCCCTACCACTCGATCAACGACTCGCTCAAAGCGTGACCTCGGCTCCTTCACATCCATTGGATGCGGGCCGTCAACGCCCTCTTTGGGCAGAGCGTCGTATGTCGGGAAATCACTTTTTCTATGAGTGGGGTTGTGAGTTCCGAGTTCGACAGTCGGGATAGCCAAGGTCAGAATTCTTGCCAATTGTGAAGAATTATCTCTTGCATCCCACGTGGGCTGTGGTAACATCCACTTAACCTACCCGATGATGTTCAAATTAATGTGTGATTAAAATGTGTTTTCCCTCCCGAATGTTGGCCTGGCTGGTTACTGGAACTCTATTTTGCACAGCGAATTTGGCGTTTGCAGGTGATTTAACCACATTAATTGATCGCGAAATTGCTGCTAAATTGACGAAAGAGAAGGTGTTTCCTGCACCACCTGCGAGCGATGGGGAGTTTTTGCGTCGCACCTACCTCGACCTGGTGGGAACGATCCCCACGGCAACGGAAGCACGCGAATTTCTGCAATCCAAAGATGCCAATAAACGTAAGTCCTTAATTCAGAAGCTTTTAAACGATCCCGGCTATGCAATTCACCAATCAACGGTGTGGGATCAGGTGCTGTTTGGTCGAGACCCGCTGAACGAATATGCCACACGCACGCGGAGTGCGTTTCAGGAATGGTTACGGCAGCAATTTGAGAAAAATCGTCCCTACGATCAGATCGTGCGGGAGCTGATCCTGGCCGAGCAGGATGGCAGCGAGATGTACCAGGTACAGTTCCGCAACAATCCGGAGGAAGCCACTGTCGCTGTCAGCCGAATTTTCCTGGGGATTCAGCTTCAATGTGCCCGCTGCCACGACCACCCGTATGAAAACTGGACTCAGAAGGACTTTTACGGCATGGCCGGCTTCTTTGTGCGTCTTGTGGTGCAGGAAAAGCCAGGCAGCGGCAAAGAAAAACGCTGGAAGATTGCCGAAAAAAGCAGTGGGGAAGTATTATTCACGGGGCCGGCAGCCGAACAGAAGCCCGGCCAGAAAGGGGTGCCGATCCCACCTAAGTTCATTACTGGTAAGCCTTTAGAAGAACCTGCCCTGCCAAAAGATTTTAAAGAACCCGATTATCGCAGTGCGAAAGATTTGCCCAAGCCGTTTTTCTCCCGCAAGACGCAGTTGGCAAACTGGCTGGTGGATCACAATAACCCCTATTTTGCCCGTGCCTTAGCCAACAGAATCTGGGCTCAGTTCATGGGCCGTGGGTTGGTGCATCCGGTCGACGATCTCAGCGAAGATCATCCCCCCAGCCACCCGGTAATTCTGGATGCACTCAGCAAATGGCTGGTCGAGCATCACTTTGATCTGAAATCGATTATTCCGGAAATCATGTTGTCGGAAGCTTACCAGCGATCATCCGAAGGTGATAGCACTGTGGCGATGCCCCGGTGGTACGAACGTTCTGCGGTGCGTCCACTATCTGCGGAACAGCTCATCCGTGCTTTCCGGCAGGCCACCGAGTTTGATACACCAGGAAAACCGGAAAAACAGCTTCCTTCGGCGATGAAAGACTACATGATGCGCTATTTTGGCACCCCCACAGACGGTCAGGGGGAGTTTCAAGGTAGCCTGACGGAGCACCTCTTCCTGAATAATGGTGGCCACTTGCAGCAACTTTCCTCATCAGGTAGCACATTTGCGCGGGTGAAAAGTGCCAGTTTGGACAATGCCGCGAAAACCGAAGAACTCTATTTGAGCATTTTAAGCCGTTTTCCAACGGAAAATGAGAAGAAACTCATTATTGAGTTTCTGGACAAGAACCAAAAAGTGAAAATCGACTCATTAATCATCGACATCATGTGGGCACTGATGAATACGTCGGAATTTCGCTTTAACCACTAATTGAACGCTATTAAGTACTTACAAACCAGAAACTTACGCAGATAAATCAGGATTGTGTTATGATCCCCAGCTTCTCCGATCACTTCAGTAGACGGGCATGGATGAAAGGTGTTCTCGCCACATCCGCCGGTGTTGCTGTTCCCAACTTTGGCAGGTTATTCCACTCGCAGTTGGTGGCGGCAGAAGCCAAAAAGCGTGGCAAGAAATGTATTCTGCTCTGGATGAATGGTGGTGCCAGCCAGATCGACACATTTGATATGAAACCCGGTCGCCCCACGGCAGGCCCGTTTCGGCCCATTTCCACGAATGTGCCCGGGGTACAGATCTGCGAATATCTGCCCAAAATGGCAGCAATCACGAATAAACTTGGGATTATTCGTAGTATGAAAACGCAGTCGCCGGACCATCCCGACGGCATTTACCACATGCATACCTGCTACAAGCAATCGGAAAATGTGCCCCACCCGGAGTTGGGTGCGATGATTGCCAAGTATTGTGGCGACCCGAACAGCGATTTGCCCAGCTTTGTGCGGATGGGCCCCACTGGGAATGCCGGGCCAGGCTACCTGGGGCCAGATTACACCCCCTTCAGCCTCGGTCGTGATGGGAAGCTGGGCACTTTTGCCCGCAACAATTCGCCTGAAGACACTCTTCAGCGCCGAACAGAATTGTTTCGGTCGCTGGAAAAGGAATTCGCACAAACCCACGCAGCAGAACCGTTTAACAGCCACCGGCTGGGCAAAGAAAAAGCCTGGCGGCTGATGCAGGCCAAAGACGCCTTCGAAGTTGATGGTGAGTGGGCAAAATACCGCGATCGTTATGGCGATTCCGACTTTGGCCGTGGCTGTTTTCTGGCCCGCAAGCTGATTGAACGTGGTGTGCCATTTGTGGAAATCGGTCAGGATAACTACGACAGTCATGCAGACAACTTTGTCTGCCACAAGGCGAATATGCAGGTACTGGACCCTGCGTGGTCCAGTCTGCTGCTGGATCTGGAAGAACGCGGCATGTTGCAGGATACGCTGGTGGTCTGGATGGGTGAGGTCGGACGCACCCCGAACATCAATAACCGGGCAGGTCGCGACCACTATATCCGAGCCTGGACGATCGTTCTGGCTGGTGGTGGGATCAAAGGGGCTGTCCATGGCAGCACCGATGAAGACGGGAAGAATGTCAAGGATGATCCTGTTTCCGAAGGTGACCTGTTTGCCACCATCTACCATACGTTGGGGATTGACTACCGCGTGAAGCATTACGTGGGCGTGCGACCAATCTGGGCCACACCGGAAGGTGCCCAACCTGTGAAAACACTGATTGGCTGATCCATTTACGAGGAAAAAGTCATGGCAAACTGGAAATCAGCTCAATTAAAGTGGACCCTGACGTGGGATGCCGATTGGGTGACTGCGGTAGAGTTTTTGACGGATCAACACGTGGTAGCTGGCAATAATCTCGGTCAGATGATGAGTTGGGATTTCACCAATTCGGACAAAACGGGAAAAACAGCCCCGCCTCCAACCCGACTGTTGGTGGGGCATCAAAATTCCGTTACTCGAATTCGCAAATTACCCGGTTCCAGTACGTTTTTCTCATCAAGTTTCGACCATTCGATACAAACCTGGTCTGCGGACAGCCCCACCAATGGAAAGCAGCAGATTACGTTGAATGCCACTGCGATTGCCGATGCGGAAGCCCGCAAGCGAAACGGTGCCAAAGTTCCCCCACCGATCACGGCGGAAGTATCGCTGCAGCAATCCGTGGGCAAAATGACTGGCCATACTGACTGGATTGCCGACTTCGCGATTTCTGCCGACGGGAAAAACATGCTCAGTGGCGATGATGGCAATCAGGTCATCTGGTGGGACCTTGCCACGCAGAAAGAACTGCACCGTTGGAAATTAAAAGGTTGGGCGTACGCGATCGCGATTTCGCCGGACAAAAAAACGGCACTGATTTCCGAACGAATCCCACGGGTGTTTGATTCTGGCAGTCGCAATGCAGTGGGACTGTGGGAGATGTCCAGCGGCAAATTAATGAAAGATCTCTCACCAGATTTCAAAATGTACATTGCTTCGGCTGTTTTTTCTCCAGATGGCAAATCACTGTATCTCGGCCAGGGTGGGGAAGCCAACGGTAAATTATTCCGGCTGGAACTGGAAGGTGGCAAAAAACCGCAGGAACTCAGCCCCGCTCATCAGTATGGCGTTACCGATTTTGCATTGGATCCCACTGGCAAACTTTTTGCAAGTGCCGGCCGCGATACCGTGGTGCGGATTTGGGATGTTGCATCTGGGAAAATGCTGGCTGAACTTGGCAAGCCACGTGGGGGCCAATTCAAAGACTGGATTCACGCAGTCTCTTTTTCGCCCAACGGGCAGATGCTTGCTGCAGCCGATATGGCAGGTGCGGTGCAAATCTGGGAAGCTGGCAAAAATTAAAGTTCACTAACTAATTAATTTTTGTGTGGCATTTCTCATTAAACTATTATCACAATTCGCTTAACTTCAGAATTCGTATCGATTTTACCACCTGTTGTGGCAGAAAATTGGTCTGTTAACCCATCCATTGCTATTCTTCTATTAACGATCTGTTAAGCTGGGCTTATTGGTTAATTTAATTAACCTGGCGAATCTTTTCCGTATTTCCAATGACGAACGGTTACAAAAGATGAACAACCTGTATCCTCGATTGCTATTTTCATTTAAATTTCTTTTCTGTGCCACATTTGTATTATTTTGTCTTACCTCACCTCTGGTGAGTCGCTCTCAAGAAAAAGAGCAGGACAAAAGCAAGCAAATTGAAGACCTGGAGAAGCAACTCGCTGAACTTCAGGACCGGCTGAACAAATTAAAAGCGCCACCTGCACCTAAAAAGTTAAGTGCAGAAGAGCAAATTCTGCCCACTTCGTGGGTGGATCAATTCCACTGGCGGTGCGTCGGACCTGCAACAATGGGTGGCAGAGTTACTGGACTAGCAGTGTATCCTGCTGATCCCACTGTCTACTACGTTGCCACAGCAACGGGTGGGGTATTGAAAACCACCAATAACGGAATTAAGTTCGAGCATCTTTTCCAGCACGAAAATACAGTTTCGATTGGTGCAATCGCAGTCGCACCCAGCAACAAAGACATCGTCTGGGTGGGAACGGGTGAAGCAAACCCCCGCAACTCGGTTTCGTGGGGCGATGGTGTTTACAAATCCACAGATGGTGGCAAAACCTGGGCAAATATGGGCCTGCGACAGTCGTTCCAGATTGGTTCAATTGTGGTGCACCCCAAGAATCCCGATATCGTCTACGTGGGGGCATTAGGTCGCCTGTACGGACCCAGTGATGAACGTGGCTTGTACAAAACCGAAGACGGTGGCAAAACCTGGAAAAAAGTACATTTTGTCAACAATCAGACAGGTGTAATCCAGGTGGCCATGAACCCCAAAGATCCAGAAAATCTCATCTTTGCCACCTGGGAACGCCAACGCGATGCGTTTGACAGTTTCATGGGCAATGCAAAAAGCCCACCCGGAACAGATGATTACGCTCCCACGCTTTCTTATGGGCCTGGTTCGGGCATCTACCGCACGAAAGACGGTGGAAAAACTGTGGAAAAATTGTCGAAAGGTTTACCCACGGTGAAGTTAGGTCGGGTCGGTTTTGACTGGTCTCAGCAAACTGCCAACACCATTTTTGCCATCATCGATACTGAAAAAGCGGGTGCAGGTAAAGTATCCCCCAGCCCATACATGGGTTTAAGTTCCGAAACTGCCCAGGGTGGTGGTGTGCGTATCACAGCAGTCACAGAAGGTGGGCCGGCTGAAAAAGCGGGTTTCAAAGAAGGCGACATTATTAAGTCCTTTGATGATAAGAACTTGCGCACTTACAATGCGATGATCGAAGCATTGCAGGATTACGCACCTAAGGACAAGATTAAAGTTGCAATTATCCGTGGGAAAACGGAAATGGTGCTGAATCTGGAATTCGGCACCCGCACGCAGGTGCAAGGGCGACCCAGCATCGGCATTCAAGTGGATGAAGGGAAAGATGGCACGCTGCTGACAGAAGTTCTTGCGAACAGCCCCGCCGAACGAGGTGGTCTGAAAGTCGATGACCTTGTCATTGAAGTCGACGGCAAACCCACAAAAGACCGCCGTGCCTTCTTTGAAGCGATTCAAAATAAGGCTTTGGGTGACAAGCTGAAGGTAACCTACATTCGTGGGAAAGATAAAAAAACTGTTGAATTGACTCTGGATATGACTGCCGCCCAGATCAGTGGTCGTCCATATCTGGATCAATTAGGTGGTAACCGTGCCAACGTTCAGAAACGACAGGGTGCGGAAGGTTTCGAAACAGGTGGTGTGTACAAATCAACCGATGGCGGCACCAGCTGGACCCGAATTAACAGTATCAACCCACGTCCGTTCTATTTTTCTACCATCCGTGTTGATCCCAAAGACGACAAAACCATTTACGTGCTGGGCGTGAACCTTTCCCGCAGCACCGACGGTGGGGCGACCTTCACTGCAGAAAAACTGAACGATGGAGTGCACTCCGACCAGCACGACCTGTGGATCAATCCTGCCAATTCCCGCCATTTGCTGTTGGGAACCGACGGTGGGTTTTACACATCGTACGATCAGGGTGCTAACTGGGATCACATGAACCACGCAGCCGCGCTGGGCCAGTTTTACCACGTTGCAGTTGATAACCAGACCCCTTACCGAATCTATGGTGGGTTACAGGACAACGGTAGCTGGGGTGGGCCTTCGCGTTCCTCCAGCGGACCTGGCCCGATTAATGATGATTGGTTATTTGTCAACGGCGGCGACGGTTTCGTCTGCCGTGTCGATCCACTGGATCACAATATTGTTTACGCGGAAAGCCAGAACGGAAACATGATGCGTCGCGATATGCGTACTGGCCGCACCGTGGCTATTCGCCCACAAGCGATTCCTGGCAGTGGCGGGTACCGATTTAACTGGAACACTCCTTTCATTATTTCTTCACACAACCCAACCACGTTCTACGCGGCGGGGAACTACGTGTTTAAATCGCTGAAACGTGGGCAGGATCTGGTGCGTATCTCGCCAGAAATCACTCTCACGAAACGTGGCTCCGGCACCGCACTGTCCGAATCACCACGCGATCCGAACACGATCTGGGCTGGAACTGATGATGGTGGTGTCTGGTTGACCCGCGATGGCGGCACCAATTGGACTAATCTCAGCGAAAAGTTCAAATCAGCAGGACTGCCTGGAAATTACTGGGTCAGCACCATTGAAGCAAGCCGTTGGTCAACCGGTAGGGCTTACGTGGTGTTTGACGGCCACCGATCCAACGATGAAAAGCCGTATGTCTATGTTACAGAAGACTTTGGGGCAACCTGGAAGCCGATTAACAGTAACCTGCCGGAAGGTTCTACCCGTGTACTTCGTGAAGATATTGCCAACCCGGATTTACTCTACCTGGGAACTGAATTTGCAGTATTCGCCTCCATCAATCGTGGGGGTGCCTGGTCTAAAATCAATGGTTCGAAAGGCCTGCCAACGGTTGCGGTCCACGAATTTGCCCAGCCAACGACAGCAAATGAACTGGTGGTTGCAACACACGGTCGTTCTATCTGGATTCTCGATGTGACCGCTTTGCGGCAGATGACACCGTCTACATTAAGCGGTACAACCGCATTAATGATTCCCAGCCCCGCGGTACGCTGGGTTCGTTCTTTCAACAATGCACCATTCAGCTCATCCCAACGTAAGTATTATGGTGAAAACGAAAAACCTGGTGCCCACATCGATTACGTGCTAGGTTCAAAGGCTGCGAAAGTGGACATCATTATTGAAGATGCCACTGGTAAAAAGGTGCGGGAATTCTCTGGTAAAACGGAAGCAGGTTATCATCGTGTTACCTGGGATTATTCACGATTTACCGACCGTACCAATCAACGCCCCGCCCGCAAAGGCCCACCAGTGCGTCCGAAAGGACCTACGAACGATCCCATGTCTCTGAATCCATTGGCACGTGATGCGTCTCCAAGTGCTTCTCTTGTAGGAACTTACCGCGTAGTGCTGAAGGTGGACGATCAGGAGCCAATCATTCAGCCCCTGGTGGTCAGTGCGGATCCCACGGTTCCCAAAGAAGCTGCCACTGCTGTGGATGAAGCTGGTTTATTACGCGAAGCCATGAAAAAGTATGAACGTGGCCCACTTGGCCGAATTGAAGATTAAAGATTAGCGAAATTTTCTCATTTTTCTTCGATTTTTGTCATTCTGTTCACTTTCTGAAAGAAATTTCCCAATAATTTCAAATTTTCGCAAACTATTTTAGTGGAACTACGTTTATAGTATACATATGATCTATTTCTATGGGAATGGAGCATCTTTTTATAGTCCTTGTTGTTACTTCACCACCAATACAATGTTGAATTGGCGGTTGGAGTATCACCTAAACAGAGAACGGAAACGAATATGCACCCACACAAAACTGTACACGATCGCCATGGTGCGAGTGCGGACAGTGTCGAATTCATGAAGCAGATCAGTCGTGAAAAGATTGCCCCACCTGGGCTGGCGACGGGCATGCTGGCCGCCGACTTGATTGATCAGGCGTTTTTGTCCTACAACGGTGGGAGAATGCGCGAAGGCTGTCAGTTGTATGCCCAACGGATGCTGCATGACGACTGCACCGTTGGTCTGGCACTCAGTGGTGCTTTAACACCAGCCGGGCTGGGGATTTCCTGTCTGGTGCCCCTGGTGGAAGCAGGCTTCATTGACTGGATTGTTTCAACCGGTGCCAATCTCTACCACGACACCCACTATGCACTGGGCATGGATCTGTACCAGTCGGGTCCGAATCTGCCCGACCTGCAATTGCGTGAAAATCAAATCATCCGCATCTACGACATTATTTTCGATTACGAAAATCTGTTGGGTACGGATCGATTTTATCGCACGCTCTGTCGTGGGGAAGCGTTTCAACAAACTTTCAGTACGGCAGAATTCCACCACCTGGTTGGGAAATATCTTGACGAGCGTGAATCGCAAACAGGTCATCGTCGTCAAAGTTTGCTGGCGGCTGCATATCGTGCAGGAGTGCCGATATTCACCAGCAGCCCGGGTGACAGTTCCATTGGGATGAATCTGGCCGCACTGCAACTCGAAGGCAGCAAGTTACGAATTGACCCACTGCGGGATGTGAACCAGTCTGCAGCGATTGTCTGGAATGCCAAGGCTTCCGGTGGAACGAGTGGCGTTTTCATTCTGGGTGGTGGCTCGCCCAAGAATTTTATGCTCCAGACAGAACCACAGATTCAGGAAGTGCTGGGACTTTCGGAAGCGGGCCACGATTATTTTCTGCAATTTACTGATGCTCGCCCGGATACTGGCGGCCTGAGCGGTGCCACACCATCCGAAGCAATGACCTGGGGCAAAGTTGATCCAGACAAATTACCTGGAACGGTAACTTGTTACGTTGATTCGACGATTGCCTTACCGTTGATTACTGCATACGCACTGACTCGTCGGCAGCCAAGAACGCCGAAAAGATATATTGACAAATTACCCGCACTGATGGATCAGTTAAACGAAGAATATTCCAAAAATTTGGAAAATCGCGCTGACTGATCGACCATTTCAAGTGTCTAACAGAAAGATACCGTACAGGAAGCGGTACCAGTTAATATGTTCAAGTTATTTTCACACCGTAGGACAATTCGATGATTGCCGGTTCGCACGGACCTCGTTTGGCAGTAATGATGTTTGTGCAGTATTTCGCGTTGGGTGCATGGATTGTGCCCCTGGGTACCTTTTTGCGAACTTCTGCCACCAGCGGCGGAATGAGTTTTTCGCCTTCTGAAGTAGCCTGGATTTACAATTCCAGTGCCATTGCCGCACTGATCGCACCTTTGCTGCTGGGGATGCTGGCAGATCACCTGTTTTCGGCACAGAAGTTACTGGCGATCCTCAATCTGGTGGGTGCGGGCCTGGTCTTTTACGCAGGCCAGATTTGCACGCTGCACCAGCCATTGATTGCAGAAGCGGCACTGGTCTCTGCGGAAGCAAAATCATTGGCAGTCAAGGATGCTTTCCAGCCGCTGTTTATTACCATGCTGGCATATTCAATGTGCAACGCCCTGATTCTGCCACTGACGAATATTGTCAGTTATCGTCATCTGGCCAATCCCACGAAATGGTTTGGTCCGGTGCGGATGCTGGGAACGCTGGGCTGGATTGCCGTTTCACTTTCGCTGGATATGTTTGGGAAGCCGTTTTCTCCAGAACCCCTTTACTGGGCAAGTGCAGTATCGTTATTAATGGCAGTCTATGCCTGGACGTTGCCTTCCACCCCACCAGTGGGGCATGGGCGCGGCTTCCGCGAAATAATGGGGATACCCGCACTGAAGTTATTGCGGCTGAATAGTTTTCGTGTGCTCTTGATCACGATTTTTATTCTGGCAGGTGTTCAACAATTTTATGTGTTGTATGCGAACAGTTACCTGAAAGATCTGCATGCGGCCAAGCCCACATCGGTACAGTCACTGGCACAGGTTTCCGAAGTGGTTTGCCTGCTGTTTATGCCACTGATTCTAGGCCGATTCGGTTTCAAGTGGGTGCTGGTTTTTGGCATTGGGTGCTGGGTGGCCCGCAACGCCTTGTTCGCCACGTTATCGCTACCAATTGTCGCCGGATTTGGTCTGCCAATGCACGGGTTGTGCTACGGACTGTTTTTTATTGTCGCGAATCTGTATGTGGATCGCAAAGCCCCCACCCACCTGCGGGCAATGGCACAAGGAATGTTTGCAATTGTATCCAGCGGACTTGGCCAATTATTCGGCGGGATGTTGTCTTCGGCAGTGCTAAGTTCCTTGTCTCACAACGATGTCGTGGCCTGGCGCTGGTTCTGGCTCATACCCGCAATCATGGCCGCAGTAATGCTGATACCGTTCATTCTGTTTTTCAAAGAAGAAACCTATTTTGAAGGCAGTCACGAACGGCAGTCCACGCCACCCGATGATGGGAATAAATTGGCCCCACATTTGCCAGCAACCAGTGATTCGCCAGTAAAATCTGTTGATGAAGGTGTGATCGTTGTGCAGCCTAAAGAGCAGCCATCCATGGTGTCGGAAACGGGTCGGTGCGTGAAAGAGTGCGTGCCCACATAGCAATTTCGTGGTACAACGGAAGTAAAGTTCAACTGAGAGTAATCAGCGTGGCAAAATATTTCAAATACAAGAGTATCGATGATCTATTGGCAGAAAATGCCCGCCTGGGGTTGGATATTGCTTATTCAGACGATCTGGCCCCACTGTTTCAACCAGTTCACGTAGGGCAACGAGTGGTGGGCAATCGATGGTGCATCCACCCGATGGAAGGGTGCGACGGTGAATTGAATGGCCATCCCGGTGAACTGACATTTCGACGCTACAATCGTTTTGGTGGCGGTGGGGCAAAGCTGATCTGGGGCGAAGCGTGTGCTGTGAATATGAACGCACGTGCGAACCCACGCCAGATCGTTTTGAACGAGGATACGAAGCCCAGTTTTCGGGAATTAGTTGTTCAATGCCGACAGGCTCATCGGGATAATGGTGGCACGACAGATGATCTGCTATTCGGAATTCAGTTAACACACTCCGGCAGATACAGCTATCCCCACCCGATTATTGCAACCCACGATCCGTTGCTCGATCCCAGAACCATCGCGGATCGTACGACTGGTAAGGTAGTCGATGCTCAGTACCCACTGATTTCTGATTCTGAGCTTTCCCAACTTGTTGATGACTATGTGCAGGCAGCAAAGCTGGCACGCGAAGTGGGGTTTGATTTTGTCGATGTCAAGCAGTGCCACCGCTATTTGCTGAACGAATTGCTGGGTGCCCGCAATCGGCCTGGCAGGTATGGTGGGTCGCTTGAAAACCGTACCCGGCTTGCCACGGAGATCTTTACGGCGATCCGTGCAGCCGTCCCTGATATCCTGCTGGCAACGCGGATGAATGCCTTTGATGGTATTCCGTTCCACAAATTGCCCGACCAGTCAGGTGGGCCAGTGTCCCACACCACACCAGTGGTCAATGGGTGGGGCATCTCGGAAAACGATCCGCTTGAACCAGACCTGACCGAGGTGCTACAATGGATCGGCACGATGCAGCAGTTAGGTGTGCAACTGGTGAATATCACGTTGGGGAATCCGTATGCCCAGCCCCACTTTGGACGTCCGTTTGAATATCCCCCACCTGATGGCTACGATTCACCAGAACACCCGCTGGTGGGTGTGTCCCGCCACTTTTCGATTACTGCCCAGATTCAAGAACGCTTTCCCACGCTGGCCGTGGTGGGAACGGGGTATAGTTACCTGCAGGAATTCATGCCCATGGTCGGTGCGGCTAATGTCCAGTCGGGAAAGGTAACTTTTGTCGGAGTGGGCCGGGCATCACTCGCACAGCCGGATTGGGTAAAACAGATTCTGGAAAATGGGAAACTGGATCGGAAGCGAATCTGCCGTACATTCAGTTATTGCACGGCAATGATGCGTTCGAAAAACCACCCACTCGGCCAATATCCCGCAGGTTGCCCACCTTTTGATAAAGAAGCATACCATTCGCTCTGGCAAGAAATCCTGGAATTGGGTAAAAGGACCGATTCGTAGGCGATTTGGCTTCAATCATGGGAATGTCGCACCTGCCAGAACCGGAACACACAATGATCGACGTCGATCCGCGGCTGGCGTACGCACGTCAGGTGCTGGAGCACGAGGCGAACAGTATTATGCGGGTGGCTGAGGGGATTGATGTCCAGTTTACCCAGCTTGTCGATCTTCTATGGGATTGCACCACTGCAGACGGTAGAATTGCTGTCACGGGTGTGGGAAAATCTGCCGATATTGCCCAGAAAGTGGTGGGCACGCTGAACTCAACAGGTACGCGGGCATACCTAATTGACATTACAAGGGCTTTGCACGGCGACCTGGGGATGATTCACCCACAGGATTCTGTGCTGATCCTGTCGAAAAGTGGCGACAGCGAAGAGATTGTTAAATTATTGCCTTCATTACGCCGGATTGGCTGCAAACTGGCTGGATTGTGTTCAAACGAGCATAGCACGCTGGCGAAATCGGTCGACCTATGTTACATCTACGGGCCAGTGGAAGAATCCAGCCCTTACCGCCTGGCACCCAGCACCAGCGCACTGGTATCGATGGCACTGGGCCAGGCTTTGGCATTTTGCCTGTGCGAAATGCGAAACTTTTCTGATGAAGATTTCGCCCGCTTTCACCCGGCAGGCAGCCTCGGCTTTCGGCTGGCACCGGTAGAGCAATACATGCGGAAGGGTCGTGATGTCCGGATCGCCAGTGATCAGCAGACGGTTCGTGAAGTCTTTGCAGCCTTGCCCACCACAGGCCGACGGACTGGCGCCGTGATGCTGGTGGATGGATCAGGTCGACTGTCAGGCTTGTTTACCGATAGCGATCTGGCACGGTTATTTGAAAAACGCCTTGATCATCTGCTCGATTCCCCCATCCTGCAGGTAATGACCAGAACACCGATGACAATTACCTGTCGAGAGCGGGTCAGTACCGCCATTACGATGATGCGGTTGCGAAAAATCAGTGAACTTCCCGTGGTGGATGATGAAAATATCCCCCTGGGACTTCTCGATATCACCGATTTGATTGGTTATGATTCGCAGGCCGAGGCGGATGTGGGGACTACATCATGAATAATGCACGGCTGCAACAGATTCAATTATTGATTCTTGATGTCGACGGTGTGTTGACCAATGGGCAGATAGTCTACACATCCACCGGAGAAGAATTAAAATATTTTCATGTTCGCGATGGCACCGCGATCAAAGCGTGGCAGCAAACTGGGCGAAAACTGGCAATTATTTCCGGTCGTAGCAGTCCTGCGGTAACGATCCGTGCAAAAGAACTCGGGATTCAACTGATTTATCAGGGTGTAGCGGATAAAAGTGTTGCACTATCCAGTATTCTGGCAAAAGAATCGTTAGAACCCACCCAGGTGGCTGCAATGGGGGATGATCTCGCCGACATCTGCCTTTTCCTGCAGGTCGGAGTGGGAATCGCCGTTGCAAATGCCTGTGCAGAGCTTCGCCAGCTTGCCTATTTTACCACCAATGCCCACGGTGGGGACGGTGCTGTACGCGAAGCGATAGAATATCTGTTGACACCTTCGGGTGAATGGAAGCGGGTTGTGGCTCGTTTCCATGAATTATCTTCGAGCAAGGAGTAGAGGACTGATGTGGACACCCCGACGGATCATTTATGCCATCCTCGGTTTCGTCGTGTGCATCACCTGCTACGCCGTGTATACGTACTATTTGGGTGCATATAACGGTTTACCCCGCCTGCCGGAAGCATACCACCAGGAAAACGGCATGCAGCCGTTGGTTTCTGCAGAAATGGATCGTTCGATCCTCGAAAATCCATTCATTCAGGCCTTTGGAGTGAATTGTCCGGAAGCACGCCGGACCATTCGCCTCGATTTGCGTGCCTCTAAAAACCTCTTGCTTGCTGCAGACAATTTTACCCCCATCATGGGTGGCCCACGTGATGGGTGGGTCAGTTTATCACCTGTAAGTGTTGCCCACTATGGGAAATCTGTGGGCCCGGAAGGCATTAAAGATATTTCATTATTCATGTGCGACCGCGTTTACGTGCAATTTGATCGTCCCGTGCGTTCCGCCAATGAGATTGAAGGTGCCAACCCACAACGAGTGGAAATGTTTGCGGAACCGGAATCGGAACATTTTCACCCACGCAAAGGAAAAATCTGGATCATCAATAATCGGAAAACCTTTGATCGCTACGACGACATTGAAATGTGGACGAATGGCCCGATTTATTACCTGCCCGAACCGGCAGCAGGTGATCCCCACATCTGGACAAAATCCCGTGTAGAGGTGTTTGATTTTCAGAATACGAAACAGCCACTGCAGGACCGTGACCTGGGCCGTGCGGTGCCCACCGTGGCTGGCAATGGAATGAACCTATATCTGGTAGACGAAAAGCAGAAGAAAGCGAATATCAAAGCCAATCCGAATCAGAAAAGTGCAAGTGGGTTGGAACGCTTAGTTTTATCGTCCAATGTGGAAGTGAACTTATGGACTGATGGTGATGGTGCCTTTGCCAACGGTGGGGAGAACAAGCCGAAAAGCAAACAGGAAAAGAAACCGAGTGATCGCAAGTTAATGGAAATACGCACCAACGGTCCATTGCACTATCACATGCAGAAAGAAACGGCCGAGTTTTTCCGACCACAGGTGGTCAACCCGGGCCTGATCGAACGGGTTACCGTAGCCCGTGCAGGCCGTACCAAGGGATTGGATTTGCTCGATTGCGAATATCTATTGGTGAAATTTGCTCAGGATCAGGCGAAAGCCAAATCGCCTGCAGGTGGGAAAGGCTCCACCAGCAATGAAGCAGGGTCTTCGATTGAATTTATGAAGGCCACCGGCGAAAGTATCACCCTGACCTCTGATTCAGAAGAGTTAGAGGCTTCTGGGGTGGAATTGAATTACCACGCCGAAAAACAACTCACCGTTCTTTATGGCAAAGATGCAGCAGAACCGATGTATGCCCGCAAAGGCACCAATGTCATCCGTGCCCCACTGCTTGAAATGTGGGGAGGTGGCGAAGAACTGCGAGAAGCAATTGCCAATGGGCCAGGCTGGATTGGAATTGGTGAAGTGAACCCTCGCACCGGAAAACATCTCAAAGTAGCAGAATGGTCTGAAAAAATGACCTTCAGCAAAAAAATTGTGGATCAGAAGACTTTTGACGAAGTACGCTTTATCGGCACAAAAAATGGTACCCAGGCCCGCTTTACAGATCTCAGTGAAGAATCCCCTCAGGTGATCACCGCAGATGAATTGAAACTGCTTCTCTGGCCCGATGATCCGAACGCCAAACCGGTCGTCGAATCCGCCAGGAAAAAGGAAAAACAGGCGAAGCCCTATCAAGTTGAAGCGATTGGTGCGGTGCGTGGGATTACTCAGGAAACCATCATTCGCTACACCGAATATCTGAATGTTCGCTTCAAAGATGTCAAAGAGTTGACCGTGCCCAAGAAACAGGAGCACAAGACGTTAAAGCCCAACGATCAGCCCCCACCGACAGGTGGGGACCCGAAACTATTGCCACCCACAGGTAATGGAGAGTTGATTCTACCACCGATCCCAAAAGCGAATGAGCCGAAGGATACCAAACCTGCCAAAAAGCAACCACTGAAGGTGAAAGCAGATAGAATTGATGCATTTGTCAATCGTGATCCGGAAGGGAACCAGGAACTCGATACGGTGATTGCGACTGGCGATGTGACTGTTCAGCAGGACCCCAAAGGCTTGGAAGATCATGGTACATTCATCAGTGGGACCACCGTGAAGTTACGGAACTTCCCCCTTGGGTATTACCTGCATGTCATTTACGCACCTGCAATGGGTGTGGCGGATGCACAGACAGGCACCGTCAAGTTCGACAAACTAACGATGTTTGGCAAAGATATCATCATCGACCAGCGGATCAATGAGTGCCACATTGCAGGCCCTGGGCAAATGAGTATGCTGACTTCGAGTGACATGGAAGGCAAAAAACTGGAAGACCCCAAACTCCTGCATGTGTGGTGGTCGGAACAGATGGATTTCTATGGATCAGAACAACGCGTCGACTACCACGGCAAAGTGAAGGCACTCCAGGAAGACACCCGATTATGGTGCGTCTGGATGCAGGTATTGCTGGATCGGCCGGTATATCTTCGTGAAGTGAGCGAAAAAAAACCTGGTGAGAAAAAGGAAAATCCCAAGATTGAATCAGTCGTATGTACGCACGTTCCAAAGAATCCGGAACCGGGCCATCAACCCGAACCTGCTGATCTGGTAACGATCATTCAAGCTCAGCCGCTGGAAGGCCCGCCTGAAAAGATGATGGCGATACAGGCACCGTTTGTGGAAGTGGAAAATGCTTTGAAACCCGATGATCCCAATGGGCCACGGATGATTGCCCGTGCTGATGCGAACCACCTTGGGATGGTGCGTATTTTTCAGGAAGGGAGCCAGAATAACAACCTGTTGAACGATCCCGGACCTGCGTCTCCGATGCCAAAACAGGAAAAGAAAGAAAAGAAACTGACTCTGGTGCAGTTTGAAAATCAAATGCAGGCGTTTAATCGGCGACAACGGGCAAAGTTTCTGGGCAAAACCAGAGTGCTGCACCTGCCCACGGAGAATCATTTGTTGAATGTCAATCTGCGCGAGCTGGATATTCCTGCAGAATCATTTTTCATGGATTCCCGCGAATCCTTGTACGTGTATACCATTGAGGCAAAACAGAAACTGCCTGATGGGAAAATTGTGGATGTAAAATATCAGGCCATGGAAGCGATCGGTAATGTGAAGTTTCGCAAACAGGGTGAATTCTTCGGGGATGCCCACAAAGTGGATTACAACGAAGAAAAAGGCACCCTGACATTCCACGGTCTGCCCGATAACCCGGTCGTGATCAATAAATTGAAAGGGCAGGGGTTGCCCACAGAACAGATGCGTGGGACCAAGATTGTCTATTTCCTTCGCACCAAAGTTTTTGAAAAACAAGATGGTACTGGCGTTTCTCAGTAACGGAAGAGTCGAGATTCATGCCAACAGAGCCGATTAACCTCATCAATCTCTTTACATTTTATCTGGCGACTGTGTTTGTTATCAACACCTACCGTCGCATCAGACAGTATGGAGATATCTCTCAGATCGTTTTCAGTGCCCCTGGTCGCTGGCCCAATGTACTGAAACAGTTGAAAAAACATGGGGTCATGTTTTTTACCTGGACTACCTTGCGCCCTGCTGCTTTGGCAGTGCTGCTGATGGCAATCCAGATGATCTGTTCCAGGGTTCTCTATCCCAACGCAGTTTTGGCAATTCGTGATATCATTCGTGAATGGTGGATGTGGCCCGCACTGCTGTTGACGGGCGTTGGGATGATTGCGGTCGATCTTTACTTTATCATTCGCGTCGGTGCGTTCGATCGCATGGAAACCTTCCGCTACCTCGATGAAGCGGAGCACTGGCTGACATCGTGGAAAGCTCCACTAGTTTCCGTGGTAACTTTGGGATTCGTCAACCCTCGCAGAATGGTGGATGATGCGGTTCAACTTGCCGTTGCCCAGGGCAGTACCTTGTTACAACGCACGTTATGGTGGGTTTCTTTACAGACAGGATTGCGTGTGGCTTTTGGGCTGAGTTTATGGCTTTCGTGGGCATTATTGCCAATGTCGAAATAAACAATCAGCTTTTTGCTGGTGGTACCAGTTCCAGGCTGTGCCACAAAGATGGGTCGTTATCGTACGGATATTCTTCCGTGGTCCCTGCAAGTTGCGTATCTGTGTGGTGGTTAATTCGCCAGAAAACACCACATGTGGAAAATTCTGCCGGATGATACCCCGATAGTTCGGTGGCAGGTAGAAAAATCTCCCACAGTTGGCTTGATTGTTGGGGCGTGCAATGTAATATCAGGTTTTCCGTGTTCGGCAGTGGGGCATCCACCAATGCTCTGGCGATCCGAAACGCACCCACGCTGGGGGTGTCATCTTCCGGCCCAAAAGGAAAAATATGAAAATGGTGGCAGGTGCGGGTGGCACGGTGGCCAGTGCGATCCCCACGGGTGTCCAGCCAGAGGGAAATTCCAGTCGATGAAGTGGGCTGATCCAGCAGAATGGTTGCCTTTTTGCGATCAAATGCCGGCAACAAAAACGAAAAACCAATGCCATGATCGTTCCAGCCGCAGCGGATTTCAGTGAAATCAGGTCGATCGTCGAGATCGGCAAAGGTATCCAGCAACCCCTCCTTAGGAATTGCCAATTGTGCCCCTTTCCGTCGGCTGGCGGGCATATCAGGCCAATGAATGGCCCGATAGCGAAAATGCACATACATCTGGTAGGGAATGAGCTTCGTCATGAATGGTTCTTTCGTTGCAGAACTGCAAGGGAACGTTAATCACCCTGTGGCTGGCCCGCAATCAGCGTTTTTGCAGAGGGTTTCAACAAACTTCTGGACAATACTTCTTTGGCACGGTCAAACTCCGGCTGCCAGGTAATTTCCGGCGAAAGATCCCGCATGCAGTCCCGCAATTTTTCCAGTGTATTCAATGCCATATGGGGGCAATTGTTGCAGGAACAGGTGATTCCAGGAACGGGCAGATACGTATGTTGTGGGTGCTTCGATTGCAATTGCCAGAGCATATTTGCTTCAGTTGCCACCAAAAACGTTGTGGGGCTGGCGTATTCGCCCACATACCGGATCATTGCTTCAGTCCCACCGATGTAATCGGTGTGCTCCAGCACATTGGCGGGGCATTCAGGGTGGGCAATAGTAATTGCTTCCGGATGTTTTATCTTCATTTTCAGCAGATCCTGCACACTGAAAATCTCATGAACCATGCAGGAACCATCCCACAGGATCATTTTGCGTCCGGTCACTTCCTGCAGATACCGGCCTAAATGCTGGTCCGGTACAAATAAGATTTCATCTTCTTCCGGGATGGCACGCACAATTTCTTCCGCGTTACCGGATGTAACCACCCAATCAGAAAGTGATTTCACTGCTGCTGAACTGTTGATGTAAGTAACCATTTGAAAGCGGCGTCCATTGATCCGCAGCATTTCCTGATATCGTGCCAGCTTGTCGGGTGGGCAACTGTCGACCAGACTGCACCCCGCGTTGAGGTCTGGCAGCAGCACTTTTTTCTCTGGATTGAGCATTTTGGCGGTTTCCGCCATAAACAGCACGCCACAAAACACGATTACGGGCGAATCAACTTTGGTGGCTTCGCGTGCCAGTTTCAAGCTGTCGCCTGTAATGTCTGCCAGTTCCTGAATTTCACCCGCCTGATAATAGTGGGCGAGGATGGTGGCACCAATCTGCTTTTTCAGGTCGTTAATTTCGGCGAAAATATCGCCAGCTACAGAATTGCTCATTATTGTCCTTGTTTTTACGGTGGCGTAGGATCAACCCACACACAATATTGTATGGTAACAGCCAATTGTAGACAATTTTCCACGAAAAGTATCACGCTGTGGTAGGCTTAGAAGCAAAATTCGGTGGCAGCACGCACATTTTAACATTCAAAGCAAAAGTTCTTGCCCTCACCATAAGAATAGGTGCGGACAGGTGGGTGAAAATTACGATCTACAGCATTTAGCGTGCTTGTCGACTGATCTTGACACAATCACCACCACGGTGCACGCTATGGATGGTTGGATGTTGGTTCCAGATTAGTGGAATATTGCCAGATCGGCAGGAGATAAGATGCAGAAACTCTGTGCCTTTGTTATTCTAAGTTCTTTCTTGGCAAGTGGTTACGTTGGTGCACAGGAAAGCTACTCTTCCACAGATACGGCTGGCAGGGAAACCATTCGCTTACCCGCCTCGCTTGAGCAGCTTTCTGCAAAACAGAAGAAGCACATTTACGAAATTCTGCAGTACCCCACTCTGAAGACCCAGGCACCTGCTGAAAAGTTTGTTGCTAACAAAGAAATGTACCAGTGGTTGCTGGACCATCCGGACAAAACTTCCAAAGCATGGCAGAATCTGGGCGTTGCAGCCATTAATATTCAGGCGTTGAATGATGGGCGGTTTGTCTGGAAGGATGAAACAGGCAGCGAAGTGGTGTGGTATCCCATTGCCACCAGCGAACGGGGACGCATCTGGTATGCCACCGGTAAGGTAAAACCTGCAAAATTGATTCCCACGGTGCCCGTGACAGCGGTAGCTTTGCTGACCCATAGCGACGAAAAACGACCAGCAGGTGATGCTACAATCACCCACAAAGTGGAAGTTTTCATGCAGACAGACAGTAAAGTGGCTTCCGTAGTCACCCGAATGATGGGCGACCAGATCCCCACCATGGCCCAGACGGGGTGCGAGCAGATGTTGCTCTTTTTCTCAGGAATCGCCCGCTACACGCACCAGAAACCGGAAAAAATCGACGGATTATTCCAAACCAAGAAGCAGTAAGTGCTGATTATCTCAGTATCAGGTCAATAGATCTAAAGTCCTATCAATAAACAACTTAAACCAGAATCCTGGTGCCCGATTCGTTGCATTCTGGTCGAAAATTGGAAAATTTGTTCATTTTTAATTTTTTCTGAAACAAAATAGCCACTAGATACGTATAATAATTTACACAATGAATAATTGTTTATTAAATTGACAAAATGTGGAGTTATGATGAAGAAGTTATCACAAATGAAGAAGCAATAAGCATCTAGCGTCTACCATCGCCTGAAGGTAGTCGTGGGGTTGTTTAGCAGTGATCAACTGTGGATGGAATGTAGACTGGAAAGCAAAATTACTTGCGATGGCGGATCTTAGCCCGCATCCGGCGTTTCTTTCGACCTACTTTGCGACGTCCGTTACCTCGGCGGCGACCCATAAACCAATACTCCTTCTAACGATTTTAGATTCTATAACGAACCAAATATCTTAACGATGTTTCGGCGATTGGACAAGTATTCTTCCAAGAGATCAACAAAATTCGACATTTAATGGAGGGTTTTCAAGATCAAGATGAGTGATTCTGCATGATTTTGACCACAAAGCAGCGTTTCGACATCGATCCCATCCGTGGGGTTGTTGCCATCAGCCTGGCTGTGCTGCACTTCTATGTCGCTTCGGACCTGTCCGGCCGATTCGACCAGTTATTCGGAAACACTGGTAAGTGGATCGTTTGGAACATCCGATTTGGTGTGGAAAGTTTCTTTGTTCTGGCAGGTTTGCTGCTGGCATATAGTTTACGTCCAGTACCAGGTGCCAGATTATCGATAGGCGGTTACCTGCTGCGTCGATTTGTCCGACTGGTGATCCCACTTTGGATTGCAATCTGGCTGGTTGCTGCAAACCAATGGCTACCCACGCTTCTGGGTATCTCCACACATACGCCCCCTTCGACATTGCGGGAGATATTGATCCACATGACCTTTCTGGACGAGTTGTTTGGCATTCGCAATGCCGCAATCGGCTATTGGTCGATGGTGTCGCTGGAGCAGTTCTACATCCTTTACATTTTATGCTTTTACGTAGTAGGCAAACTAACACAGTTTGCGGGAAAAACCCAACTGTGGGATCATGAACGCTGGATGGCCCACCTGGTGTTGATGGTGGCACTGTCATCGGCAGGTTGGGTGATTTTTCGCTATCAGACCGGAATGCCTGGCCAGGATGCGACCCACCCGGAATTGAATAGTCCCTATGCGGCTCAGTTCAAGGTGACAACTTTTGCAATGTTCCTGTGCCTGGGGATACTGTTGTTTTGGGCTGTTCGTTGTGGATTCGCCCGTATCCACTGTGGGCTGGCATTTGCTGCCGTATTATCGGTTGGCATCTTCGCAGGAAATAATCAGCAACTTGCATGGAAGGCGTGCCTGATGGCGGTCATTCTGATCCCACTGAGTAAAGGGATTCAATTCCCGAAAAATTGGCTGACCCGTGGCCTGGCTTTTGTGGGTAAACGGTCTTACAGCCTTTATTTAATGCACCCAATCATTGGGTATCGCGTACTGCTGGTTGATCGGAAGTTGCACCAGCTTGGCAACTGGGTAGTAGTTTTCGAGCTGATTTTTGCGGTGGCTTGCAGCATTATCGGTGCGTACTTATTTTACCGCTTTGTTGAAGGCAGGTGCCTGCAACTGGCGCAGAAGATTCAGTATCGCCCCCAGCCAGTTTCAGGTACATAGAAAAATCAGAGATCAGGTTTACCCAGATTGTTTTTTCGAAAAATTTTCCCTTCCTTGTGCAAGTTCCGGCAATCGCTGCATTTTTCCTGCGTGAAGATTGTAACTTACATCAGGGAATATGGAAATGAGTGCATTCACACGTAGAGGATTGTTCGCCACCTGTGCAGGTGCAGCTACCGCAGCGTTGACATTGGAAACCAGTGAACTTTTTGCCCAGAATAAGCTGGATTTTGTCCCACTGCAACTGAACCGGCAGGGACAGGGGCAATTGAACCAGCAGGTTACCGCCATGGACCAGCACGAAGATCAGTTGCTGGATGACTTACTGGCCGGGAATCAGAATAATGAAATCCGCGACCTGGGAGATATCAACAACGATCTGACCGGAATTCAACGAAATCCTGGCCTGCAATTAGGTAACCAGCAGAATATTTTCGGGCAGGAAGCACAACAGATTCAGGTGCAGATCAATCTGATGACCAGACAACGAATGTGCCAGCGACGAAATATCTTCGGCTGCGTTCGGATGGTCGACTTTTTTGTGGGGCACTGGTATCCATGCAACGATATTCTGGAAATCGGCACCTGCGAATCGAAAATCTGGAACTATTGCAATCTCCGTCGGCCAAACTTTATGGCAATTGAGTTTTATCTGGAACATCTGCGATATGAAATGATGTCGATGTTTCAGTACCATCGTTGCAATGGTCGATTTCTGGAGCATTCTACCCAGTTGGTAACGATGGTTACCCGCGTTGAGCGGTGCGCCTCTTTTCAAATGGTGACTGAATGCCGTACAGAGATGATGCGACTGAGCATGGCAACCGACATCATGTATCGGAAATATTACCCACAGTGGTGCTGAAAAGTGCGTGTTATCCTGGGCTGCCCGTTGCGGCAATTGCCAATTGTTTGATTGCCTTTAAATCAAGCTTTCCCGTACCCAGCAATGGTAGAGATTCGGTCTCGTAGCAATCGCGTTCGCCGGGAATCCACAGATTTGGCAATCCGCGTTCCTGTAACAGTTTTAATGCATCCTTGATCTGGATGGGAATCGTTTCCAGATAGAGGACAATCAGGCGTTCCCCACGTTTTTCGTCGACAACGGATGATACCGCCAGATAACGTTCGCTGGTGCTGACGCACTGCAATAATTCATCTTCCACACGTTCGATCGGTACCATTTCACCAGCGATCTTGGCAAAGCGGGAAATCCGCCCAGTGATGGTGATAAAACCATCATCATCAATCCTTGCCATGTCGCCGGTTTTATACCAGCCATTCTGAACCACTTTAGCGGTTTGTTCTGGTTGGTGGAGGTAGCCTTTCATCACGTTGGGGCCCTTGACCCACAGCATCCCCTCGGCACCTGGTGGGAGCACTTGATTGGTGTCCTCATCCCGCACCTGTACGGCAACACCTGGGATTGGCTGACCCACACTGCCGTATTTGTACCGCACCTGGCGAATTCCCGCAATTTCTTCGTCGTAGGTGCTGACTGCAACCGCAGGTGTCAATTCGGTCGTGCCATAACCTTCCAGGGGTAGAATGCCGAATTTCTGATGAAACTCTTCTGCAAGCGATGGTGGAAGGCGTTCTGCACCACAGACCAGAAATCGCAAGGTTTTAAAATCGTCTGGCTCGCACCTGCGAATGTAGAATCGCAGGAAAGTGGCAGTGGCAACAAAGCCAGTACAGGCAAATTTTTTGCAAAGTTCGCCAATTTCTTTTGCCTGTCTGGGATCTGGGTACATCACGCACGATGCCCCCACCTGCAGTGGCATCCAAAGCAGAACTGTGTAGCCAAAACTGTGAAAAAATGGCAGCACTCCCAGGAGTCGATCTTTGGGAACTACAGTCAGGTGATCCACGACACCCGCAATATTTCCCGCCAGATTCTGCTGGGTCAGCATCACACCTTTCGGCTCACCAGTCGAACCGCTGGAAAAAATAATCGTGGCAACATCGTCTATGGAATGTTTGCCCATTCCCAATATCCAGCGATCGAGAACCCAGCCTGGCAGGAGAGCCACTTTCAGCATCGTGAACAATTTCTGCCACTTACCAATTTCAGCCAGGGCATCTTCGAGATAAACAATCGTAACCCCTTCGACGTTGAGCGGCATTCTGCTGAGAAATCGCTTGGAAGTGATCACGACATCCATACCGGTTTGACGCACAGACGACTGCAGCGCATCGGCACCTGCGGTGTAATTCAGATTCACGGTGACGCGGTGTAGAAACTGCAACGCAATATTGCCCAACGCACTGCCCGCACTGGTGGGGAGCCACAAGCCCACGTGCTGTTGGGTCCCGATCCTACTTTTCAGCCATTTTGCCATGCAAATGGCACCCACCAATGCCTTTGCGAAGGTAAATTCCCGTGGGCTACCTGCGGAAGCATCCACCCAGGCGGTTCGGCGCAGATTTCTGAATTTGGCAGCCACACGAACAAATCGACGATGGACTGGTAGTAATAGTCGGGACGCTTCAATGGCGGCATCAGCATCCATTGACATAATTACCTGGCGGATTTCTCCTGCAGTGCTGTTGCTGGGCATTGGGGCACCAAAAATCATCCGGACAGGGTAAGGGATGCGTTTGGGAAGTTTCCAAAGCACTTTCCCACGCGAATAGCTGAAAATACTTCCCCATAGCTGGTGCAGGCAAACTGGGATGATGGGAACCTGGTGTTTGGTATCTCGCAGTAGTTTTTCGAAGCCGCGCCGAAAAGGGAGCATTTGCCCACCGCCACGGGTGAGAGCACCTTCCGGAAATAAACAAACTACTTCACCAGCATCGAGTGACTCGACGATTTGTCGCAGTGAACGCACCAATTGCTTGGGCCCACCCTGGCCGTAGATCAAAATGGCATCGGTGGAACGAATGAACCAGCGGAAAACCCGGTGATTCATCCAGCCTGCCCACGCCACAAACCGCACTTTCCGTGGGCATGCCGACCAGATCAGTAACCAGTCGATGAAGGTAACGTGGTTACTCAACAGCAAAACTGGCCCCGTGGTGGGGATATTTTCCTGTCCAGTCGCTTTCAATCGATAGATGGTGCGCAAAAACAGCCAGGAAATTGGTCTCAGGAAGATCAGCGGGTAGAACAGTACCCCAATCAGGTAGAGCACCACGATTCCGGCAATAACACTGCCATCGATCCAGTCGAACTGGCCACTGGTGCTGATATAACCGAACATGGGTCGAGTCCTTTCACTAAGTATGAATCTTTTTTAATGAATATCGCCCACGTTGACGTGGGAATACAGTCACTGCTAACCATTTTCCGAAAAGATAGTCGAAGTGGTTCAAAATTGAAATAGTTTTCTGGCATTACCACCCAGAATCTGGGCAACTTCAGCTTCGGTAACGCTGCCCAGCATTTTTACCAGTCGTTCACGTTCATGTTTGTAACTGACTGCCGTGGCGGTGCTGCTGTATCCCCCACCGTACATCAGGCGGGATGCACCGAACCGTTTCAGGAGAATCTGGACAATTTCATCTGGTTTTCGGTGGGGATAGCTGTTGTTGTTTGGCAGCGATGACAGTTTTACGGTCACATGATCCCACCGCGACCACTTGAGCACTGTTTCGTGTTCTTTGGCCGTGCCTTGAAATGGCCTTCCCAGGTGATCTACCAGCACTGGCACTTTGGGAAATTCCTGAATCAGTGTGGTAAATCCCTCCGCATAACGAGGTTCAAAATGCAGTTGAACTGCCAGGCCAAAATCCGCTGCCAGTTTCCACATTGCTTTTAGTTCCGGTTTGCCAAACGGTGGCAACCGATCGGGGTTGTAAGCATGAATGCGTAAGGCCACCAGTGGCACGCTATTGGCCAGTTTTTTCAGATTTTCCTCATTCTTGGGTCTGCCAGCAAAGAAAAGGCAGGTGCCTTTCAATTTCTCTTTGCCCACCTTCAGGCAATGTTCCAGATAACGGTGGTCATCCTGGTAAGGTTCGGGGTGCACCACGATTGCCCGGTCGATGCCTGCTTCGGTCATTAATTTCAACAAATGTTCCGGAGTGGCGGGTGCTTCTGGTCGATAGGGTGCGTCCGGATGATAAGGAAAGTCTTTGCTGGCCCCACCCGCAAAACAGTGCAAGTGGGTATCAATAATGAATGATTTTTCATCTTTGCCGTGGGCGTTTGCAGTAGCAAATGCCGCACCTGCGATACCAGCAATTGCCTGACGGCGATTGATGCTGCTTTTCAATGGTGGAAAATCCATCGGTACTTCCTCTTCGATGCACCCCACGTTGGGGAGATTTGTGCTGAGTATGATCGACGACACTGAAAAAATCACGCAGAAAATGATGCCAGTCGATTTTTTTCAGCACAGGCAATATTTTCTGCTGCCAGTGGCTGGCGTTTGTAAACGTAAACAGAATCTGGCAAGAGATCTTCGTTATCATCTGCCCGCATCGAATCGGAAACGGCCATCACATGCTGATGGATAATAAGATGGATGTTAGCCAGTGGCTGTAAACTGTTAAAACTCAGGTCATGCAACGATTAGTTCTTCCAAAACGGTAATGTGGTGTGGAAGAATCGCATCAGATTGAATCACGAACCCGTGAACTGAAAAAGGGTCACAGAACAAATCATCAATCCCTTTAGTGTCCACTTGCAACAGTGTGTAATTACCTGAAGGGATGCGGCCTTTGTTATCTGGAAGTAGTAGAAACCGCTCCGTTGCATGTTCGCGTTTCTCGAAGAGATGAATCCAACGGTGGGTCTCAGGGAATTTGGTTGTATTCACTTTTGTCAGCCGACCAGGCTTAAGTCCAGAAGCCATGATACTATCAAGGTGCTTTGTTGGAGTTGTATGATACATTAAAACTGGTTTCGGCTGAGGCAGCATATCGAAAATAACAAGGTGTGTCTCTTGGAACTGTTCTCCGTTCTTTCGTTCAATGGTAATGGGCCTCAAATGCCCAAAAGCTTGAAGAGCTTGTAGCTGTGCTTCCTGATCTTCCGTCAACGTGTCCTCACCGTACCAACGCGTTTGAAATGCGAAAGGGGGGATGAATGCAGTTGGTGTGGAACGCCACTCATAGAAATCCGCAGAACGATCTACTGGCCAACAATCGTTGGTGATCACAAGAAATACACGGTACAAGATCGCTTGAAACTGAGGGTGTAGCATTGGATTTCGCGCTGGCTCGATGCTCCCGTCCATTTCGTGTTTCATACTAGTGCTTTGTCACATCTAAAAAGTCGGATTGGCAATTCCAGTCAAATCTGCGATACTGCATGGTACAAGGAGTTTGCCATGCGGAAGTTGTATATCATTCGACTGACAAAGCAAGAACGAGTCGAGCTTCAGAGTGTCGTCAAGAAGTTGAAGGGAACCGGGCAGAAAGTTCGACGTGCTCAGATTCTGCTGAAGGCAGATGCCGATGGTCCGAATTGGACTGATGAGCGTATTGCCGAGGCGTTTTCGTGTCGGACTAGAACCGTGGAACGGCTTCGCCAGCGGTTCGTCGAGCAAGGATTTGAAGAAACACTCAACCGAGCTAAACGTCAGCAACCACCCGTGGATAAGCTATTGACGGGCGACCAAGAGGCCCGCATCATCGCGACTCGGCTTGGGCCGCCTCCGAAAGGCTACAACAACTGGACGCTTCGGTTGCTGGCACGCAAGGTCGTGGAGTTGGAAATCGTGGAGTCGGTGAGCTACGAAACGGTCCGACGCACGCTAAAAAAATGGCATGACGAATCGGAAGATTGAATATTGGGTGATTCCTCCGGAGGCGGACGCCGAGTTTGTCGCCCATATGGAAGATGTGCTGGAAACCTACGAAAAACCGTACGATCCGAACGTGCCGGTCCTGTGCATGGACGAACAACCGGTGCAGTTGTTGAAAGAAACACGCGTTCCTATTCCCGCCACGGCCCAACATGCCAAGCGGGTTGACTACGAATACGAACGAGCGGGCACGGCGGCTATCTTCATGTTTACCGAACCGCTGGTCGGTTGGCGTGAAGTCTCCGTTCGCGAACGGAGGACGAAGATTGACTGGGCCATCGAAATGGCTCGGTTGTTGGAGGGTCGCTATGCGTCATGTGCCAAAGTGATCGTGGTGTGTGACAACCTCAACACCCACACCAAGGGCGCGTTCTATGAAGCGTTTGAACCCGTGCAAGTGCGGACCTTGGTTCGACGGATCGAATTCTGCTACACACCCAAGCATGGAAGTTGGCTGAACATCGCAGAGAATGAACTGAGTTCGTTAACCCGCCAATGTGTCGCGGACCGTCGCTTTGAAGATGTTGCCACTTTGAGTGAAGAAACCGAGGCATGGTCGAACGATGTCAACACCACACAGCGTGGCGTTGACTGGCAAATGAAGATCGACGAAGCACGAACGAAATTAAAATCGGTTTACCCGACAATTAAGTCGTGACAGAGCACTAGGTTTCAGGAGTTCTTGACCTTCCACACTGCAGCGCGAGGTTGAGCGTTCGCGGTCTCAGAATAGTGGCCCCTTCCCATGCAGTAGAGGTCGTGTAGCGGGTAGCGAGCCCAAAGAAGAAGCGTTTCAACCACTTTGCGAGCGTCGGATACCACTTCAACTGCCTTCCTCTCGTTCAGGTACAGTTCAAGCCAGTCGGGAAAGCTGTGTTCTTCCTGTTCGCAGCCCGTGTCAATGTAGCACTGTTCACCTACCCAAGTCTTGCCGTGTGCCAGCCTGTCCCTCATACTGAACGCTTCTTTGGCGGTCTTGAACGGTGGCTCGGTGAAGTCTGGCGTTTTGCTGCCAAGTGCCGCAACCTCGATGAGCTTTTTTTCCCATCCGCCCTTTTTTCGTTCGTCCTTTGCCCAGTCTTCGATTTGTTCAAGCCCAATGTGGTTAACGACGGCTTCGACCGCGAAGGCAGAGAAGATCACTGCACTTGCATAGTGATAGTTCCGGCCCCGGTTGTGGTCGTATTTCTCAACCAGCTTAGCAGCTTCTAGGGAGTTGTCTGCGGCAATTAATAGATAGCAGTATGGGTAGAACTCTGTGTACCCTTCCATAAATGCTGGCCTGCGTTTCATGTTCGATCCACTTCGGTTGTATAGTTGTAACTATGTAGACACGTTTCGTGCAGAAAACGTTCACCACAATCGCGGAAGATTCTAAACACACTTGCACTACTATCCTGGCTGATGGTTTACTTCCTCTTCGATGCACCCCACGTGGGAGATTTGTGCTGAGTATGATCGACGACACTGAAAAAATCACGCAGAAAATGATGCCAGGCGATTTTTTTCAGCACAGGCAATAATTTCTGCTGCCAGTGGCTGGCGTTTGTAAACGTAAACAGAATCTGGCAAAAGATCTTCGTTATCATCTGCCCGCATCGAATCGGAAACGGCCATCACATGCTGATGGGGGTAAACTGCCGCCAATCGCTGTAAATCTTTCTGAATATTGCCTTTACGCCAATAGCCGCGAATTTCTACCCAGACAATATAGCCACTGGGTTGGTGCATCAACGTGAAATCGGGCACCCAGATTTTGTCCCCCAAGCGTACAAGATCGGCTTCTTGGATCACCTGCCAGTCACCTGCCAGTTTTTGCAGACCCTGCAGCACCAGTTTTACTTCCAGTGGCTGGTAATCCCCATAATCCACCAGGTGAGATCGCAAACCAAAGCGATTGGTCAATTGAAAGACTTTTTCAACTTTTTTGGGCCCCCAGTATATTTTTGCAGTCAGCTCAAAGTCTTTGCAATGCAGCAGATGTGGGAGAAAGTTAGCCAACTGCACCCCATATTTCTGCGTCGATCGAAACAGGCTCAGTGGGCCATCCAGTTCAATACGAAACTGGTCTTCGCTGATTGCAGTCACCTGGGCAATCAGGCGGTGGAAATTTATTGCCCGAAACAACTGGCGATAGCGGGCAGGAATCTCTTTTTGTAACAGAATGGTAACATGATAGGCCCGCCCCAGCATCGATTGTGCCAGCGCCAAGTTATAGCGATTCATCAGCCATTCGCTGGTGCATGCTTCAAACGCAATCAGCCGCTGTTCCGCAACCAGATCAGCTAAAAATGCCTGTTCCAGCACTTCAGGGTTCGTTTGCAGGTCTTCCGCAACCCGATTCATAATCACAGTGCGATCAAACTGCTGCCCACTTCTGCGGGATTCGGTAGCAAAAGTGAAAAGTTTCTCACGAATTTCTGACGGGGGCAGTTCCGATTGGGCTTCAAATTCGCACCGATCCATCAACAGGTGGATGAAGCCATCCCGGATCATCTGCTGGGTAGAATTGTCGGAAGTCATCTGCTTGAACAGATCTTCCAGCTCCCCACGTGGGCAGCCGATGGAAGTTTGAATGATTTGAATTAACTGTTCAATTTCATCGAGCCAGCCACGGTCATTGGTGGGGAGATATTTCGGAATGATCAGTTCCTTCTGATTCCGAATCGGCAGAAGCTTTTGTGGCAACATGGTTATTCAAATGCCTGGTGTTGTCTACGGCGTTGGCTGATCCATTCTTCGGAAGTACCCCGCACCACGATTTCGTACAAAATTGATTGCTTGGTGCCCTGTTTTCGCAATAAACGCCCCAGTCGCTGGACATTTTCACGAATGGTGCCCGATCCAGAAAGCACAATGCCAATATTCGCATTCGGCACATCCACCCCTTCGTTCAATACCTGACTGGTAACCACGGTGTTATAGATGCCCTGGTGAAAGCGTTCCAGAATCTGCTTCCTTTCTGCAGATTTTGTCTGGTGGGTAATTGCTGGGACAAAAAATAAACGTGAAATGCGATACACTGTTGCATTGTCTGCGGTAAAGATAATCATTTGATCGCGGGCATGTTGTTGCAATAATTCCTGCAGACAGGCTAATTTAGCGGATGATTCTCGTTCGATTCTTTTCTGTTCGCGATAGGCCAGCATCGCACTGCGGCCTTCTGGTGAACGCGAAGATTCCAGAATAAAGCGTCGCCAGCCATCGGTACCATTCATTTGAATTCGATGGCTCGTGAGGAAGTTGCGGTATTCATCGCGTGCATTCTGATACTGTTCTGCTTCTTCTTCGGTCAGTTCCACATACCTGCGCTGGGTATCGTATCTGGCCAGAAAGTCGCCGGATAATTCCTGAATTTCCCGTCGATACACAATTGGTCCAATCAGCGGGTAATACAGTTCTTCCCCACCATCACTGCGTTCTGGTGTGGCAGTCAGTCCCAGGCGGTAGGGGGCAATTGCTGCCAATGCAGCCATCTGGCATGTAGGCCCAGGTAAATGGTGGCATTCATCGAATATCAACAATCCATATCGATTGCCCCACTGTTCTACATAGATGTAAGCCGAATCATATGTAGAAACAGTGATGGGTTGCAGATCGTGCGTGCCGCCACCTAACTGTCCAATGGGAATGCCAAAAGCCTGCGAAAGTTCCCAGGCCCACTGATGCAGCAGGTCAATTGTGGGGGTGACAACAAACGTCGGTCGGCCGCACTTCACGATAGCCAACATCGCGGTAAATGTTTTCCCGGTGCCCGTGGGAAGTACCACCACGCCACGACCTTTCTGCTGCCACCACGTATGCACTGCCTGTTCCTGATGCGGATAGGGTTGCCGGGAGGTTTGCAGCGTACAAGGAAAACGATCGTACAGACGGGCTTCATCGGTAAAGGCAAGTTTGCGTGCCACAAATAATTCGACAATTGCCCGGTAATAGCGTGCTTCTGCTCGTTCTGTTTCCGTGCGTGGGTCGAACATCACACCCGGCAGTTCTGCACGCAAAGTAGGTTCCCCACCAGTGACGATGATCGTACCACGGTCATACTGCAAACGAAATGGTTCCATAACTGTCAGGTTTCTCGCGTGGGGGAAACAATTCTCCACTTTTCAGCAGCGTGGTACTTCCCAGGAGAGAGCATACAATAACTGAAAGGTTATCTTACAGCCATTCCAACCAAATTGTGCTGCAACGAGGAACGATCGTGGAACGTTTCAATCTGAAAGATTATGAAATCACCGTGGAAGATATCTGCAGAAATACCGCACCGGCGGAATTATATGCGGAAGCGATTCGAGGTGATCACCTGGCAGCGATTTCATCGAATGGTGCACTGATTGCATATTCTGGTGACAAAACTGGCCGATCTCCCAAAGATAAGAGAATTCTGCGAGAGACACCCACAGAAAATGATATCTGGTGGGGTGCGGTCAATATTCCCATGGATGAACGTGGTTTTCAGGCGAACTTGGAGCGTGCCAAAGATTATTTAAACACCCGCAAACGCCTCTACTGTGTGGATGCCTTTGCAGGCTGGGATCCCAAATACCGCATTAAAGTGCGTGTGATCTGTTCTCGCCCGTATCATGCTTTGTTCATGCATACGATGCTGATTCGCCCCACCGATGAAGAGTTGGCAAATTTTGGCAAACCAGATGCAGTGATCTACAATGCGGGACAGTTCCCGGCGAATAAGTTCACCGAAGGGATGACATCCAAAACCAGCATCGACCTGAAACTCAGTACGCGGGAGATGGTGATCCTGGGTACGGAATATGCCGGCGAAATGAAGAAGGGTGTTTTCACGTTAATGAATTACTTCATGCCCGCAATCGGTGTGCTTTCGATGCACTGTTCGGCAACTGAAGATCGCGCCACCGGACAATGCAGCCTGCTATTTGGCTTGTCTGGCACTGGTAAGACCACGTTGTCTGCTGACCCCAAACGAAATCTGATTGGGGATGATGAACACTGCTGGAGTGATGACGGCATCTTCAACATCGAAGGTGGGTGCTATGCCAAGGCAGTTCACCTGAGCAAAGAAACCGAACCAGAGATTTATGAAGCCCTTCGCTTCGGTGCTGTGCTGGAAAACGTGGTGTACGATCAGGCGACCCACAAAGTAGATTTTGATGATACCCGCTTTACGGAAAACACCCGTGGTGCATATCCCATTGAATATATATCCAATGCGAAAATTCCCTGCATTTCCGGCCATCCCACTGATGTGATCTTTCTGACATGCGATGCTTATGGGGTGCTGCCACCTGTCAGTAAGTTGTCCCACGCACAGGCAATGTATCAGTTTATCAGTGGTTACACGGCCAAAGTAGCAGGCACTGAAATGGGCATTAAAGAGCCACAAGCAACGTTTTCACCATGTTTTGGTGGTCCATTCCTGGTGTGGCACCCGGCACGCTATGCCGAACTGCTTGCTTACCGCTTGAAGAAGCACCACTCGAACATCTGGCTTGTCAACACAGGCTGGTCTGGTGGGGGGTATGGAGTGGGCAAGCGAATGAAGCTGGAAATTACCAGAGCCATCATTGATGCGATCCACGATGGCTCACTGGCAACAATTCCCACTGTGGCTGATCCGATTTTTGGATTTCAGATTCCACAAAGTTGCCCCAATGTGCCTTCAGAAATATTGCTGCCACGTAACACATGGCCGCAAGGTGAACAATACGACCTGGCTGCAAAACACCTGGCAGAATTGTTCATCAAAAACTTTCAGCAATATGCAGATATTGCCGGGCAGGAAGTGGTGCAGGCAGGCCCGAAGGTGGGATAACTACTTTTGCCATTCCCACTTGGTAAGCTCACGTGTGCCATCCAGTTTTGCCCACACCACAATAATTGCTTCGCGAGACTTGTCACCTGTTTTGATCTGCAATTTCAGTCGATAGTTCCTGCCAGCAACCACTTGTGCTTCAGCCGAAAGTATTTTTTCCAGCTTCCCATCCTCTTTTTTGAATTGTTCTTTCATGGCAAACTCTGCGATCTTCTTCACTTCTGCATCATCAACAGGTACTTTGCGATAACCCCCCACCTGGGCCTGTGCATGTGAAAATAAAACAGTGGCTGCAATCAAAACAGCCCACCCAATAATAAATTGACGCACCATCTGAACTTCTCCTGGTAATTACGATTCACCCGTTTTCTTTTTCGAAGCAGACTTCTTTGCCGGTTTCTTAGTTGTTTCTTCAACTGCCTCTTCGGATGCTTTAGTTTTCTTAGTACTTTTCTTTGGTGCCGCTTCAGCAGGTGGCGAATCTGCTTCTTCTTCTGCCACTGGTTTCGCTTTCGACTTCCTGGTGACAGCCGCTTTTTTTGCTGGTGTAGGAGCCGGTTCTTCAGTTACCGGAGCGTCTTCAACTACTTCAGGTGCCCTAGTTTCGCTTACTGGTGCTGTAACAGTTTCTGCAGGGGAATCGATTACCTGCTCTACCACGGGATCTGCAGTTGAGGCTGCTTTCTTTGGCGCCTTCGCTTTTGCGACAGCAGGTTTTGCGGCAGGTGCAGCACCGACCGGTGCCCAGCCTTTCGTGAAATATTCCGCGGCAAGTTCCTGCCAGAGTTCTTCGATTTGTTCGAGTGAATTGGACACGCGAATATCACGTTCCAAAGGCGTTTTTCGATTTGGGCTGTAATCTGTCAGGTGAACCACATAGGCGGGGTAATCGGGATTAATTGTTTCCTTGTTTGTTTTCCACATCACCAGTTTGCGAACCATTGTACTTTCTTTGAGAACTTTGGTTTGCACTTCTCTTTTCAGCACTGTGCTTGCAGGAAGACTTAATTCGCGGGCATCACGATCGGTGAATGCCACTTCAACCAGATCGGTAATCTGTTTGATGCGAATATCGTGCTGTACAAATTGTTTGTCTTCACGTTTTCGCAAAAACTGTGGCGATATCAAGCCAACCATCGGCAAACGGCGAACGATCCCATAATGCTGCTTTGCAGAATCCCACTGCAGAACCATTTTGTTGACCGATTGCCCACGCGTGGAAGTGGTGATCAGATCCAATACGCTGATTTCAACAATCCACTCTGGCTTCACCATATGGTAGGCCACCTGATCGTTGACTTCGGCGTAATCGCTGGAGACAATCATGTCTTTCAGATCGCTGAGAAAATTACGTCGATCATCATTCGTAAAACCGCCCCCCACGTGGCCGATGATGTGCAGGCAACCGTCTTCCCGCATTACTGCCAGTAACAGATCGTGCAGCATACCTACACGATCATCGGTGCTTTCGGTAAAGCCAATCACCACAGCATCAAGTGTGTGTCGTGGCTTGATCTTGCTGAAGCCAACTTCCTCACTGCGGACAACAATACCTTCGGCACCGCCATCAACGTATTTGCGAAAGTGCTTCTGGATTTCCGTAGCATTCGTGCATTCGTGAGTTTCTACCAGATGACACATTTCGCCCTGGGCAAAGATTGCATTGAGTTTTTCCCAACGAATGCTGTATTGTGGTCCAGAGAATTGCTCGCCATCGCATTCCAGAAGATCAAACACCGCTAGGCACAGGTGCGATAACTCCTCGACAGATGCTGGCTGACGTGCCGCACGACTGATGTCGTGCACGCGGGAGCGTTTACCAGGATCTTTCTTGAAATAATATTCTGCAGCGACAACAGCGTTTTTAATACCTGCACGTTGAAAATGCTGGGCGGCTTCCTTCAATGCAGGCAGGCCAGTACGCACAGTGCCACCGGGATTGACGAGGAAGCATTCACCATCCAGATAAAATAACAGATCAAATTCACCATCAACCTTCAAACTGAGGTAATATTTTGATTCCGGGTATTCCTTGGGAATATCTTTCTCTTCGCGGGCACGCATTGCACCAGCTACCAGACGACGATAATCCTGAGCACGATTTACAAGCAGTGGATCTCGCAGGGCTGTGGCAGAACCTACAGCATATTCACCCATCAAGATTTCCATACGTCCTGGGTCGATCATTTTCATTGTGCTTTCTCCACTGCGGTTGATGTGGGGGCCTCAGGTACTTTCAGTTCCATATTGGATAAATGTAAGATCAGGCAGTATTCACTGCCTTTCGTGCGTCCTTCCAGGAAGCCACGGTAAGGGACTGCACCACGGCGAAGTACCAGTTGCTGCAATCCTTTCGGGCCAGCACCAAGCAATAACATACTGTTTTTTTCTTCTAGTTCTTTGGCAATGTCAAAAAGGAAATCGTACGTCAAACCGTTGATGTGCACGATCTGCATTTTCGATGCAATCACAAACTTACGATACACTTCCTGCTTGGAAAACAGCTTCCCACTATACTTCAGGGGGACTTCTTCCGACACGTTCACTTCTGGAGATTGTTTGGGCCGTGTCAGTTTCACCGATCCATCAGGATTGCGGACAATTTCCATCTGCGTGACACTATGTACAATTTCCTGATCTGAATTTACATAAACTCGCGAAGTATCACGCAAAAAACTACCATATAATTCCACATTCAGTTCAGGATCTTCATTAATCAGATTCTGAGCAAGCTGTTCTGTATTATTGTCTGCGGCGGCAAGCAACAACTCAAAACTCTTATCAAGCGTTCCCTTCATGATTCTGGCTGTGCCCGCCTGACGATTGGATTCATCGATCCAACGCACCCGCATTGATGTGCGAACACTTTCTGCTTTGACTTGCGAATCGCGATTTTTACTATTCGATATACTAATTACTGGCATCTGGGTTCTCTTTATGTTACATCATGGAGAAATCTAAAATATCGTCTTCATCGTCCGTGCTTTCAGCAGCATCTTCCACCACTTCTGCAGTGTTCTGAAAGCCAATAAACTCCAGCCGGGTTGGGCTGCCGACACAAAGAAATATTACCCCGTCGGCATTGGCCAGCAGAAAACCAGCAGAAGAGTTGAGTCCCCCACGGTAACTGAATGGGAATTGAAAGATTCTACCATCCTTCAGTGCCGTAACCAGTTCCGGGTGCTGTTCTTCGGCCTGCAAATGGTACACCAGATTAATGTTGTGGGATAAATATTCTTCGATGCTGACTTCAGTGAGTTCTGTCACTGGTGCATCAAATGTAGACTTCACAGGCGTAATCGGGTTGCCTTGCACATCGATTGCTTTCAGTTCATTTTTTTTCCGCCACAGTCCATCCGGGGAAAGATAGGCCAGCGATGTCCCACCTTTGCCTACGATGGTGTGTCCATCTCCAGACAATGTGGCCAATTCGCACTTCTTGCCAGAGTCGTCGTGCACTTCCGTTTCCACATATCCATACAGTTTTGTTCGATCAACTTTCTCGAGCTGAAAATCAATCGATTTGCCCTCGAACTCAATTACCAACGGCTTGGCCATGGCCAACCTCCCAGAACGTGGTTGTCGAAAAACATAGTCGTCATCGTAAACCTTCCTTTGGGCAGTTGCAAGCACCGTAGCGAAGTTTTCACATTTGTCCCCTATCCCCACTGGTTGCATCCGGTTAGTTACTTATCAGCACCAATCGATTTTGTGTGCACAGGAAATAATATTGCCTTCAGGGCACCCCAGTTGAGCAGAAATTTGCCATAAAATTGACAAATGGTGGAAAAAAGTTGGTTTTGGCGGAAATAATCAGATGGATGTTTGATTGAATGATTTCACGAAATAATTTTCAACTTTCCGCAAGTCCTTATTTTGGAATCACTTGCAACAATTTACTACCAAATCTCCAAAAAATTCAAAAATACTGCAAACCATTTTCTGTTTCAAACGTTTAATTAATAAGTGTACTTAGTGCCACTGTCACAGTGGTATCAAATGGAGTATAAGCGTGAGGTATCAAAGATTAATGTTTACTCATCCTGATTCAGCTTTATTGCCGACCATAGATCCACTCGGTCGTCTGTCCATAGTTTTCCTGAACGGGAACGGTACTGGGTAAAGCCACTCATTGGTGTTGCCAGCCAGCCAAAATCCTGTTCGCTTCGGGCCAGAATTACCCAGCGTGAGGGGAATTTTCCTTCTTTTTGTGCGGTATCACTGACCACCAGGTCATCATTCAGCCGCATTGCCAGTGGGGGTGTTTGTGCCTGAGCAATCCTGGCAACAACAGGTGCCAGATCGAAGTGCAGGTTCGATATATGCAGCAGTATCACGCCGCCTGGACGCAGTTTCTGCAGATAAAGAGCAAAGGCTTCTTGTGTGATCAAGTGCGTGGGGATGGCATCCGAAGAAAAGGCATCCAGCACCAGCAGATCAAAATGGTGATCGGGTATTTCAGCCATGCGGATTCGTGCATCTCCCACAATCATTTTGAGGTGGTGTGCCCGCGATTGCTGCAAGTAGCGAAAGTAAGTGCCTTTTTGTGCCAGTTTGATGACTACTGGATCTAATTCAAAAACAGTCCAGTCTTCATTGGGTCTGGCGTAATGCACCAGGGCACCCGTACCCAGCCCGACCACACCAATGTTGCGGGATTGATGAAATCTGCTGTTGTATTGTTCAAATACTTTGCCTGCAGGACCAGTGGGATAGTAGTAAGCAAGTGGGCGTCCGATATCATCCCACTTGCGATATGCGGCATGTTGCAGGCATGCCTGCATCAGGGGGTGCTGTACACAAAATATTTGTGCGTAGGCTGCAACATACTCTGGCCTGGTTTGAATGCGTTGTCGGCCATGCACCGTATTGCCATGTACCATCTGGTAGAGTTTGTGATCTGGTGACAAAGTAATTTTTACTTGCCCCAGTGTGCTTCGTTCCAGATAGACTACTTTGCCTTGAATGCCAGGGGAAAGTAAGTTCGCCAGGATGATAATGCTTAAACCAAGTGCATAGTGCAGGGGCTTTTGCACAAACAAGTAAGCGATTACACTGGGGAATCCCACGACGATTGTGGTCCGTACCATCGACGCTGGTAATGGAAAATCAGCAGGAAGATTCCCCAGCCAACGAGTGAATAAGGCCAGTTGTGCTGTGTATATCAAGCCCACGACCAGGCAGAGAAACAACAATACTGGGATGATTGATTTCCAGGTAATGAGTTTGTCTTTGGAAGCCCTCAACAGCAACGGTGCGACAAGAAAAATGGGATATTCCCAGAATCCGAGATGGCGAAAGAGGAGTGGTGCCATAAATGCATTGAATGCTCCACCAAGAACACCCCCCAGAGACATCAGCAAATAGTAATGCGTAAGTCGATCTGTTGTGGGTCTGACATTGGAAAGACGCACATGACAAACAAGGGCAGCAAGGAAAAACGAAATCAGGTGGATTGCAACAACAACAGTAACTGGTTCTGCCGCACCGGACAGGTAGGTAACCACCCAGGCGATCATGCAGATGCACAATGCTTTATCCAGCCAACGGATCGGAATTTGAAAATTCGGAAGAAATGCAATGATAAACGTCAGCAAGTATAAAATCAGGGGCAGTAGCCATAACATCGGAACGGGGGCAATATCAGTTGTAATTGCCTGGGTGACCCCACTTAGCAAGCTGGCGGGAATGAACGCCAGCAGCAACCAATACCCCCAGTGGCTTGATTGTCTGCTAGTTGTGCTTTCAGCATCAGTGTGGTTGCCATCCTGGGAAATAATTTTCCCGGGACGTTGGCATCCCACATAAATACCAGTGAACACTAGTGCGATTAAGAATGCAACATAGAGGTATTGCCACAGTTTTACTTGTTCGCTAAGGCCGTATCGAACTTCCAGCCAGAAGGGATATGCAATCAGTACCAGCATGCATCCTGCATTGCTTACCACAGACAAAAAATATGGGTCGTTCGCCTTGCGGTGGTTTGTATAAGTAAACCACTTTTGCAGCAAAGGGCTGGTGATCGCAACAATAAACAGCGGAAAGCCGACTGTTTTTACCAGTTCCTTCAGCAGCCAGACGCTCAGATAGCTGTCTGGTACTGCCGAAGTAGAAGCTTGAATGGGCATGGTGAAGAAACACAGCGTTGCCAGGAGCAAATGGATAATTACTTGTAAAACGCGAGAACAATACTTCGTAAGTATGTGGCAATACAAGTAACCAGCCAGCAGCGTGGCCTGAAAAAATACCAGGCAGGTTGTCCAGACAGCCGGGGAGCCACCTAACTTAGGGAGTAGCAATCGCCCCACGATAGGTTGAATGGAGAACAACAGCATCGCACTGAACAGCAACGTGCAAGCAAACAACAACGCCACGGGGGATTCCTCGACAGGTTCTAGTAAATGATCGGAATTTCGCAGGGAAATGTCTGGTGACTGCGGTAGAAACTTCCAGAACAATCAAAAAAGTTTGAAGTTTTTGTGCAACTGCCCTGATACCACTTTGAGAAATTGACTGACTTCGGTATCACAGAAAAGGATGAAAACGGTAGAGAAATGGTGAATCTCGAGCAATATCATAAGGTACGCAATCAGACATTACTGCTCTGCGAACACCTGTCGTCAGAAGATTGTCAATTACAATCGATGCCGGACGCCAGTCCTGCGAAATGGCACCTGGCACACACCACCTGGTTCTTCGAAGCTTTTCTGCTCAATGAATTACCGGGGTATCGTCCATTTTCGTTGGACTTCCAGTACCTGTTTAACTCGTATTACAATTCGCTGGGTGAGAGACATCCCCGCCATCAGCGTGGTTTGTTATCTCGACCAAATCTAACAGAAATACTTCAGTATCGATCACATGTGGATGCTGCAATAGCAGATTACACCGAGCGAAAAATCGCCATTAATTTTCAGTTACTTGAACTCGGGTTACACCACGAACAGCAACACCAGGAATTATTACTGACCGATATCAAACATGCCCTGAGTTGTAACCCACTTTATCCCAAGTATGCCCCACCAGTTGATGGTGCTTCTCCAGGTGTTATGCCCCACCAGTGGCTGAAGATGGAGGCGGGATTATTTGAGTTTGGCAGTGCAGGTGGTTCGTTCTGTTTCGACAACGAAACGCCATTGCACCGTGGCTACTTGCACAATTTTGCCATCGCGAATCGCTCTGTAACTAATGAAGAGTACCTACAATTCATACAGGATGGTGGCTATCAACGTCCAGAATTATGGCTTTCGGATGGCTGGTATGTGAAAGAATCTCAGCAGTGGCAGGCACCAATGTACTGGATCGCCAACGATACTGGCTGGGAATCGTTTACTCTTCACGGCAGATTGCCCATCAACCCGCATGAGCCTGTCTGCCACATTTCATATTACGAGGCAGATGCATACGCACGTTGGGCAGGTGGGCGATTACCCACAGAATTTGAGTGGGAACACGCAGCTCGTTCTGGTGTTCATGCTGGCAATTTTCTGGAGAGTGGCCAGTACCACCCCGCTGTGCAAGTGATGCACAATTTTTTTGGGGACATTTGGGAATGGACATCCAGTGCCTATTCTGCATACCCTGGCTATCAGCCACTTCCGGGTGCCGTCGGGGAATATAACGGCAAGTTCATGTGCAATCAATTTGTGCTTCGTGGAGGATCCTGTCTAACTCCATCCAGCCATATCAGGCCAACATATCGGAATTTTTTTCATCCCGACAAACGCTGGCAAATGACGGGCATTCGGCTGGTGAAGAATCTTTGAGGGGTAACCAGCGATGATACAGACAACCAAACTATCGAAAGCTTATGGATCACATCTGGTGCTCGCTCCCTTGAATCTGCAGTTTGCAGAAAATGAATGCACTGTACTGCTGGGAACCAGTGGCAGCGGCAAATCAACCGTGCTGCAATTACTTGCTGGATTGATATCCCCCACCACAGGTGAGATATCAATTGATGGGACACGATTGACAAAACAGAATGCACGCACTACCCGCCAGCGAATAGGGTATGTTTTGCAGGAAGGTGGGCTGTTCCCACACCTTACAGCGGAACAAAATATTCGTCTGGTTGCAGAAAACTGGAACATGGAAGAGCTATTGTTTGTCAAACGATATCGAGAATTATGTGCCTTGACGCAACTTCCGTTGGAGACTTTACAACGTTACCCGGCAGAATTGTCCGGCGGGCAACGGCAACGAGTGGCTTTGATGCGTGCTCTCATTCACCAGCCAAAATATCTTTTGCTTGATGAGCCATTAGGTGCATTGGACCCACTGACCAGGTGGGAAATGCAGCAGGAATTAAAGCAGATTTTTCTGCAATTGCGAAGTACCGTCATTCTGGTTACCCACGATATTGCGGAAGCTGCCTGGTTTGCGGATCGGATTATTCTGTTCCAACATGGAATAGTACAACAGAATGGCACCTTTCAGGAACTGCGGGCTGCACCCGCGAATGATTATGTTGCCCGATATCTGCAAACCCAGAGGGCAATTTGATGACCACCTGGAGCTGGCCGAAAATGGCATTGTGTGTGGTAGTGCTGGGCATGCTTGCTTTTGTGCCCATTCAACGCCAGAATGCACAAATACAAATCGGTTCAAAAAAGTTTACCGAATCGGTAATTCTTGGTGAAATCCTGACTATCCTCGGTCAACAACAAAAGATTAGTACGCTGCACTTGAAAGAATTGGGTGGGACGCGATTGTTGTTCGATTCGCTGGTTCATGGGGAAATCGACCTCTATCCAGAGTACATTGGCACCATTGAAAAGGAAATACTGGCAGGGGATAGTTCTGAAGAGGCAATCGAAATTCGCCTCGAGAAACGTGGTCTCCGCCTGGGGCCAAAACTGGGATTCAATAACACGTACGCACTGGCAATGGCCGCAGCCACTGCCAGACAATTAAAAATTTCCAGAATCAGTGATTTGAAGAATCATCTCAATCTGCGATTTGGTTTCAGTAACGAATTTCTTGATCGTGGTGATGGCTGGAAGTCGTTGCAGGCGCATTATCGGCTGCCACATCAGGAAGTACGCGGGATGGACCACGATATTGCCTATCGACAACTGGCTGCAGGAAGCATTGATGTAATCGATGTTTACACCACAGATGCAGCGATTGTTCGTGAACAGTTAGTGGTGCTGGAAGATGATCTGCAGTTTTTCCCCAGGTACGATGCGGTGATTCTGTACCGTACAGACCTGGAAGAAAGGTTCCCAAAGTTTGTAGAAATGTTCAGAAAAATTCGAATTGATGAACCTTTGATGATGTCCATGAATCAAAAGGTGGACAGTGGTGAGCAGTCCGAAGCACAAGTTGCTGGGGATTTTCTGGCAGAAATGCTCGGAATTGCACCATTAGCACAGAAAGAATCCTGGCAGCAGCGTGTCTGGCAGCGAACCATCGAACATGTTGATCTGGTGCGGAAGTCGATGTTCCTGGCAATCGTCATTGGTCTAGCGTTGGGGATCATAGCTTTTCAGAATCCCAGGTGCTGCCAACTTATCCTGGCTGTTACAGGGTTATTCCAAACTATCCCGGCAATCGCGTTGCTTGTGCTGTTGATACCGGTGGCCGCCGCACTTGGTCTGCAAAGCCTGGGCCTAGCATCCCAGACTGCAATATTTGCTTTGGTAGCGTACTCTTTACTACCAATAGTGCGTAACACCGTTGCTGGCCTGGAAGCAACACCCAGAGATATTGAGATTTCTGCTGTTGCGATAGGACTATCCCCGGCAACAACTTTTCTGAAGGTTCGGTTACCATTAGCCAGTCCAACAATCCTTGCTGGCATTTCTACGGCAATGGTACAGAACATTGGATTTGCGGCCCTGGGTGCTTTGATAGGTGCTGGTGGCTATGGGCAGACGATCCTTACGGGCATCCGGTTGAACAGCACTGCATTAATTCTGGAAGGGGCAATCCCTGCCGCATTACTGGCAGTTTTGTCGTTATTTTTGTTTTCTGGACTGGAGCGAATCCTGATACCACGTGGGATCAGAAAACGTGCCGTCTAGTTGTTTTTTTATGGAGTGAGATGATGAAGGCGATTTGGAACAACCAGGTAATTGCGGAAAGCAGTGAAACAGTTGTCGTGGAAGGGAATCACTATTTCCCACCTGATAGCATTATTCGGGAACACTTTCAGCCCAGCGATACGCATACGGTATGTGGCTGGAAGGGAACAGCGAGCTATTATCACGTGGTGGTGGACGGTAAAACAAATCCCGATGCTGCGTGGTTTTACCCAGAAACGAAAGATGCTGCCAATAATATTCGTGGTTATGTCGCGTTCTGGAAAGGTATTCAAGTAGTTGCTTAAGCAAGATTGTTGCTGATGAACATTATTTGAAGGGGATAGCGGACTGATGATGAACGCCACGAAATCCAGGCCAGTCGATATGGTGCGTACTGGTGAACAGAACGAATTTCTCCATGATGTATTGCACGGATTAAGCTGTAAACCTAAAAGATTGCCATGTAAATATTTTTACGATCTTCGTGGTTCGCAGTTGTTTGATCGGATATGCCTTTTGGAAGAATATTACGTTACCCGCACTGAAGTGGAGATCATGAATCAGTCGATTCAGCAGATTGCCACAGCACTTGGTGAGCACGTATTACTACTGGAGTTTGGCAGCGGCAGCAGTACAAAAACGCTTCAATTGCTTCAGCATTGTCAGCAGCTTGCAGGCTATGTTCCCGTCGATATTTCTGCTGAGCATCTGCAAAATACAGCCAGACAACTTCAGGAACAATTTCCGAAACTGGTGATCAAACCGCTTGCAGCCGATTTTACACAACCTTTGGTTATTCCAAAGGTCTCGGATCCCAGTCAGCGCAAGGTAGTGTATTTCCCTGGTTCTACGATTGGTAATTTTACACCTGCGAAGGCAACTGCACTATTAAGGCAGATTGCCCTTGAAGTGGATGCTGGTGGGGGGTTATTGATTGGGATCGATCTGGTAAAAGACACAAATGTCCTGGAAGCTGCCTACAACGATTCCCAAGGCATCACGGCAGCGTTTAATCTCAATCTGTTGCGAAGAATCAATCGGGAACTGCACGGTACATTCCGGGTAGATCTGTTTCAGCACCGTGCACATTTCGATACCAGCCATAACAGAATCGAAATGCATTTGATCAGCAAAGTGCCCCAGGTGGTATCGGTGGCTAACAACCCGTTTCAATTTGCAGCACAGGAAACGATCTGTACCGAATATTCACACAAATATGTTCTGACTGATTTTCTGCAGATGGCGGCAGGTGCAGGATTTGCTTATGACCAGCATTGGACGGATCCGCAATCTTACTTTGCAATCATCCACTTGGTAGCAAAGTAGAATCATGAATTCAATCGGATTTCATCAGCTGTGCGGTCAACCACTCCGTCGATAATTCGGTGGAAACCATTCGATCTATCTGAACGATAGATTCCGTAATGGCGTTCGACCAGCGCAGCATCTGTTCCACAGATAATTGCTGCACAATTTCCTGTAAGTGGTGATGATCCTCGGCTTCATTCCCCGCAGGCAAATTATAGTGCACATACAGTAATTCCTGAATCAGTTGCAGAAACAGGGTCAGGCCAATTTGTGCAATCCGGCGTTTGTCAGCGGTGCTGGCACTACTCAGTTGAAAAAGGTCGGTCCAGAGTTGATTGAATGCGATCGGATGGATTGGCGATTTTAACTGATTTAACAAGCCATTGCGGAAATCCCAGTATTCCTGGTGCTGGTATTCTTGTGCCACACCCGGGCTTCCCTGGGCAACTTTACCCAATCGTTGTGCCTGTTTCAGATCGACTCCCTGATTTACAAGCACTTCAACCGTCTGATCGAGTGTCAGTGGGCGAAAGTGCAGGATCTGGCTGCGGGATCGAATTGTTTGCAGTACGCCATCCTCCGCCTGTGCAATCTGGATGATGATACTCTTCGGTGTGGGCTCTTCTAATGTTTTCAGAAGAGCGTTACCCGCTTCCATCGACATCATGTCGATATTCCGGATGATTGTGATTTTCCAATTGCCTCGTGCGGGTTTCAGTTGGCTCTCGGCGATATACTGCTGGACCACTTCCAGCGGAAATGTGCTTTTATCATCTGGCTTGTCAAGCAGTTTCATGTCTGGATGGGTATTTGCATCGCACAGCAGGCAGGCAGCACATCGATCACAGGATTCGAACCCAGACCGGTTTTCGCACAATAATGTTTTGCCTAGTTGTCTGGCGAATGAAGTTTTACCGATACCCTGATGACCTAGAAATAGATATGCATGGCCCAGGCGTTCGCGGGATACTGCCCGTTCCAGCAGAGCGAGATGTTCTCGATGACCAACAATGCTCGACCAGCTCATGGCGCATTCTTCAATGTGAATCGATTGAGATAAGGCTGAATCATTTTCTGCAATTGCTGCTGCACATCTTCAACAGAGCCCTGGGCATCTACAAGACAATATCGATTGTTGTCGTCGATGGTCAATTGTAAATAGCCTTCACGGACTTTCTGAAAATAAGCATCATCGCGCTGTTCGATCCGGTCGAGCGTTGTTTTCCGCCTTTGGTGGGAAAGCTCAATTGGGATATCCAGAATAAATGTCTGGGTGGGCATGCACTCATCAATCGAAAATCGGCCTAAGTCGGCAATTGCCTGGTAAGTTAAACCGTTGGCAAAGCCCTGATAGGCGAAATTCGAGCTGATGAACCGATCACAAATCACTATTTCATCACGTGCCAAGGCGGGTTGAACCACCTCATGGATCAGTTGGGCCCGGCTGCACATAAAGAGCAATGTTTCGGCTCGAAGGCAGATATCTGTGGTGGGGGATAGCAAAATGGACCGCAATTGATCACCCAGGGTGGTGCCACCTGGGTCCCGGCAAAGCTGCACCTTGTAACCCTGGGATGTCAGCCAGTCACTCAACATACGACATTGAGTCGTTTTGCCAGTGCCATCAATGCCATCGATCACGAAGAACATGATGAATCTGAGGGCTGAGTTTGAAGATGGTCTACCATTTCATCAGCGTGGTAGCTGGAACGGACAAAAGGACCCGCAACAACCTGTTTGAAACCAAACTTGCGGGCACGGTGGGCAATTTCATCAAATTCTGCGGGTTCCAGAAACCGTGCAACTGGAATGTGCTTTAACGTGGGTGCCAGATACTGTCCCAGGGTCAGCACATCGCACTCAATTGCACGCACATCGGCGATCACATCAAAAAGCTCTTCGATCGTTTCACCGATTCCCAGCATCAGACCGGTTTTGGTGATAATGCCTGGATTTGTGTCTTTCACCTGTTTCAGCAGGTCTAAGGAACGCTGGTAATCTGCTCTACCACGGACTTTCCGATATAACCTGGGCACTGTTTCCAGATTATGGTTGTAAACTTCTGGCGTGGCTTGAATTACGCGATCAATCGCCTGCCGATTACCCATAAAGTCAGGTGTTAGCACTTCTACTGCAGAACCAGTCCGTTTCCGCACCTCCAGGATGCAACGGTAGAAATGTTCCGCACCACCGTCTTCAAGGTCATCGCGGGTAACCGAGGTGATCACTACATGCTTCAGCCCCAGCCGCAGTGCCGCTTCGGCTACGCGTGCTGGTTCATCGTCCTGGATCTCTTCCGTCACCCCACGTGGGGTGGAGCAGAAGCCGCACGGTCGGGTGCAAACGTTACCCAGAATCATAAATGTTGCAGTACGGCGGGAATAGCACTCGGGGCGGTTGGGACAGCGGGCATTTTCACATACAGTCTCAAGATTCAGGTCATCCAGCAAATTTTGTGTGAAGAAATTCTCATTTCCCTTCGGCAATGGGCGCTTTAACCACGCTGGTAAGCGGTGCCGAGACGGTGTGGAGGTTTCCTGATCCAAAAGTGGTAGCTGCAGCATTCAAACAAATCCATAGCAAGATTGTTAATTATTGTAGTGTCCCCACGGGCATTTCGTAGTTCATTTTGCTGATGGCTTGCCCGTTATCCTTTTCTCATTGAAGATTCCTATTGCGAAATAGATTTCACCACACTATTTGGGGGGATTCTTACTTCATCCAGAGTTGTATGTCGCCGATTGTAAAATTTGTGGTGTTGCTTACCTTTTCCAATCTGTTCATGACTTTCGCGTGGTATGCCCACCTGAAGGAAATGAACCAGAAACCATGGATTCTGGCCGCACTATTCAGTTGGGGAATTGCGTTATTTGAATACCTGCTGCAGGTGCCTGCAAACCGCATCGGGCACACAGCATTGAACGTGGGCCAACTGAAAATGGTTCAGGAAGTGATTACTTTGATGGTTTTCATACCATTTTCCGTTTTTTATCTGAAAGAACAGCTCAGGTGGGACTACCTGTGGGCAGCACTCTGCCTGTGTTGTGCTGTATTTTTTGTCTTCCGCACCAAATTATTTAGTTGAGTGTTATATAATTTCAGGTGAATATAATCGATGTGTTATTTTTCCAGCGTTTCCAGAAATTTCAGCATCTTTTGCGTTGTGTCTTCATAGTATTTGTTTTCGTTCCGCCCATAATTGAAAAATCCGTGCGGTTGGCCTTCGTATCCCACTAATTCGCACCGATTGCCCGGAAATTTTTTCATTTCCTCCTGAAATAATTCGACGGTGCGGTATGGCACTGTGGTGTCACCTTTCCCATGAAAAATGATCATCGGTGGCAGATTTTTCCCAACATGATGAAAAGGTGAAATCGCTTTTGGTTCGCATCCGAGCGATTTTGCATCTCGATTGCCGCCAAAGGTTTTTTCATTGAAGTCCACCACTGGGGCAATGATGACTGCTGGGTTGAACATGACAACGGCATTAGGTACAGAACTGACATTTTTATCATCTTTGGGATCATCCAGCCCAGGCAGCAGTGCAGTCGATGCTGCCAGATGCCCACCTGCAGAACCACCTGCCGCCACAATTTTGTTGGGAAGGATACCCAGTACTTTGGCGTGGGAGCGAACATAACGGATGGCGGATTTGGCATCGGCGACGCACTCAGTGGGCTTCACCTGATGCCGACTGGCAACGCGGTAATCCACAGTGATCGCGACATAGCCATGTTTGGCAAGTGTCAGGCATTGTTGCTCAAACTGTTTCGGTGTGCCGGAACTCCAGCCACCACCAAAAAAGAAGACCACTGCCATTCTGGGCTGATTTGGTGAATGGTCCTTTGGTGTGTACATATAGAGTTTCAAGGTGGTTTCCCCAACCGTTTTGTAGGTGATCTCTTTGGATCCTGGCAGGTCAGGTGGATAGTTTTTTTGCGCGGGCCGCTGTGCGAAAATTTGGCCATTCAGAATGAAGAACAGGCTAAAAACCATAAAAATTTGCTTGTACATGGACAGCCCCCCTAACTTTCATTAGTGCTAAAGATACCCCACTATCATTCACAATATTGGTTCCACAGCAAGCGGTAGGAAGATTTTCATGGGCATTGCAAAACAAACGGCTTCTTTGCTGGATGCCGCTCGAGATATTGCTCGTGCAATTCCGGCAGATGCAGTGCTGGTCCTTACCGAAATGAACCTGGATTGGAATGCCGTTTACTCCCACCTGAAGGGGTGTAAAGTTCTGGTGGCCACCGAAGAGGAGGCTCTTCGTGAGAAATTACGCAGTAATCCTGACCTCGATCTGATTGAACTGGATCGGGAGCCAGTCCCACAGCGGGAACGGTTGAGCCTGGCTCTGTTGAAAGCGGTGACCACGGGGCACCTGAAACCTGGCTCCCACCTGGTGGTGGTGTATAACGGGATCGCCACGCCGGAAGATTTACCAGAACCGATCGACAGCATCAGTTTAATTCACCTCAGTGAGCACCTGGAACAGATGACCCTGCAGGATCTGCGAGAGTTACAGACTGGGATTCCGGTGGAAACATTACGACTGGTGATTAACCTGTGCACCGAAATTGGCCGCGAAGGCCGCGAAGGCAAGCCAGTAGGCACCATTATGGTGGTTGGGGACACCAGAAAAGTGTTAAGCATGTCCCGCCCACTGAATTACAACCCATTCAAAGGATACAGCAAAGAAGACCGAGATCTGCGTCGAAAGTGGGTCCGAGAATCGATCAAGGATCTGGCACAATTAGATGGTGCCATCTTGATTGATGCGGATGGTTGTGCGGTGGCAGGCTGCCTGTCGCTGGAAACCGACAAAAAAGGCCTTGATGTGGGCAAAGGCTTTGGCACCAGGCACCTGGCGGCGGCGGGCATTAGCAAAAAGGCAAATTGTGTGGCGATGTGTGTCAGCCAGTCTTCGGGTACATTACGAATTTATTACGAAGGGAAAGAGGTAATGCACATCGAACCGCTCAATCGACCACATATCTGGCAACCGTTGCGCATTGAGGCACTGGAAGAACCAAACATGCCCAATACAGACGATAATGCCCCACCTTCTGTGAACTGATCACCCGAATTTTGTGCAGATTACTCTCGATGGTTCAATTTGCGTACAAGAGCCTCAATCGCAGCCAAGTTGTCATTATATTCCTGTTCGGCATTTGCAGAACTTGGGGAACGGATGCCATCAAACACCCCACGAACGACACCAGCATGATCCACCACCATTAATTTGGTGCTGTGATCATATTCTTCACCCGGCTTGGCATTGGGCACCCGATCGGCATGAATATGAAAGCCTTCATCCAGTAATTTCTGGATTGTTTCCTCTTTGCCTGTTAAAAAGAGCCAGCGATCAGCGTCAGCTCGAAAATTTTCCGCGTACTTCTTCAGTTCTTCTGGCTGATCCCGCACTGGATCGACGGTAAAAGTTACCAATCGAAAAGCGGATACATCTTTCAATTTGGTTTGCAGTTGTGCCATTGTTGCTGAAACCTGTGGGCATGGGCCAGTACAGCGGGTAAAGACAAACCCAGCCAGCCAGATTTTACCTCGCAAATCTTCTCGAGTGACCTGCTTGCCACTCCGCTCTGTCAGGGTGAAGGCGGGCACGATATAACCAGGATCTTCTCGTGGAGGCAACGAACTGGCAGTTCGTGGCGAGGTGTCGTCACAACTGATGAGAAATAAAAATCCCACGATCAGTGGCGGGATCAGTAACCGATTCAACAACAGATTTCTCCTGATAATAGATGCATACCTTATTCTCTTGTGACGAATTCATCGAGATTGAATAAGACCCGTGCCAGCAAAAACCGTGCTCCAAGTTCAACAGATTCTGGTGTGATCGTTTTCTGTTCCAGCAATTCAGTCAATTTTGTCTGATCGCTGGAAAGCATTTGCTGTGCAGAAGTGTAAAACCGATCCAGCCGAGTTAATTCTGCTGCCGTGGGAGAGCGACCCAGCACGCTGGCAAACATTGTGGGAATCAGCACCGATCGATCACTGGTGGTGAGAGTCCTCGCTAGCGCATGAGCGGCTTCAACAAAAACACGGTCATTTAACAGGGTCAGCGCCTGCAGGGGAGTATTGGATCGCTCTCGTTTGATGGCACAAACGTTCCCATCCGGACTGTCGAAGGTCATCAGCATTGGATACGGGCTGGTCCGTTGAAACCAGATGTATAGCCCACGCTGGTACCGTTCAGCGCCACGAGATTCTACCCATCGGGCACTGTTGGCGTAGGTCAGTTCCGAAATCCCAGGTGGTTGGGGTGGGCGGATGCTGGGTCCACCGATCTGCTGAGATAGCAGCCCGGAAGATCGCAGTGCATTATCCCGTAATAATTCTGCCGGCAAGCGGACACGGGATTGACGAGCCAGGAGTCGGTTATCTGGATCAATTGCCGTCAGATCTGGTCGCACCGCTGAACTTTGCTGATAAGTGCTTGAAAGTACGATCAGCCGTTGCAGTTTTTTCATTGAATCGGCGTTTCGCAATAAATAATCAGCCAGGTAATCAAGTAACTCCGGGTGGGATGGTTTTTCCCCACGAAGGCCAAAATCGTCTGTTGTTGCAACAATGCCCCTCCCAAACAACTTGGACCAGATCCAGTTCACCAGTACGCGACGGGAAAGGGGATTATTTTTTGAGATAATCCAGTTTGCAAGGTCCAATCGTGTCTGCGGTTGTTTTTCGGCAGGTGGAAGGATTTTTGGTGTGCCCGGAACCACTTCAACTCCTTTCCGGAGAAAATCACCCCGAATCAACAGGTGGGTGGGACGCGATTTGCCCATTGCTAAGGTGGGTGCCAGTGGATTGGGTGTTTTCTTATTTGCAGGTGGGGGCAATTTACCCAACAACGGTGATGTGGGGGCGGGAAGATCTTTTTCCACATCGTGATTAAAAAATGCAAATAATTGGTAGTACTCCCGCTGCGAAACAGGGTCATACTTGTGGTCGTGGCACTGGCAACACGCCATCGTCAAACCCAGAAACACCGTTGCAGTGGTATTGACGCGATCAACGACGGCTGCAACGCGAAATTCTTCCTGATCGACCCCGCCTTCTTTGTTAGTGAGGGTATTCCGATGGAAGCCCGTTGCAATCTGGTGCTGAATTGAACCACCAGGAATCAAATCACCAGCAAGTTGGTGGGTGACAAACTTGTCATATGGCAGGTCATTATTCAGTGCATCAATCAACCAATCGCGGAAACGCCAGGCCCACGGTCGTCCGGTATCTTTTTCGTATCCGTCCGAATCAGCATAGCGGGCAGCATCCAGCCAGTGTCTGGCCCACTTTTCACCATAATGGGGAGATGCCAACAGGGAATCCACAAAGTGCTCGTAAGCGAGAGGCCCATATCGTTCCTGGAAGGCGGCAATTTCCTGTTCAGTGGGAGTAAATCCCACCAGATCCAGCGAAACACGCCGAAAAAGAGTTGCATCGTTGGCACGAGGCGATGGTTGTATCTGCTGTGATTCTAATTTCGCAAGAACAAACGAATCGATTTCATTTTGTACCCACGCTTGTTGCCGCACAACAGGTGGGGGAACTGCTTTCACTGGTTGAAATGCCCAGTGGTTGGATTTAGAGGCACTTGCGGCATTCTTGGAAACCGTATCATCCCAGGCGGAACCCTGATCAATCCACGCACGCAGGATACCGATTTCTTTCGCCGATAGTGCGGGTCCTTCTGGGGGCATTTTGCTATCCGCATCTTGCCCTGCAACAAGATGAATCAGTCTGCTTTCACTGCTTTTGTTCGGTACATAAACCTTCCCTGTATCCCCACCAGCGTTCACAGATTCGCGAGTTTGCAGCGAAAACCCACCAGACTGCTTCGCTGCGTGGTGGCATTTGATGCAGTGTTGTTGAAAGATTGGCCAGACATCGCTGGCAAAATCTACCTTGCTGGTGCTGGCAGTTGGCAGTTTTGGAAGTGGCTTTTCTTCCGCCCAACTGCAGCAGATCACTGTGAGTACGCAAATCAGGGAGAGTTTCATACCACAATCCTTATCGTAAAGTTCGCACCTGTGCCAGCGAAGATAGAACAATCAACGTTGCCATAATCGTCGATCCAGGGTGCGGTAACTGATTGCTTCGGCAATATGGGCAGATGTAATGTTGTCACTGTCTTCCAGGTCTGCAATCGTTCTGGCAAGACGCAAAATTCGATCGTGGGCACGCGCTGATAATCCCAGTTGTTCCATTGCAGTCTGAAGGATCGTTTTTCCTTCTTCATCCAGTACGCAGTATTTGCGTAACTGCTTGGTATTCATCCGCGAATTGGTGATGCTGGAGCCAAGTCCGAAACGTTTTTCCTGCACTTCACGCGAACGATCCACACTTTCCCGCATCACTTCACTTTTTGTGCCATCCGCCTGTGCCGACAGTTCACCAAAGGCAACAGCAGGCACTTCAATGTGAATATCGATTCGATCCAGCAGAGGACCACTGATCCTGCCCATATATTTTTCGATCTGGATCGGTGAACATTTACAGACATGTTTCGGATCGCCCATATATCCACATGGACAGGGATTCATGCTGGCAACCAGAAGAAAATTTGCTGGAAAGGTGCTGGAATTTAATGCACGTGAAATCGTCACCTTTCCTTCTTCCAGTGGTTGCCTTAACACTTCAAGGCTACGGCGGTTAAATTCCGGCAGTTCGTCGAGAAAAAGTACCCCATGGTGGGCCAATGATATCTCGCCTGGGCCGGGTACATGGCCACCCCCCACCATTCCTGCATCGCTGATCGTATGGTGAGGCGACCGGAACGGTCTGGCAGTTAACAGAGATTCACCTGCAGGCAGTCTGCCAATGGCACTGTAGATTCGTGTGGTTTCCAGACTTTCATTCGGTGTCAGTGGGGGTAAGATTGTTGCCAGGCGTCTGGCAAGCATGGTTTTCCCTGTACCAGGGGAACCGATCATCAGGACATTGTGAAAGCCCGCAGCAGCTACCACCAGTGCTCGCTTTGCAGATTCCTGCCCACGCACATCAGAAAAATCGACATCATACCGATTCAGTTTCGGTGTGATATCTCCCATGCCACTTGGTGTGGGTTCAAAGGGAATTTTGCCTGTAATCAGCCCCACTGCATCGTTCAGTGCGGTAAAGCCAAACACTTCCACTTCTGGAACCACGGCAGCTTCACGGGCATTTGCCGCAGGAACGATCAATTTGCGAATCCCACGATCTCTGCAAGTGATCGCCATGGAAAGGGCACCTTTGATTGGTCTCAGCCCACCATCGAGCGAAAGTTCGCCAATACAGGCATATTGCTCCAGATCTTCCGGGCGAATTTGCCGCGTTGCTACCAGCAGGCCAAGCGCAATCGGTAAATCGAAGGCACTTGCTTCTTTTCTTAAATCTCCAGGTGCCAGATTGATGATGGTACGGCCTTCTGGCAGATGGAAATCCAGATTGCAGAGTGCCCGTTCGATCCGATGCACGCTTTCACGCACGGCAGCTTCCGGTAACCCAACAAGCACAGTTTTGGGCATCGACGAGGGTGTGTTATCAACCTCGATTTCAACAGGAACGGCATCAATGCCCACCAAAGCAAATGTATTTAGTTTGGCAAGCATAACATTACCGCGTGCTGAGATAATTGTGGAGACATGAAACTATTGTAGCAAACATTGTTTCTCTGTTGGCGGGTTTCAGCGTGTCATTCATTGTTACGGGCGGTAGATCATTTCTGGAGACATCAGCATGGTCCAGAGCACATCTTCCAGCTTTTCCCGCCAGGGTGCTGTCAGTTTATTCGTTGGTGGATCTCCCCTGCGTGCCTCTCCTTCTTCCTGTAGTTTCAACGTGGTGGCATCGGGGTGTAAGTGATTCGACCAGGAGACAAACGGTTTGGGTTTCCGCACCTGGGCTTGTGAGGCAGGGGTTGCCACCATCCTGCTGGTAAAGCCATCCTGTAGATATTCCCCCAATTGCGCTCGTTCGGCAGCAGTTGCAGACCGCGTGAACAGTCGCTGATGCAGTGCCTCCACAAAATCTTCTGCAGATTTGGCTTCGATTGCCATTTGTGTAATTTGATGATCATCGCTTAAGCGTGTCAGCCAGGTCATCATTGTACCATTTGCCAGAATTGCCGGTTGAATGACGTTGGTATCCGCATCTCGAATGGTGATCGGGTCTTGCCGGGCCCCACGCCAGCCAAAAGCAGTAAGCACATCGGCAACGGCCTGCACGCGGGGAAGTGCCAGACTGGGTCTGTCCCGTTCATTGGAGGTGGAAGTCAACATCCAGGAACGAGTGGGCACACCCAGCGAAATTGAATTTCGCACATCGCGTCGCCCATCGATATCCAGACTTACTTCCTCAGTAGGGAAAGACTTTCCTGCAGCATGGAACAAGGAATCGACGATTTGTTCCGCCTGCAATCGCACGCGGGCAGGTGCCGTAAACAATGGGGATGGCTTGGTCAGTGCGGGATCAATCTGCCGCTGATATGCATGCGAATTGAAAATCAGGCGAGCGATATGTTTGGTGTCGTAGCCGCTGCGGACAAATTCCCGCCCTAACCACTGCAATAATTCCGGGTGACTTGGCTGGGATTTCTCCCAGTCATCAACTGTTTCCACAATCCCACGACCCATGAAACGCTGCCAGATACGGTTGGCCATTACCTGGGCAAATCGCTCATTCTGTGGTGCTGTCAGCCAGCGTGCCAGGTACTCTCTTGGTAGTGCATTTTTCTCGGCATCCAGCGCAGGAGCCTCAAAAATTGTGGTAAACGGCCATGCAGGTGCTACCGTTGTGCCTGGCTTCAAAGTGACCTGAATTAGTGGCTTTCGCTGTAATCCATGGAAAGCATCCAGCGGCACACTACTGCTGGCGGGCAGCTTGATCGGTTTGGTCTGCAGCAGTGCCGCAAGTTGAAACAGCTCTTCTTGTGTAGAACGGTGTCCGGGTGCATCGTGGCAGCGGGCACATTTCATCTGCACACCCATGAAGGCATTGGCAACAATCATCGCCTTGGCAGCCATTGGCACATCATTCTGAGAAGCAATGCCAAACCCAGCAGGCCCACCAAAGCGTTCGCTTCCTTCCATGCGGATCAATTCCGTAACGAATAGATCCATTGGTTTGTTATCAAGCAGCGATTCGTAGATCCACCAGCGAAATGGCCCCGTGTTATTTAACGTGGGGTTAAGAATATTTGGATTTTCGGCCAGTACATCTAACCAGTAACCCATCCACTGATCAGCCCACCTGGGGTCTGAAAGTCGCTTTTCAATCCAGCGTTGGCGTTTATTCGGTTGGTGGTCTGCCTGAAACTCAGCAATTTCTGCCAGAGTGGGTACCACGCCAACCGTATCCAGAGATAATCGGCGCAGGAAAGTCAGATCATCGGTCAGATCGGTTAGTTCAAAGCGGTTCACATCCAGGTCTGGCCATGTCGCACCTTGCTTGATCCAGGCAGTGATTAATTCAATTTCTTTGGGCGATAATTTCTCACCTTTTGGTGGCATTACTAACGAGGAATCATTACTGTTGACACGCGACAACAATGCACTTGTTTCCGGTTTCCCAGGCGAAATCGCAGCACCTTCGTCATTGCCACCATGCATTGCATGCTTGAGAGAATCGAGCCGTAGCCCACCCTTGGCATTACTGCCTGCGTGGCACCCATAACACTTCTGTTGCAGAATCGGTGCGATCGACCGATAGAAATCCACATTACCAGCTACAACCTGTTGTTGCTGATTTTTAACCGTAACAATTTTAAGTGCCAGGAAGTGATCAATTGCATTGTTTGCAGGATAACCAGCCAGCAACTTAGGAATTGCCGGTTCTGGTGTGCTTTCCAGCCATTGCCGTGCCGCTTCTCGGCGGGCTTTCCATTCCTCAGCAAATTGCGTGCGGAGTTTTGCACGTGCTGCAGCATCCATTTCCATCAGCATTTGTTGCTGACCTCGATCATACTCATGCCAGCCAGCATCGTTGTAGCTGATCTCTTGTTCCGTGGGGGTCAGCAGTTGCCAGCGATCGGTGCCTTCGAAAGATATGGCTACCACAGTTTCGCCCATTTCCGGGCGACGATTCAGCTTGCCAACATATCCCCCCACAATCGTTTCCAGCACAAATAACTGCTTCTTACCAGTCGACTGCAATTCCATCCAGCTTTCGCTGTTTCCTGGCGGGGCAAAGCGAAAATCTGGCCCAAGGTTCAGGTAACTATCAGGTAACTTGATCGTACCGTGCCCAGAAGAATCTTCTTTGGGAAATGGATTGGACATGACCAGTTTACCATCCACATACAAACGTGCTGCACCGCGCCCGCGCAAGAGCAGGCGGTGATTCCCTGGCGGTAACTGGATCATACTTGCAGCGCGAAACAGGAACGGATTGGCACGGTCGGCCCGCACCCCCGTTGAGGTATATTTCTGCGGGTAACCGGAAAAGCCAAAGTGGGTCGTTTCGTACTTTTCATTAGGCTTCAATTGTTCATCCGGCCAGGCATTTCGTGTGGGCATGCCATCTTCACACAGATGCACCAATACTTTGCCATCAGGAATATCCTGTGGTTTCAAAATTGGTACTGGTGGCTGCATCTGAAATCGCTCTTTCAATACTGCATCAGGTACTGCTTCTCGCCACACCATCACATCATCAAGCCATCCTTTGAATGTATTGCCAGCACCACCACCGTTGCCAGTTCCCAGCATCAGCTTATCGCCATCCTCTACTGGCGGTGCGGCGGTTTCACCTGCCATGTCCCATTTGCCACGTACTACCTGACCATCGATGAATCCTTTGATGGTTTTTGGTTTGCCGAAGGTATACGTAATAGCCACGTGGTGCCAGCCGGACGTGCCAAAACCCTGGTCGCTGGTCCAACGATGCCACTGGGCAGGCGTTTCTTTCGTGGGGGCAGATGAAAACAAAAAACTGATAGCAGTGTGCTGGGGTGTCTGGTGCAAACGCAATGCATAATTCTGATTGATAGTGGGAAAACCTTTCTGCAGCGTTCTACCTTTACCAATCAAATAAGCGTAAGAATTCTGCGGCAGACTTTGAACCTTAACCCAGCATTCCATCGTGATGGAATCACCATTGGAAAAACGCAACTGCTGATCTGGCAATGCACTGTCTTCCAGCACAATTGGCTGTTTGCCAAACTCGCCCGCCATGTTGGTGGCAGGGTAATTGGGGTAAACAGGCAATCGCGGCCCCGCACCACGTGGGAAATTGGCGGGCACACCTTTTTCCTTGGGATCGTCAAATGTCCAATGCAGAATTGGCTGGCTTTTGGGACTACCAGAGTCGTTATTAGGCTGGGCATGGACCGTGGGAAATGAACCAAAACTGATCAGCCCAAGCAGCGTGAAAAGTGTAGCGTTTAATTTTGACATGACTTTTACCATCTTTCAGTTGAATAGAAGGTACCAGAAGTTGTGCAGATATACAACTCTCTGGCACGAAAATGTGCGATGAAATAACGCGTAATCAGCTCAATAATCCATAGTTTACCAGGGCCTGTTTCACTTTTGCCTCACCATCCGCATCCAATGGATAAAGTGGCAGCCGTACTTCCCCGGTGCCTTTACCAAGCAACTTCAAGGCGGTTTTAACCGGGATCGGGTTCGAGGCAATGCCCAGCATATCGCGACACAGTGGGAACAGTTTTTTGTGCAGACGAATGGCTTCATCGATATTCCGACTGGCAAATGCCTGTACCATCGCTTTCATATCTTTGGGCACCAGATTCCCCACCACGGAAACTACGCCACCCCCACCAATACTCATCAGTGGGAGAGTCAGTGAATCGTCGCCGGAAAGAATATTGATGTCGCACAGTGTGGCGATTTGTGATGCCTGATCCAACGAACCAGTGGCTTCTTTGACTGCCACCACCGAAGGGTAGCTTTTGTGGATGCGGGCAATCGTTTCCGGCAGAATGTTCGAACCTGTGCGTCCAGGAATATTGTACAGTACAATTGGCAGGGCAGTTGCTTCGGCCAGTGCTGCAAAATGGCGGAAATAACCTTCCTGATTCGGTTTGTTGTAATACGGGCCGACAATCAACGCACCATTCGCCCCACATTTTTCTGCTGATTGTGTCAGGCGGATTGCTTCCCGAGTGGAATTCGATCCGGTTCCAGCCATCACTTTAATGCGACCTGCCGCACGTTCTACCACTGCGGCAATCACTTGTTCGTGCTCCTCATGATCCAGCGTGGGAGATTCTCCAGTGGTGCCCACGGGTGCCAGGCAGTCTGTGCCCTCTTCTACGTGCCAGTCGACCAGTTCCTGCAATGCAGGAAAATCTACTTTGCCATCCTTGAATGGGGTGACAATTGCAACTGTTAGTCCTGAAAAACGTTCCCCACTCATATCCTGATGCTCCCAAATTCCGACAAATGGAATAGTGTTTTTAGAATTTTGTGTTGGCTAGTCGAGGCCGGATTTTTTACTCTTCTACTTCTGGTTCATCCAACTGCATCACATGCAGCATGCCGCGCAGAACTTCACCGTTTAATTCCGATTCATCATCCGTGAACTGTGCCATCAACAGTAATGAACCACTGGTCATTGGCACGGCACGGATCCATGTGGTGTTGGTCAGGTCGAAGTGAAAGAATTGTGCGTCATAACCCACTGCAGGCAGGCCGGAAATCGTATCGATTGCATCGATCACTTCCAGCTTGGGATATTCAGATTTCAGTTCCTGCAACGCCACATCAGCTGTTTCACCCAGGTCAAACTCTCCTTCGGTGAAACTGACAAGAAGAAAAGCGGTCGATGGGCTTTGAACAAAGGCCGACCACGATTCTTCCCCAGGAGAAATCTCTACCTGCCAGTTTTCTGGATAGGGAAACCTAACACCCGCATAATTGAATGTGGCTGGCATGGCACAACTCCCACTTCGAATCAGTTCATAATTTGTTATTCTACGTAATCATTGACAAACTCCTACGTGCACTCAGAAAACTAATCGGGCGTACATTATATATAACGCAGATCAGTGGAAAAAGTTTCACAAAAATTCAAATTTTTCAAAAAATAATGGCGAGGTCGAATTGTCTGTGAGTTTTTACTCATATTTTCCATGGTCGCCGCATAAAAATGATACGATTCTCATTAATTAATGCACGAATTGCAGCACTGATGCTGAACTTTTTCGCACTATTTCAAGAAACTGGTGCAATGCAGGGAACTTATCCCACAGTGATTTCGTCAAAAGGATGAGGATATTTTCGTAACACGGCAAATTTGGTTTCTTAAAAACCAAAAAGCTGGGCTACGATAACATGAATACAGACCACGACTCGCCATTTTTCAGCAGAAGCAACATGATGAGGCGAGTTTTTTTGAAAGTTGTCGGTTCACAAGGAGAATCACGATGACCAACCGTACATTCCGGTGGGGGAGCACGTTCAGCGTCGCTTTTGCCATGCTGGTAGTGGGCAACGTCTTCGGGCAGAATCAGGCACCGCCTGCAACAAGCATCATTAACGAAGAATTGTCCAAATCCTGGAAGGCAGCCGAATTGCGACCTTCCAAACGTTCAACAGATTACGAATTTGTCCGTCGGGCATTTATCGACATCATTGGGCGTATTCCCTCAGCAGAAGAAGCACGTGATTTTGCCGATCTGGACCGCACCCCGAACAAGCGGGCGAAACTGGTCCATCGATTGCTGTACGCACGAGATTACAATCCCAAAGACAGTCGGGGCCGTCCGATGATGGATCCCGCGAATCCGAAGCAGAAAATGACCTACGATTACGCTTCGGAATACGCACGTCACTGGTCGAACATCTGGACCGTCTGGTTAATGACTCGTGGTGGTGTTGCTGAAGAATACCACGATTCGATGGAACTTTATCTCGAATCGGAATTTGTGAAAAATACCCCCTGGAATGAACTGGTGCGTGCGTTGGTGACTGCCAAAGGCAAAACCAACGATAACGGTGCCGCTGCATTCGTGATGGCTCACCTTGGCGAACGCACCCCGCAGGATCGTCGGATGGAAGATGGTCCTTGGGATGCTGTACCCATTACTTCCCGCGTTACCCGCTTGTTCCTGGGCATTCAAACCAACTGTATTCAGTGCCACGATCACCCGTTCAGTCCGGAATTGAAACAGGAGCACTTCTGGCAGGTGAATGCGTTTTTCCGCACCACCGATATTGACCGGATGCCCGCCAACCGCAACGGCAATAACAACAAGAAGATGGCAGCACTGCCTGTGGAAGTGAAAGATGATCCCGAATACAACCGCAGCCAGCGGATTTTCATGGAACGTCGCAGTGGTGTGATTTTTGCAGTGAAACCAAATTTCCTGCCGAACATGGCTGAACTAATGGAAGATGCTGGTGCACCGAAACGAACCGTGCCCGCCGGGAAATCGCGTCGGGATGCTCTGGCAGATTACCTGTTACAGCATGATAACTTCGGAAAAGCATTCGTTAACCGAATGTGGGGGCACTTCTTTGGCCGTGGTATGAATGAACTGGCCGCAGCCGACGACTTTGGTGGCCACAATCAAGTGGTTCATGTTGACCTGCTGACCAAACTGGGCCACACATTCTCAGTTGAATACTACTACGACATTAAGAAAATGATTGAAACCATCTGCAATAGCGATGCCTACAGCCTGTCTTACCAGGCTAACGGCCTGCCCGAGGGCAAAGGCGGCAACGCAACGTTGGAAGCAGAACCGTATTTCACCCGCATGCCGTTGAAATCGATGTCGCCTGAAGTGCTGTTCGAATCCTTGGAAGTTGCAACCCGCCTTGGGGAAGCAGCAGACAAAGATGCCCGTCGTGCCAAACGCACCACCTGGATGAACAAATTGGTGGCAAACTTTGGTGATGATGAAGGGAACGAAGTGACCTTCAATGGTACGATTGTTCAAGCGTTGTTGATGATGAATGGTCCGGAATTGAACAGTGAAATCAGTCGCAAGAACAACAGTACTGTTGAGCGGGCAATGGCCATGTACCCCGGCCGTGGTACTGCATATGATGAAGCATCGATTGTCAATGAACTGTTTATGACTGCATTGGCACGCAAACCAAGCACGGTTATTAAGGTTGAAATCCCTCGCGTCAATCCTCGCACCAATGAAGTGATGAAGGATTCGAAAGGTGATGTGCTGACCACGCAGATTACCGAGGATATGTTTATCAAACAACAGATCCTGGCTGTGCGTCAGAAAGCAACAGGTGGCAATGCCAAACAGGTTTATCAGGAATTCTTTGAAGATTTGTTCTGGTCGCTGCTCAACTCTTCAGAATTCATTCTGAATCACTAATCTCTTTTCGGGATTTGTGATTTTCATAGCCCATTTGCAGAATACCTGATTCCTTCTGGAACCTGACACATGTCTTTTCGAGAACACCAAGGGGTGTATCTTGCCTCCAATGTGATCGTTACTGGCAATGTGGTGCTGGCCACCGGGGTGAACCTCTGGTACGGTACTATCATCCGTGGCGATATTGCCCAGATCAAACTGGAAACCAATGCCAATATTCAGGATGGATGTATTCTGCATACCGACTTCGGTGTTGATCTGCTTATCGAAGAAGGGGTTGTCGCAGGGCACGGTGCCATTATCCATGGTTCCCGCGTTGGCAGAAATACCCTGATTGGCATCGGTGCTAGAATACTTTCAGGAACTCTGATCGGTGAAGAATCGATCATCGCTGCTGGCAGTGTTGTGGTTGAAGGTGCAGTGATTCCCCCACGTTCGGTGGTAATGGGCATACCTGGGAAAGTGGTGCGTCAGGCAACAGATGAAGACATTGCAAAAACAATCAGCATCAACCAGCGTTATCTGGAATTAGCTCGGTCTTATACACGCAATGAAATAGTTTTTCCTTATGACTGATCATCTCCTCTCCGAATTCGAAACCAGATCAACGTCACTCCATGACGAACTTGGTCATTTCATTTCACGCCGTGCAGTCATCGATGAACGGCATGCCAGAATTGCACGTTTATTACAGGAAGTGGGGTGCGATGGTGTACTCATTCAGGAGCCCACCAATTTTCGCTGGCTTACTGCAGGTGCAGAACCACGTGGGCTGATTGGTCGGGAAGAACGCCCCGCCTTATATTTCAGCGATCAGATGCGCTGGCTTTTGTGCTCATCGATTGATTCCCAACGTTTTTTTGATGAAGAGCTCGATTCTCTGGGTTTTCAATTAAAAGAATGGTCATGGATGCACAGTCGGGAAAAACTGCTCAGTGAGATGGTGTATACCCGAAAGTTTGCCGGAGATGTGCCTTTTAAAGATGGTAAAGTACTTGGGCCGTTTTTGATTCAGGAGAGACGGGTGTTAAATGACTGGGAACAAGGGATTCTCAGTCAGCTTGGAAGGCAACTAGCCCACGCACTGGAAGCAACTGCCAGAGATTTCCGTGCAGGTGAAACGGAAGACGAAATCGCTGGTCAGATTGCCCACCGTTTATACAAGCACGGAATTGAACCGCTTGGAATCGAGGTCCATGGCGATGGCCGAAGTGGGGAATACACTCGACGTGGCGTAAGGGCGTTAGCTGTAAATCACTGGGCCGTTTTACAGGCGACTGGACGCTGGCGCGGGCTGCATGTAACTGCAGCACGCACCGTCAGTATTGGTCAACCGGCTAAGGAGTTGCTCGATGCCTATGCAATGGCTCACCGGTTATGTGCAGCCCAGTTGCATCTTGCAACAGTCAACGACCGAATGAACCGCGTGTATGATGTGGCAAAACAGTTTTTAAAGGATACCGCCTGGGAGCATGATTGGCGAAAGTATCCAGCCGTTATCTTTACGGGACGCGATTCAATTGAGCAGATTTTATCACCTACGAATGCTGCTGGTTGGAAAGAATATGGTGGTGTGTTATTTCAGCAGCGTCTGGCAGATTCCATCCTGATGGATACCTATCTGCTCGATTTTTCAGGCTGGAAACTGGTCACCACTGCTCAGGATTGGCCAATCAGAATGGCGATTCTGAATGGCAAGAAATATCCCAAGGCAGATATGTTGATTCGTTAGAAATGTGGCACATGCACACTTTCTGATCAGGTATCCTGATAAACAATCAACAAGTCACCCCCATCGACAGAATCTTTCTGGCGGACACATACTTCTGCAATGGTAGCAGCCACTTCTGCGTTGATTGTGGTTTCCATTTTCATTGCTTCTAGTGTCAGAAGTTTCTGTCCAACTTTCACCTTCTCTCCTGCTTTCACAGCAATCGCTACCACCGCACCGGGCATAGGGGCGCCGACATGCTTAGGATTACCCACCTCAGCCTTCCGCTTACTAGGCGTGCCTGCCTTTGCTGCTTTGTTGTCTGGCACTGCGACTTCACGTGGCTGACCATTCAGTTCAAAGAACACAAGACGCTGGCCATCATCCACATCTCCCATTGTCAGAAACTTGATGATCAGCGTTTTGCCGGCTTCAATATCGACGCTGATCTCTTCCCCCGCATCCATGCCATAAAAGAATGTTCTGGTGGGCAGGATCGAAGTATCGGAATACTGGTTTTGGTGGCTGACTAAATCCTGAAACACCTTCGGATACATGAGGTGCGACGAAACTTCCTGTTCTGTCGGTTCGTGGTCAAACTGCGTGGTCAATTCCTGCTTCAGTTTGTCGAAATCTACCGGAGGCAGCACCACGCCAAATCGTTCGGTCATTGGCTGCTTATCACGCAGAATCTTTTTCTGCAGTTCAGGCGGGAAACCACCGGGAGGTTGGCCCAGGCGGCCCTCAAAGAATTCAATTACTGACTGTGGGAACGAAATCTCGCGCGTTGGATCCAGAATATCGGCAACGGTAAAATTGTTTGCAAGCATAAAGATAGCCATATCGCCCACCACTTTGGACGATGGGGTGACTTTGACCAGATCGCCAAACATTTCATTCACCGCGGCATACGTTTTGCCCATTTCCCGCCAGCGATCTCCCACACCGATCGATTTCGCCTGTTGAAAGAGGTTGGCGTACTGTCCGCCTGGCATTTCGTGCAGATACACTTCCGACGATGCGGCCTTCATGCCGGATTCAAATGGCGTGTAGGGTAAGCGGGCTTCTTCCCAATAGTTTGATACATCCTGGATGGTATCAAAATCGAACTCGGGAAATCGTTCCGAGAAACGCATTGCCTCGTTTAGTGCATTCAGGCTGGGTTGACTGGTCAAGCCAGCCATTGATGCAAAGGCACAATCCACAATATCCACACCTTCTTCTGCGGCCATCATGTAAGATGCAATCTGCCCACCAGCGGTGTCGTGGGTATGGAAGTGGATCGGGATATCAATTTCCTGCCGCAATGCCCGCACCAGTTCTTTGGCGGCATAGGGCTTTAACAGGCCAGCCATGTCCTTTATGCCCAGAATTTGGGTGCCACCTTTGACCAGTTCTTTGGCAAGATCCACAAAATATTTCAGGGAATATTTTGTTCGTTTCGGATTCAGGATGTCGCCCGTGTAGCAGATCGCTGCTTCTGCAATTCCACCGGAATTCCGCACAGCATCAATCACAGGTAGAATGTTCCTGGTCCAGTTCAGCGAATCGAAGATCCGGAAAATATCGATGCCAGCCGAAACTGACTGTTCCACGAAATGTTTGACCACGTTATCTGGATAATTGGTGTAGCCCACTGCGTTAGCGGCCCGAATCAACATCTGGAACAGCACGTTTGGCACAGCGGTGCGGAGGCGTTCCAGTCGATCCCAGGGCGATTCTTTCAAAAACCGCATACTGGTATCGAATGTTGCCCCACCCCACATTTCCATTGAAAACAGATTTGATAGGTTTTTGGCATATTTTGGGGCAATCCGAAGCATGTCGAATGTACGCATCCGGGTGGCAAACAACGATTGGTGGGCATCACGCATCGTTGTATCGGTAATCAGCAAGCGTTTCTGCTGGCGAATCCACTTGCTGAGCCCTTCCATCCCCTGCTGCTTGAAAATATCCCGTGTGCCTTTGGGCAAATCGGTTGGCTGCTGGATTCGAGGTGGGATCGACTGATAATCTGTCAACGAACTCTGTGGCACGCTGCCTGCAGGAACATCGGGGTGACCGTTAACAATGATATTCGCGATATAGTGTAGCAGTTTTGTCGCCCGATCCTGCCGCACCGGCAACTGGAACAATTCAGGCGATTCATCAATAAACCGCGTCGTCGTGGTGCCATCCAGAAACTTGGGATGGTTGATCAGGTTCATCAGGAACGGCAGATTGGTTTTCACCCCGCGGATCCGAAATTCCTGTAAACATCGCTCCATTCGGCGGGCAGCATCTGAAAACCGAATCCCACTTGCTGTAACTTTCACCAGCAACGAATCATAGTAGGGGGTAATCACAGCACCTGAAAATGCAGTGCCAGCATCCAGGCGGATGCCCGTCCCACCCGAGGATCGATAGTGGCTCAAGCGACCGTAATCGGGCACAAACTTATTCGCTGGGTCTTCTGTGGTTACACGGCACTGAATGGCAAAGCCCTGTGTTCGGACTGCCTTCTGATCGCCCAGGCCCAGAATGGGATCGCTCAGTGGCATCCCCTGAGCCACCATAATCTGCGTGCCAACAATGTCAAAGCCCGTTACCACTTCGGTAACAGTGTGTTCCACCTGGATGCGGGGATTTACTTCAATGAAATAAAACTCATTAGTATCTGCATCGACCAGGAACTCTACTGTGCCAGCGTTGTCCAGCCCCACCTGACGGCCGATGGCCAGGGCGGCATCCAGAATCGCATTTCGCGTGGTGGGGTTCAAATTGGGTGCGGGCGCCAGTTCGACCACTTTCTGGTTACGCCGCTGTACGGAACAATCCCGCTCAAACAGGTGCACCAGATTTCCGTGTCGGTCCCCAATTAACTGCACTTCAATGTGCCTTGCACGGGAGACAAATTTTTCCAGAAAGACATCGGAAACCCCAAAAGCCGCACCTGCTTCCCGCTGGCTTTGCAGAATCGCTTCCTCAAGCTGGGTAGCATCGTGAACGGCACGCATGCCACGACCGCCCCCACCCATGCTCGCCTTGACCATAATGGGGTAACCGAGTTTCTCTGCCAATTTCAAGGCGTCGGAAACTTCTTTGACTGGTTCCGATGAACCCGACAGAACCGGCACCTTCGCAAGTTGGGCAATTTTTCTGGCTGCGACTTTATCGCCCAACTGGTCCAGGATTTCTGGCTTGGGACCAACGAAGGTAATCCCTGCATCGCGACAGGCACGGGCAAAGTGGGCATTTTCAGACAGAAAACCGTATCCCGGGTGAATGGCATCCACACCGATTTCTTTGGCCAGTTTCACAATAACTGGGATATCCAGATAAGAGCGGATCGGCTCTCCACGATTACCAATCAGGTATGCCTCATCTGCCTTGAAGCGGTGCAACGCAAAGCGATCTTCGTACGAATACAAGGCCACCGTGCGAATATTCAGCTCGTGAGCAGAACGAAACACGCGGATCGCGATTTCACTCCGATTCGCTACCAGTAATTTCTGAAATGGTTTAAAGGTTTCGTCCGCCATCTAGGTCTCCTATGAATTGATGGTTATTATGTTGAAATGTCGCTTGACTTCCAGCAAACTGGAATTTGCTGCTGGAAGAACGTAGAGGCGGCTCTCATCAAAAATTCATTTTTTAACTGTTCAGCACATCATCTTGCAATTATTTCAAATTTGATCAAGAAATAAGTTCCCACGAATTGAGATTTGTAGCAGGTGTGAATCAAGAACAAATTGCAGCGAATCACCATCGTGTCAAAAATACAGGAAAGTAATATAATTTCGTTCACAAAAATTGCTGTATCCACGAGGCACAGATTCTGGAAATCTTAATCTCGCTAGAACGAACTTTTCTGAGAATTGCTCTTCGCAAGTTATTATTATGAATGCAGTTGCGCCATAGAGAAGTTGTTTGTGAAATTTGCAAAATTGAGATCAGGAGATATGTGATTTTCACTGAATCAAGGACAGAATCAGCAATGAAGGGCTATTTGACAAGATTCGAAGTTGATTTTGAGGCGTCAATTGCGGACAGAGTTGGTTCAACGACAGCATTTTACAGAACTAGTTAATAAAAGTGGATTGAAGAAGGTTGTTTGGAAGGTTTTCAACAGGCAATATTTGACTTGCAAACGACCGCCCGTGAGAAGAATGACTTTATCGTTGAGCGACGAGTGAATAAAGTGCTTGATATTTAACGTGGGATAAATAATTCATTAAACTGAATGTTCAAATTTGGATTAAGTTTATTGATTAAATGAATGTACTGGCCGACATTGCTTTCGGTATTGCCTGAAAATGAAACAGTATTAAGTTTTGGAAGCTGAGTTAGCCTCAGGACTTCACCACTGGAAAAGCCAATGTTGGTAAAATGCATGTGAGTTAATTCTGGTAAGACTGAAAGATCGCTAAGCATTGTTCCATTGATTGAAGACATCTTTGTCAAAGTAATTGACTGAAGTTTAGAGCAATGAGATAAAGTAGTAAATAGTTTATCAGTAACAGATGAAGAAGGGTTGTCAATGGAAATTTTTTTGAGGCCAGTCATCGTGCGAAATAATGAATACTGATCATCTTTGCCGATTATATTCGTTATATTAAGATTAGCAAGATTTTCTAGCTGACTGAGAGAGCGAAATAATTCTGGATCCACGACTTCGTTAGGCTCTCGTCCAACAATAGTGAGTTCTTCTAGATGTTTCAAAGACGAGAGAAATTTGATATTGCCAAGTAGAGCTAAATTGAAACGAATCGAAAGTTTTTTTATCTGCTTTGCCTGAGATAAAGCAAGAAAAAACTGAGGGCTTCCACGCAATTAGTAAGTGTCAATTCTGTAATCGATGTTCTCGATAGTAAGGCAGCATCAAAGTAGGCCAAATTTGTATCACTAATATGTAATGTTTGTAGATTCTTCGCACCAGCCAATGCAACAGCTTCTTCTTTGTTGAGTTTACAATCAACAAGTCTTAGCACAGATAATGTCGGATGCTTTATGATCTCTCGCAACGCGATTCCAGAAATATTACTTCCTTGAAATGAAACTTCTTTCAACTTGGTTAATTTGGTTAAATGAACAAAGTCTTTAGAATCAATAGAAGAAAAAATTGGCATATTGATGACTTCTACATCGTCAAAATCGAAAAATGCAGTAAAAATTCGAGTAGGAAGTCTGAGATTCGAAGTGTTAACATCAATGATTTTTTGTCCATTATTGGTTTTTATATCAAACATGACATGGAGTAACTTATTCATAGAAAGAATATCAATCAGTTTGTCATTAATGTATCCCGGAGGAAAGTGAAATCGTTTCACATTAGGCAGTGCACGGATGTGATTCAAGAAGTCAGGATTTGTATCACGTTCAAAATTGATAGCAGTTATATCTTCTCGAGATTTTGGTTTTGTTCCTTCATTATTCCGAAACCACGGCAATAAGTGAGTTTTATCGGCCTGATCAAAAGCCTGGACAGATAATTTTCCAATGGATTTTTCTGGAAAATAGATCGTTTCTAAATTAGGCAACTGGGCTAGTTTTGCTATTCCTGAATCAGTAATCTTTGGGGAGTTTGAACCAATCCCGGTTAAGTTAGGCATTTGACTAAGTATATTAATAGCCCGATCAGTTAAGAACTGAGAATTAATGAATATTTCCTGGAGTGTCGGATTTTTTGCAAGCATGGTGATGTGTTGGTCAGTCAACGTTCTACTTGTAATTGAAATGCTGGCAAGGTTATTCAGATTCACTAATTGCTGATAATTTGCCGCTGTAACGTTCAGTTCATTACGTATCACCAGCATTCTGACGTTTGGCAATAATTTAATATTAGTGATAAAAGTATTGTCAACAATACGTGAGGGAACCTCCAGCAAGATTAATGATTTTTGTGCAGTGAGCGAAGCAAGTGCTCGAGATGTTGTTTTGCTGCGTGTGAGGTCTAATCCATATGGTGACTGATAAATATACTGTTTAGAGAGGTTTGCATCTGTAACCGTGTCATGCAGGCGATATATGGGCACTTTGTAATCTTTCATGCCTGGATAATTCACTACAGAGTACGAAGGGCTTATTTTTGCTGGAAAAATTCGTTCGAATTGGCTGATTGATGGTTCTGTTTTGGGAGGCAACTCCTCAGGGTAAGCTTCATTGGTAATGAGCAGTATAATTGAAGACACTAACAATAATGTAGTATAATTATTCATGGATATTCTTAATTGTTTGATGGTAGTTAGCTAACTTACTTGAGTATTACACCAAAGATGCTCTGGCCCGGAGTACGTATGGTTTCTTGCAAAACGAGAAGATGGTCTGAGTCAGAGTGTTGCAGAATCTGGTGAACGTAATTTGGTCTCATATTGGTTAAATTATGCGAGCGTATTTCTTTGCCTTCAAAGTCGCACACATGAATTGTTGTTAATGGCCCTTCGTTGTATATGATCCATTTTCTAGAACTGTTAAACGCACAGCTGGACGTCGTCGCTTGTAGTTTTGAAGGTATATTATCGGCAACTATTTCCATCGTGTTTGAGTCATATACTCGAAATGCAAAGCGAGATGGGTTTTCTCGCAATTTTGTCACTACTCCCAGATATTTACCATCAGGACTAATGAAAGAATATTCCATGAAAAGCACTGTGTTTTCTGTAGTCAATGTCTCTTTTTTTACTTTTAATTCACCATTTCTTCCTACGGTCATCGTCACAATACGATCTCTTTCAATCAAATAGTAATTTTCACCATTTGGAGACATCAGTGTACGAAACATTATCGGATCATTAAAAGGTGAAGAAACTTGCATATCTTGTATGATTTTTCCAGAAGATGTGTCCAGTACGACCAATTTATATTCTGTTTTCGATTGAAACGAAGTTGTCTGATGACCTATCGCATATGAGCTAGTTGTTGATGCATCGAATCGCACACATTCCTTCGTTTCGACTTTTTTAATCACCTTCATATTGTCTTCATTGATAAGCCAGCTCTCCTGCAGTTCTGGTATGGTTGCTAACAGTCCATCTCTACATAGCGTTAGCCAAGTAATTTCTCGCTGGACATCCAACTGTTGCTGAATTTCCATCTCTGGAAAACTACACTTTACAATTTTGCCATGGTTCCGGTGAAATGCAAAAAATGATTTGCCATCTCGGCTCCACACCATTCTCGATGGATGATATTTTACTCTTTCAATCGGCCTAATTCCCGTACGAAGAATGCCTCGCCCCCACCACATTTCTTTGGCATTCATTGCTGTACCTTCAGCAATTTCCGTATAGTTTGGTTTTAGTTGATATGCAGTTGCAGGTTCCAAAATATTACTAAATCCACTGTCTGATGGTAATGATGGATTTACCATCGGTATCGGCGGATTTGGCTCATATGGCTTTGGTGTACTCGATGCTAGCTCACTTGTTATTAACTTTTTTATTCTATTCGCTTCCAGTATGCATTCCTTAAGAGGTGGGGTATTAATCGAATGATATTTCAAACTGTTAGAAATCTCTGCTTTTTCTGGCTTTAAGTAAATTTTGGTTCCACCGATCAGCTCAATGATTGGTTGTACGTAGAATCCAGGATGATCTTTGCCCATATCGAAATCCAACTCGCCAAACGCCCTTGAACCTACAAGTTTCATTTCAACAAATTTTCCATCTAACTTTCCTGGTTCGTTTCCTGCAGGCGGGAGTGGCTGGTCGGCTTTTTTTAGTGCAAAACTACAACTTTTAATTATTTCAAGGTAATCCAAAAGCTCATAATCTACGCGAAGAATCGACCTATCCTTGAGCAATTGGCAATAACTGTTCCATCCTAACATCCGAGCTGCAAACATTTTTATTGTTTGTTGATTCGCGATACAGGATAGTGATTTCGGTCCTTTCGGTTGTGCAGTAGAAATTCCTATCAAATGTCCATTTTGATTAACTACAGGTCCTCCAGCATTTCCCGGATTGTTCAACGTATCTACTTGAATTATGGCTGGTTCAGCTAGCAAGCTATTTTTAATGCTGGAAACACTTCCTTTTGTTGCAGCAAATGCTGGAGGTGCTTGCTCTTTTCCATTTATTTCACCCGCTGGATATCCCAGGGCAAACACTGTTGACGTGAGTGCTGGTTTCAGTTGTGGATCAAATAAAATTGGTTTTATCTCTAACCCGATCTGCTTGATCACATGAATCATTGCCAGTCCAAGTTTTGGATCTGTTGCAACAACGGCTGCCGGCAGTCTTCTTTCTTTCTGAATTATTCCACTACTGAAAACTACATCCACCATTCGATTTGTACCTTTTGGAGTGTTACCAAGTACTTGTGTAGTTGTCAAAATAGTCCAATAATTTGTATTGCCGCCAATAACAAATCCTGTTCCTATCAGTTCTACTGGATTATTTTGCTGTTTATTAGGCAATTTCCTGCTTTCATCAAAATAAGCCACTTTTATCAGAACTGTTGCTGACTGACAATGTTTAAGAGTTTCTTTATCTAGCGACTGCCCGATTCCAAAACTTGATTGAAAAAGCACTATGGTACAAGCTATGAGTGGGATCTTCATTTTCAGACTCGATTATTTGCACTGTGGGCGGTTGAAGTGATTTGCAATTCAATCGTACAATGCAATTGGCGTTTGTCTTCCCGTTACTTGGCGAGGAAAGTAACAGCACAATAATTATTCGCATATGCTAACACAATCACCATCCTGGGGGCAACATCTTTTTTTCAAATTCAATTGAATTCATCGTTGTAGAAGTGATTGTCTGACGGTTATTTTGTTAACTAATGGAAAGGATTAGCGCGGGTCACAACATGTCTAACTCTGTTCACTTTTGTCTCGTTACCGTGCATTTGCTCGCGGGTGCGGCGTGGTTTGGGGCGTTGGTGTATCGCACGTTCTTTGTTGATCCACGCATCTGGGCTTTTTTCACTAGTGATTCCCCCCAGCCACCTCACGGCGGGGTGGTTTCGTATAATAAAGTATCACTTGATTTCGCCCACGGGATGCGTTATGTGGTGATGTTCGCTCTGGCGACTTTAGGCCTCACTGGTGGGATTCTTGTGGGTTACCAGTGGCCTTCAAGTTCTGGCACCTGGCAGGGGCTCATGTGGGCCAAAACCGCATTATTTACGATTGGGTGCGGTATTTTCGCCTACATTTCGTGGCGATACTGGCCTAAAAGGGTATTCGCCAGCGATGATGAGATTCAGCGATCTCGAGGCATCGGCTTCATTTTGTCGCTTTTGATGATTTCTATTGCACTATTAGGCAGTATTTTGGGCATCGCGATGAGATTTTTCTCCAGTGAACCGATGGCAACGCTTTAATTAATGAAATAAATCTCATATTTATGTCGCTATCCATCTCTTGTCAATTATTTGCCAGAATTTTTACATTTTCAAGGAATCTGCGTAATGAAAATGCCTCCACGGTGTTGTTCTTTTGGAGGAGTATTCCGTGACGGATCCTGTTTTTCCATTACCGGATGATCGACTAGAACGATTTATGCGTGTTCGAACCGAACAGGAAGCACAGCACGTCGATATAGATCGTTTTTTGCAATTTCGTTCTGTCATTTCACTCCCATCCCGTGCTACGAGAGTTGCCCGGTCTATCCGACAATTCGCTGTGGGTGCTGCAATCGCAGCGATGGTGATCTTGCTGGTTGCTGTGGTTTTCACACCTACGGAGCAGATTCACGCCAGTCCGGCAGAAGTGGTGCAACAGTTACAGGAAGTAACGGATGTATCCCCCGACCGCACATATCTGGTGCGTACTGAAGTCATTCCAAGTTTTGAGAACCGCGTTCCCCAATTGTTGCGGGTGCGGGAAACTGTCCTGCATCTCCATGGCGAAAAAGTAGTACTTGAAATGCCCAATCGAATCAGTGTGTGGGGCAAAGATGAAGCGGGGAGGCTGTGGATTGTGCCGCACCGCAAAGCGGCTGTGTTGTTCGAAATCGATGAAATCCCAGAGCTTGCAGAGCAGTTTTTTGCTCTCCGTGCAATTCAGATCCCTAAATTGCTGCGGGAAGGCCTGGAAGACAACATGCTCTCCTGGGGCACCACCCACGAGAAGATGAAAATAATCCACATTCAGGCAAGGAATCCCCATCGGATCTGGCGGGAAATGGTGTTGAAAATCGATACCGAAACAATGACCATCCAGGAATTATCCATTACTCGTCGGATTCCTGTGGGTGAACTGAAAGTACAATATTTATTGCAAAGCACACAGCCGTTCAACGCCGAAAAGTACACACCAGAAGGGCATCTTGACCAGGCTGGGCTGGTCTTCGACAGCCAATCGCCCAATTTGCGTAAAGGCATATTAAACAGATACTTACGATGGTTGCAGCCAAAGCAGCTTCCCGCACCTTAATTCATTTTTCTCTCATCATTTTTGCACTTTGGGGACTACTTTTCCACTATCTTTGCCCGGCTGAAAATGTTATAATTACTTCACAATTTCTTAAAGGATAATCGATGAAAAAAATCTGTGTATTTGCGATGGTTGCTGCGATCTGTACTTGCAGCTCGCTGATTTACTGGAATACCACTGCGAATGTGGTTGCTCAGGAAAAGAAGGCTGATGCCAAAAAAGTAAAAGAATTAATGGGCCAAAAGCAAAATGCTGCCCAGAAAGTGATGGAATCGTTGATGAAGGGCGATTTGAAAAGTACGGTAGAGCATACTGCAAAACTGAAGGAAATCCGCAAAAATGTCGGTTTCAATGTGATTCAGAATGACCGCTACAAATTCTGGGCTGAAGAGTTCGAAGTGAGTGCAGATAAGCTGATCAAGACTGCCAAAGAAAACAACTTCGAAGGTGCCAAAATGGCTTACCTGGAACTGACGATGACCTGCTTCAACTGCCATGGCTTTGTGCGTGGCAAAGATGATACCACTTTTGAACTCCAGCCAATTGCAAAGTAGTCAAGTAATTAATTTGTCTTATTGGTAAACTATTGATCTGTAATTATTGTTTTGATCAGTCTCTTTTGTATCATTTTCTTAATTGATAATTACTTACTTATCAGATTTCCCTTGAAGCGAAATTTTTTGCGTGACAGACGCTTCATCGGTCCTTTACAATTTGGTCAGTGCGAAAAATACCACTTCGTTGAGAAAATCATGAGAAAATTCCTGTTTTTGGCCGTGCTGTTGTTCGCAGCACCGGATCAGGCAGCAGCGTACATCGAAGCTCCCCACACATTGGGTAAGTGCGTCAACGATTCCAGCAATATCGTGCTGATGGAAGTGACTAAGATCAATGCTGAGAAAAATCTCATTATTTTCAAGAAAGTGGCAGATATCAAAGGAAAACACCCCACGAATGAGATCAAGCACAACATCGGTAAACGTGGCTTTAATGAAAGGGAATGGAAAACCATTATGGCGTGGGCCAAAGTGGGTGAAAAGGCCGTTTTCATGTATAGTGGGAATGCCAGCGAGACCTGTATTGGCAAGTATTGGTACCAATGCTACCAGGAAGGGGAATGGTGGGGAATGTCCCACGCGGAACCGTTTCTGCTCCGCACCTACTTTGGAGATGCCGGTGTGCTTGGCGAACTGTGTGCCCGCATCCACAAAAATGAAGAAGTGATTGTGCCTTGCCTGCAGGATACCAACAAAAATGATCTTCACCTGGCGAAGGGTAAAGTTCAACGCCTGAAAGCCAGTTTAAAGAAGCAGGATTATAACCCGAAACGAGACTTCGTGGGCTGGGGAGACCTTGGTGGGGCGATTATTGAATACAAAGATATCCCAATTCTGAAAGCTGGCAGTTCCTGGAAATACCGCGAAGCGGGCGAACTCAACAAAACCAATCAATGGACACACGCGATATTCGATGACAGCAAATGGCAGGCGGGCATCGCGCCTATTGGTTATGGCGAAGATGAAATCGGCAGGCGAAAAGGTACCACCATCACAGCGAAAGGATTGCCTTTTCTTTTTCGTACAGAAGTGATGATTACTGCGGAACAACTGGCCACAAAGAATGCCACCATGAGCTTGCGGGTGGCCAGCGACAACCACGCAGTGGTCTATGTGAATGGTGAACTGGCGGATAAAGACACAGAAGCTGATCACGAGTTCGTTTACTGGAACCGAGATGTTGAACTGCCGCTGAAATTGTTCAAGGAAGGAAAAAATCAGTTAGCGGTGCTGGTAGAGAATGCATCAGGCAGTTCGGATTTGTACTTCGATCTGGAAATTGCGCTGCAGATTGCGGTGACAATACAGCCAAAACAGCCTGTTGCGGTGGTGGGGAAAGAGGGCCCTATGAATCAACAACCAGTAGCACCAGAGCCGAAAGATCCCACCGCATTAATAATTGATGAGAAAACGAAGGCAATTTTCATTAAGGCAATTGTGGCACCTCGAAAACTCGCCCACCTGAATCAGGTATATCCGATTGAGGTGGTGGCAACACTTGCCCACCCACGTGGGCAGAAAGCGCATGAGACGGTAGTGAATTTCCAAGGAATTCTGCCCAGTGAACTGCACAATGCCCTGGTAAAATTAGGCCTCAAACCGGGCAAACCAGCATTAGGGGAAGGTCAGCAGGCAACTGGCCCCGAGGTGAAAATCTTTCTCGAAATTCCCACCAACAATGGGGTGAAACGGATTCCAATAGAAGAATGCCTGGTGCATAAAGCCACTGGCAAGCAGGTTTCCGGTTTGAAATGGCACTTCACAGGCTCCGCCATCAAACAGCCCGACCCAGAGAAAGACGACAAAGTGTATGGTGCCGATTTATCGGGGACCTTTCTTTCTTTGTTTCCAGTGACTGATAGTTGCGTGTTGCAGACACAACTGACGATGAAGGACGAGCCGAACTATAAGTTAGAAGTGAATTCAAACTTGCTGCCCAAAGAAGGCGGCTCGGTCAAATTAGTCATCCAGGTGCCATAAGTCTGGCGTCCGAACAGGGATTCAATTTCCTTAAGTCATTTTACAGCAACTACTTGCAATAAATGTGAGAATAAATTAACGTCTGCGTGAGCGGGTCATCAGGTATTCGATCAGTGCCTTGTCAAAGTTAATTCCCGTATGCAATGGCACGAAATCGATTCCCACCTGCTGCGTTTCGGTGCGAAAGCGTTCTCGAAATGCCTCTAGACCAGCCAGATAATCTTCCCGCATCCCACGAGCTTCGATCTGCATTTCTTCATTCGTTTCACTGTCGACGAATTCAACCAACCCTTCAAATGGAAACGTTGCTTCCGCTTCATCCAGAATATGGAACAGGATCACTTCGTGGCCTTGGTGTCGTAACTGGAATAAGGACCGCAGCAAAACTTCGGGATCGGCGAGCAAGTCACTAAAAATCATAATCAGGCTTTTGTGGCGGATCAGTGCAGAGAGTTGTTGCAAACCTTGTGCAAGATTGGTATCACCTGCGGGTCGCAAACTGGCTAAAAGACCAAGAATATTCGCCAACTGACTGCGCTTGCTTTTCGGTGCCAGCATGTTGTGGATTTTGTCGGAAATGGTCACCATGCCAACCGGGTCCTGCTGGTGGATCATCAGGTAGCCAAGTGCCGCTGCCAGACAAATGCTGTATTCAAACTTGGTTAATCGTTCCGCTTCTTCTGCATAGCCAGTACCGGACAGATTATTTTTGCCGGCAACTTTTGCGGATTCCATTGCCCGCACGCCGCACCAATCCATGGACGCGGAGAGATCCAGCACCAGATAGCCAGTAACGTTGGTTTCTGCACGGTATTTTTTAACATAATACCGGTCAGTTTTGGCATACACGTTCCAGTCCAGATCTTTGAGGTCGTCCCCTGGGGTATATTTGCGATGTTCTGCAAATTCGACAGAAAATCCTTGAAACGGGCTGGCATGTAAACCAGTCAGAAAGCCCTCCACAATGAACTTGGCCCGCAAATCAAGTCGCCCCACCTGGGCAACGACTTTGGGGTTCAAATATCGTTCTGCAGAGGCCATTAATACTCCTTAATCAACAATTCGTTGTTCTGGTTGTACCAGCCATCACCTTCGATATATAACACGCCATTCGTTTGCTCAGCCAACCACATGGATAGTAGATGACATAAACGGGTCATCTGAATTTCGTCTGGATAATCGATCGGAAAGCGAGCTGTAATCAGTTGCTGGGTCTGAATCAGCCGTTCCATTAATGGTAAGCTGTTGTGGGAATAATCCAGCGTTTCCAGCCATGCTGCCCAACTATTGAGATCCTGCCTTAAATCATCCTGTGTGGTTAAAAATCGATCCACGGTCAGCGGGGTACCATGCCCCAACTGCAGGCTGACCTGGGTCCAGCCCAGATCGTCCCCTTTGAAGTGGCCTTCCACCAGCAAATGATTCTGGTGCAGATGGTGCAGCATCTCCGTGGGATCAGGTTCGATTTCAGATAAACCAAAAATACGGTACCACATCAGTTCAACTCATTAGCCTTCTTTCAGATCTTTTTCTTTGCAGCATACTTGGGTGGTTCCGCTTCTGTGATCAGTTGCAGAAGATCAAGCACGATATCGTCAGTGGTTTTCCCTTCCGCCTGTGCCTGAAAATTGGTGCCTATACGATGGCGCAGAACCGGCAGTGCTGCTTTGCGAATATCTGCAATGGAAACACTGAAGCGACCTTCCATTGCAGCGAAAGCTTTGCCAGCCTGTATCAAATACTGGCCCGCACGCACACCAGCTCCGAAATCAACCATCCGTCGTACAATTTCTGGAGCGGTGGGGTCTTTCGGGCGGGTGGCCCGAACCAGACGACTGACATAATCAATCACAAAATCGCCTACGGGCACACTACGTACCAGTTTCTGCAGGTTGATGATCGCCTTCCCGCTGAGCACTTTCTGGATCTCGTTCACTTCATCTTTCGCAGACATCGACAGAATTCGCTTTTCTTCATCCAGACTGGGATAGTCAACGATGATGTTGAACATGAAGCGGTCGAGCTGTGCTTCCGGAAGTGGGTATGTACCTTCCTGCTCAATGGGGTTCTGGGTAGCGATCACAAAGAACGGCTCTGGCAGATCATACGTGTCCTGACCGATTGTTACCTGGCGTTCCTGCATCGCCTGCAACATTGCTGCCTGAGTTTTTGGTGGTGTCCGGTTGATTTCGTCTGCCAGCACCACATTCGCAAAGACTGGTCCATGGACAAACCGGAATTCACGTTTCCCTTCTTCATTTTCATCGAGAATTGTAGTTCCAGTGATGTCTGAAGGCATTAAATCTGGGGTAAACTGAATTCGTTTGAATGCCACATCGAGAATCTGTGCCAATGAAGATACCAGCAGTGTCTTAGCCAACCCAGGGACACCCACCAGCAAACAATGCCCGCGCGTAAAGATTGCGGCCAGCACCTGTTCGACAACTTCAGACTGCCCCACAATAATGCGGCCAAGTTGCTCCACCATCTGCGAGCGGGATTGAGCAAACTGTGCCAGGTAGTCGGCAATGCGTTCGTTCGACACGAATGGGATCCTCGATTAAGTTCAGCATTCGAATTACTTCAGTATTGTAGGTAATTGACGGGCATTCGAATTGGAAAACTGGATTGACCCAGGTTGGATCAATAATTGTAAAATTTGGGACAATTTATTACGGAGAATAAGGCAGGAATTGGCTGAAAAAAGTTGTTCAGATAATTATTCTGCTGCTTGCCGCATTTGCGGCACTTCCATTGGCGGAGGATCAAGTTTTACGGGATCTATGTAGGCTTTGTCGTGGAAGCACATTAATAATCCATTGTCAGCACCTGCGTACAAGCGATCGTCCTGCTCGTTTGTGAAAAAGTGTGAAAATTTTCTAATGCTGTAGGTTCCAAGCGTACGGCCCCGTCGGTTATCAATAATTACCAGTCGACTCTGGCGGTCAAGTGCGTAAATCAGCCCTGGGTTTACCGCCAGGATGAAGTTTGCATCGTTGTTCGGTTGCGGAATGATGCGGCCATCTGGCAGGCGAGCGCCCCACAATGGCTGCAGGGTGTTCGGGTCCATTTTCAGCATTCCCCATCGTGTGCCAATCGCATACACTGCAGATTTCGTAACCACTGGTTTGCGTAATACAAAACCACCGAAGGTTGCGCGACCTTCGGGTCGTGCATTGGAAAGGTACTGTGGGGAAGTAATTACCTGCCTAGTGCTGACCACAGTCATGCTGGAATCCTTACCGCAACTGTAAATGTTTTTCAAATTAAAGTTGTACGGTGCAGAAATAGCATCTTCCGGCATATATTCGGTGCGGATCTGAGACGCACGTGTGACATTCAAATCGGTAAACAGCAGGTTATTACCTGAAGTAACGACAAATCGGTCATCCACTGGATTCGGTGTCGGTTTCAGAATTGCAGGAATCTCTTTCACTGCTTCATTAACCTGTAATTCCCACACGAGGCGAATTGTTGTGGCCTGATCTTTGCTGTTCAGTTTGTACAGATCACGCAAGTTTGGCAACAAGGCAATTGATGGTGCAGCGTTGCCATCATACGCACGATACGGTGGACGGATGCTTTTTAAACCGGTAATCGATACCGTGCGGTCAATCGTATCTTCATGGACGAACGGCGGGCGGGTGGTCGTCAGCATGGCGATCGATGGGGAACGATTGTTCGGCGTCGAAAGAAAACCAGGTTCAGGTGCTCGAAGTGTTACTCGACTAAGTGGGTCTGGTGAATCGGGCAATTTCGGCGAAACATAACCTGGTACAGGATCAGTATACGAATAACAAAGGACTTTGCGGCTCGTCATTGGCAGGTAAATGTTGTTGTCGTCTGCAAGAATCCCAGCAGAAATTGTGCTGGGTAATTCTTCCTGAAAGCGCGTTCTTCCGTCTCGGCGATCCAGGATGAACAGATTCTGCCCCACAACGATGAAAATCGAATCTTTGTTTGCTGCTCCAGGGTAGATGATCCCTTTGGGTACTGCGGGGCGAAAAGTCCAGACAATATCGCCTGCCTTTAAGACCCCACCTTTCTCTTCAACTCCCTGAACCAGACACACGGTGCCAGATTTCATCTGCACCAGCAACTGGTTCCCAAAGGTCTGCACGATGGCAATGCCATCATCACGATTTTGGACGGGTAGAAAGGCTTTCCATGCAACTACCAGGTTCAAGCGGTCCAGATCGGAAGTAGACGGCACAGAACCACGGGATGAGACGATCCGGTCTTGTGCACCCGCCCAAGTGGTACAAAGGAGTACCAGCCCACAGGAAATTGTCCGCAAGAACATACGCGTTGCACCCCACTTCAAAAATTACCCACTTTAATGTAACGGACGAAACTTTAGTTTGTTAGCAGAAATTCCTGAAGAAAGGGGAGAATCTTTGCGTTTTGGTCGGTTTATAACGGTAGATACATCACAACTTCGTTTTCAGAGAAAATTTCCAACCGTACCGTGGCAAAAATATCAAAAATGAATGAAAATTCATTAATTATTTGCATTGGTAATTTCTCCATCAATGGAGAAATTGAAAAGTTTTTTCGTGGAAACAAAAAAATGTTGCTAAACTAAACACAATTATCTTTCTCTGTTGGTTATATGGCGGCCAGTCTGAACAATGCAGCCAGTGAATGAAGTTATTTCGCAAGCGATTCCGGATTCGTTTGCAAGCATGAATCTGATCCTGCCTTTACAACAAGCACTTGCATCTGCGGGTTACGTGAAACCTTCCCCAATTCAGGCACGGTTGATTCCCGTTGCTCTGAAGGGCGTGGATGTGGTGGGTCAGGCACAAACCGGTACAGGCAAAACGGCAGCTTTTTTACTGCCATTTATGAACCAGTGGCGTGGTGGCAAACTTTCGATGCCACAGGCATTGGTTATCGCGCCCACACGCGAATTGGCCAAGCAGGTTGCTGAAGAAGCAGAAAAATTATCCCCAAGCCGGTTTTTCAAAACCGTTGTCGTTTACGGCGGGGCTAACATTCGCAGACAAATCCAACAAATCGAAAGTGGCTGCACGCTGCTCGTTGGTACCCCCGGTCGGATTATCGATCTCTTACAGCAGCGAGCATTATCCCTCGATCACCTGCGTTACGTGGTGATGGATGAAGCGGACAGGATGCTGGATATTGGATTCCGGCCCCAGATCGAGCGGATTATGCGAAAAGCGCCCGCTGAACGGCAGACGTTGTTGATGTCTGCAACCTGGGCGCCACCGATCATCAAGATGACGCAGAAATACATGCGTGATCCCGTTCACATCAACATCACACCGGAAACAATGACGGTTGAGAAAATCGACCAGAAGTACATCACCGTCGATGCGGGTAAAAAGGTTGACTTGCTGCTCTGGTTAATCCAGAAAGAAATGCCGAAACAGAGCATCATCTTTGTGGAACGGAAAAAAACTGCCGATGTGTTGTTCCGAAAAGTACAAAGTAGCATCCCTTCCAGTGCCGCGATCCATGGTGACCTGGACCAGCGAGATCGGGAAAAAATTATGGCACGGTTTCGTGAGGGCAGCATCAGCATGCTGATCGCCACCGATGTCATGTCGCGCGGGATCGATGTTTCGGGAATTACCCACATCATCAACTACGATCTTCCTACCGATTTCGATAATTATGTGCACCGGATTGGACGCACCGGGCGGATGGGTGCGGATGGTATTGCAATCTCATTCGTGACGCCAGAGCAGGGCAGTATTCTGACGGGCATCGAACAAACAATCAACCGCCTGATTCCTGCATTTAATGTGGAAGGGTTTGTGCCTTTTGAAAAGAAAGAGAAAGTAAAAGAAGAGGCACCTCCTTCGCAACCAGTTTACGGCAGATCCGGTCGTAAGTACTCAAATCGTCTGTAGTTATGGTAATTCGTATGACCCACGGATAAATCCCGAGTCGGCGGGGGCCTGGTATTCAATGTCCAGATCGGGCGTATCCAGTTTTTTCTTCTGCAGGCGAGCATCCAGTACCCAATCCAGAATCCCACCTGTCAACATGGTGCGTTCTACTGGGTAGGGCGGTTTGCCGGTATTGAAGAAATCTTCCACTTTTCTGCCCAGTGCTTCCAGAAATGCTGCCCCAGGTGGGGGTGGCAAGAAAAAGAGCGTTGAAATCGGCTCGTCTTTCCCAGCAATGGTTGCGGCAAAAGTTTCATCGGAAACATGGCCATCCAGTTGCAGTACGGTCGCTTTCAGCCCATCGCGGTATTCCAATAGAAATGCTCTCGGCGATTGAACATCCGTGTCGCCCAGCTTTCCGGGTCGGAAGTGCTGGCAATTTTCACGTGGGTCACCATTATTGCGGGACGGACTTCGCTTTAAGGCAGCATCGAGAAGTTTCCAGGACCAGAGACCGGCATCACCTGCTTTCCAGACTTCTGGTCCAGCGAGATATTGCACTGATTTGACACCCTGCTGGGCACGCCCTCGAAATCTGCGTTCCACCATCGTCTGAAGTGCTTCAAGTGCATGAATGCCGTAAATCTCTACTCCGGAACGACTTACGACTAACGCTTCCTTCATTGGGGTGCCGAGTTCCAGTTCCAGTTCTGGGCGACGATAAGTCACAGGCAGGCTCGATCCAGCCATCAACGGAAAGCCCATTTTTCTGGCCGCTGCAACCATCTCGAAGCCACGCTTTCGGTCGTAGCTGAGGTGTTTATCAACAAAGACCGGTACTACTTGTTCTGTTTCATGAAAAATCTTTAATATTTCCTGGAAGTACTCGAAACGTGGGTAGAGAATCTGGCCTTTTTTGTTCACAGGGTAATTACCGTGTTCGCCAATCAGCATGATTCCTTCGACTGCAAGCTTCTTTTCTGCTTGTTTCAAGGCGCTGGGAATCGTGGGAGCATCAAACACACCAAATTGTTCACAGATTCGTTTAGTCAAATCATTTTCAGGGCGTTGTTCTGTGTAAATCGACCCCACCCCGAAGTCGGGGAAATGGTGCTTGCCGTTAAGCCAATAGCCATTGAGAAATCGCCCACCAAGATGGTAAGAGTGGGACAGATAGCGGTATACTGTAGTTAAAATCGCCAGCTTTTTTGTGGCTTGTTTTTTGCGACGTGGCGGCTGGGCCAGCAAGTATTCTTCACCACGAAGCATACCAGGTAGGCCTGCCGTAACTCCAGCTCCTGCAAGCAGTTGCTGCAATAGAACGCGTCGATTCATCAGTAGTCTCCCTGCCCACAGAAAATTAGCGTGGGGCCAGCATCTGATAATCCGGATCTTCAGGATCGGCTGTCAAACGATAGATTTCCCGAAGGATTTCTCTTCGGCATGTCTGGGCAGAAGTCGCCATCAATAGACCGTATACCCAGAACGAACCCGTGAGGCTGAGTAACCAGAACGCCATCGCATGCCGAGCTTTTTTGGTTGGTTCGGGTGGATTTTGGTTATTCTGGAAATTCTGGTTGTTTTGATTGTTATTGTTGTTTTGATTGTTGACAGCAGCGTTGTTTGCACCACCTCGACGAAAACGTGGGGGTTGATTTTGTTGATTATTGTTGATTTTTGGGCGATTGTTGTTTGGAGGCACTTCTTTTTCTGCTTTGGGGTCGTCATCATCCTCATCACGATTTTGCTGAAAGACGTTTTGTTCTTGCTGTTGTTGCATCCGTTCGAATTCCCGCTTTTGTTTTTCGCCTTCAGCAGCAACAACAGCCATCGCTGCGATGAACGCTATCACTTGAAAAACACCCAGGAATATCAAAATCCGCACAGTCCACATCGTTGAGCGACGAACTGATTCGGTGCGTAAGCCCCGCCCCACCTGGATCTGGTAATACAAAGCAATACATTCTGTGATGCCGAAACAGGGAAAAGCCATCGCAGCGCCCATTATTCCCATCGCCATCAGCATGGCACCCGCCTGCAGGTTTTGTTGCAGGATCAGGCCTCCACCCACCATTGAAGCAAATGAGCCGACACCACCAAATGCAGTCAGTGCGGCGAAAATGGAAGTGATCGAACCTGTTGATTTCGCCGGACGATAAGGCACTTGAAAATGTTTGCCACGCCCAGTTCCCCACAACAGGAAGGAGAGGCCCATCAGGACACACCCACCGATTAGTAAGGCGATATTTCTTCCAGGATCGTGGTTTTCAACAAGCAGATTTTCCCGTTCGAGGATCAGAAATGCCCCCAAAACAAGACCACCACCAAAAATCAGGCCACCACTGATCACGATATTACGAAATCCGATCGCAACTCGATCCCACTTTGCCGCCCGTGCCGCCAGGTCTTCCTTCCGTGGTGCAGGTGGTTCAGTTGGTCTTCGCTTGTTATTTTGCGGAATAGGTGGGGGCAACTCCCGCGATTTGCTTTGCCACAGGATTTCTTCCCGTGGCAGTTCCAGTTCCAGCTCGAATTGTGTACCAGGAACGTGAATTACTGTCATGCACGATGGGCAACGGCCTTCCATTCCGGCGTAATGGTCTTCCACTTCAAAATTGACGCGACAACTGGGACAAGTGATCGGAATGGACATAAGTAGCAGGTACCCTCGTTCAATTCAGAAAACTTCCGGTTGGCCACTTTTTTCGACCAACAGGAATGTTGCAACTCTGTCAATGCAGTTGATAACGATTCTTCACATCCAGCGAGATCAACTCATTCATACTACCACTTCGCAGCCCAGCAAGGTCAAAGGTCACGAAACGAAATCCCAAATTCTGGCAGAAAATGAGGAATTTTTCACGAAAATCCGCCTCGAGCACAATGGGGAGGAATTCCACGGGGATTTCCACGCGTGCCAGTTCATCATGGTGCAGTCGGACTCGACAATCAGGTATTTCTTTTTCACGCAGCCACTGTTCGGCGAGTTCGATCATTTGTGTGCGGGCAGGGGTCACGGCTAACCCAGGTACAATTCTGCTCGAGAGGCATGGCGATGCGGGCCGATCCCAGATGGGCAACTGCCACAATTTTGCAATTGCTCGAACAGCTTGCTTACCAAGCCCCGCTTCCTGTAGAGGGTGCCGTACTGCGAAATTCTGTGCCGCAAGCAAACCAGGTCGATAGTCTCCCAGATCATCCTGATTCGCCCCACTACAAATGGTTGAGATCCCCAACTGGGGCGCAATTTCCTGAATTTGGGAATAAAGCTCTGTTTTACAGTGGAAGCACCGAGAACCATCATTGATGAGATAATTCTCATTTTCGAATTCATTTGTGCCCACAATTATATGGCGGATGCCGATTTGCTGGGCAATATCCTTCGCGATCTGAATATCGTTGCGTGGCACACTGGCACTGTCTGCCGTTACCGCAACCGCACGGTGCTGCCAGACTTGAAAGGCACCCGCCGCAACGACAGCAGAATCTACCCCACCGCTGAAGGCAACAACCGCACCATCAGGGAATGTTGCAAGCACCGCAAGCAAGTTTTTTGAAAGTAAGTGCGGGGATTCATCGACTGTCAACAAGGTAGCCTGCCAGATCCAGATTTCAGTTGAGATATTCTCGTATTATAGGAAGGTGATGCTGGCATTACCCGCCGGAAGTATACGTGGGGATGACATTTTGACATTTGCTAGACCTTTCATTTTTTATTAATCTTTGTGGCACCGAAACGAAGGTATTTTCAGGTTAGGAAGTTTGAAAATCGGCCAAGATTCGATGAAATTGGCTGAAAATTCTTGAACTGAAAGAAATTTTGGAAAAACTTAAAAAAATATTGACTTTTTCTGTTGCCCGGTTCCATCTGCTAGATACTATATCATTTACGCAATCCTTACAAATTAACCTCCACTATTTGATCGCTGGTGGTTGGTAGTTGTTTGTAAGTGGCTGATGCGTGCGGGAATAAGACTCATGAGTCAGAGGCATTGGGTGGGTGATTCATTTTGTGTTTCTGACTACTCGAGATTTCCCGGCAGCCAAGGCGTGTCGCGTTCTTTGTCCATCTTCGTGGTGAAAATGCGTACCATTCAATTGAATTCTGCTCTTTTTGATTGTTTCCACAACTTACCAGCTTCTGGTAAAGATTTCTGTAAATCGGCTCGAACCGCTCCAACAGAAGCACCACGAGCATAACTGAACCATTATCATCTGACTGGCTCGTTTTGCATCGCTGTGCAGCGAGTGAATCAGAAAAACAACGTTTATTCCCTCGGGAGACCTTTCGGCTATGGCCATCCCAGCTAACAGAACGATTATTCCAACCAAAGTTCGGAAATTCAACCGCGTGGGTGACGCTGTCAGTGTCCCACCGCTTACGGAAATCCAGACCAGTGCTTATGATCGCTTTTTGCAACTCGACATACCGTCGAACAAACGCACCCATACCGGCTTGGAAGGCGTTTTGCAAGAAGTTTTTCCCATCGAAAGCTACGACAAGAAAATCCAGTTGGAATACGTCAAGTATGAACTGGGCAAGCCACGCTTCGAGCCGGATGAGTGCCGCCAATTGCGCGTAACGTATGGCCGCCCATTCAAAGTACAGTTGCGTTTGCGTAAATCCGATGGCACCACCCTGGAAGAAGAAGTGTTTCTGGGCGACATGCCCATCATGATTGGCGGGGGCGAATTTATAATCAACGGTGCCGAGCGTGTCGTTGTTTCCCAGCTTCACCGCTCCCCAGGCGTGGACTTCGTGCAGACCATCGACGGTGACCTGACCCTGCACACCTGCCGGATTATTCCTGAGCGAGGATCCTGGATTGAAATCAATGTCACCAAGAAGCAAACTCTTGGTGTCAAAATCGACCAATCGGGTAAATTCAGTGCCATTACCTTGCTTCGCGCGATGGATCCGGAATATTCATCCAGCGCAGCAATCCTTCGGCAGTTTTATACACCGGAAAAGATTAAAGTGACCGCTGGTCCTTCGCGGGTGAAGTTGGTGGGTGATCCGGAAACGGAACAGCCACCGATGGTGGCTGATGATGATGTGATCGATCCGGAAACCGGTGAAGTTTACATCAACGCTGGCGAAGTTTTCACCAATGAAATCGTTGACCGAATTGTCGCTTCCACCATTAAAGAACTGACGGCACTCGCCCCACCGAAAGATTCGCTGATCCTGGAATCGATCAAGGAAGATGGTACCGAATCCCACGAAGCGGCTTTGCTGAAAATCTTTGGCAAACTGCGACCTGGGAATCCCGCCCAGCTCGAAAAAGCCAAAGAGCTGTTTCGAGAAAAGTTTCTCGATTCCAACCGTTACCGACTGGGTCGCGTGGGGCGTTTTCGCGTTAATCGGAAGTTCGATCAGAATGTTCCTGAAACCGAAATGACACTGCGTGCAGTCGACTTTGTGAACGCAATTCGCTATATCCTGAAGTTGCGTGAGCAGGACAAAACCAAAGAAGATGAAGCCCACTTCAACGTGGACGACATCGACCACCTGGGGAATCGTCGCCTGCGTACCATCGATGAACTCGCATGCGATGAACTGCGCAAAGGTTTCCTGAAGCTTCGTCGTACTGTTCAGGAACGGATGGCTTCCCGTGGGGAAGAAGAGCAGTCTCCCCGCTCGTTGATTAATCCGAAGAGTGTTTCTGCAGCCATTGAATACTTTTTTGGGCGAAGTGAATTATCGCAGGTAGTCGACCAGACCAACCCACTCTCTCAGTTGACCCACGAACGGCGACTTTCTGCCCTTGGACCTGGGGGTTTGAACCGGAAGCGTGCAGGTTTCGAAGTTCGAGACGTGCACCTGAGTCACTATGGACGTATTTGTCCGATTGAAACTCCTGAAGGAACGAACATCGGTTTGATTTCCAGCCTCTCGATTTATTCCCGGATCGATGAGTACGGTTTTTTGATCACACCTTACCGCACCGTAAATCAACGGAAGCTTTCCGAAGAAGTGCGTTGGGTGCGTGCCGATGAAGAATCCGAATTGAATATTGCATCTGCCGATGATACCAAGTTCGATGGGGATGAAATTGATGCCCAGCGAGTGAACGGTCGTCACGGTGGTGATCTCTGCCAGTTGAATGCCGAAGATGTTGAATACATTGACGTCTCACCTAAACAGATGGTGGGTGTTTCTGCCGGTCTGATTCCGTTCCTGGAACACGATGATGCCAACCGGGCATTAATGGGTTCCAACATGCAGCGTCAGGCGGTGCCACTGCTGGTGCCCGAACCACCGTTAGTGGCCACCGGCATGGAAACGGAAGTGGCTCAGAACTCCGGCATGATTGTGAAAGCAAAGCGTGCTGGAACAGTCACTTACGTCGATTCATGTCGTATTAAAATTGACGAAGACGAATACGTCATGCGGAAATTCGTCGGTTTGAACGAACGCACCTGTCAGAACCAGAAACCCCTGGTTCGTGTGGGTGATAAAGTGAAAGCCAACCAGATTATTGCCGATGGTGCCGCCATCAAAAATGGTGAACTCGCACTGGGACGGAACATTCTGGTCGCCTTCATGTCGTGGGAAGGCTACAACTTCGAAGATGCAATCATCATTTCCGAACGGTTGGTGAAGAACGATACCTACACTTCGATTCACATTGAAGAATTCGATATCGAAATTCGCGAAACAAAACTTGGGAAAGAAGTGTTTACCCGCGATATTCCAAACGTTTCTTCGAAGGCACTGGCCCATCTCGATGAGCATGGCATTGTGCAGGTGGGAACGTTTGTCAAGCCAGGTGACATTCTGGTAGGCAAAGTTTCGCCGAAATCTCGTTCAGAACTGACACCCGAAGAAAAATTGCTGCATGCAATTTTCGGCCGTTCAGGCGAAGATGTAAAGAATGATTCGCTGGAAGTGCCATCGGGCATCGAAGGGATTGTGATTGATACCCAGCGATTCAGCCGCACTACATCGATGACGGAAGCTGAGCGAAAAGCGCACGATAAACAGAAAACAGAAATTGAAAACCGTTACGGCAAAATGATTGCGGAACAGTTTCAGGCGTTTATCAATGAACTGGCCGAACTGCTGGGTCGAAAGAAAGCCGAACTGAAAGACCCCACCACTGGTAAAGCATTTGGAGACGACAAAGAGAAAGACGTTGTCATTGCCAGCCAGGCAATCGCGTTCAAACTGGACATGATTGATATTCGTTCTCCGGAAAAAGAGAAGAAAGCTAAAGAAATCTGGAAGCGTTACAGCGACCGGATTACTGTTGCAGTAGATGAGCAGGAACGGCGGATGAATTCGCTGAACCGTGGCAATGAATTGCAGCCCGGCGTGCAGCAAATGGTCAAAGTGTACGTGGCCACCAAACGACAGATCTCTGTAGGTGACAAAATGGCTGGCCGCCACGGGAACAAGGGGGTTATTTCCAAGATCCTGCCTGAAGAAGACATGCCATTTCTGTCTGATGGCTCTCGCGTTGAGATTCTGCTGAACCCACTGGGCGTACCAAGCCGGATGAACGTGGGCCAGATTCTTGAAACCCACCTGGGCTATGCTGCAGCCAAACTGGACTTCAAGGCAATCACCCCCGTATTCGATGGTGCTACCGAAGAAGAAATCCAGCAGGCACTCAGCGAAGCAGGACTGAACGTTTCCGGCAAGTCGCGTCTCTTTGATGGACGGACGGGTGAACCACTTGACCAGGATGTCACCGTGGGCTACCTGTACATGCTGAAACTGCACCACCTGGTGGATGATAAGGTACATGCAAGAGCGACAGGCCCTTACTCGCTGATTACCCAGCAGCCTCTGGGTGGAAAAGCGAGGTTCGGTGGGCAGCGATTCGGTGAAATGGAAGTGTGGGCGCTTGAAGCATATGGTGCCGCCTACATTCTGCAGGAACTTCTGACTGTGAAATCGGACGATGTCGAAGGCCGTACCAAGATCTACGAATCGATGGTGAAAGGGGAAAATACTCTCGAAGCAGGAACGCCAGCCAGCTTCGATGTGCTTACCCACGAAATCCGTGGCTTGGGATTGAACATGCAACTGGAAAAGAAACGGGCGTTTTAAAGAATCAAGACCAGATCTTGATTTGAGCAATACGTCGCCAGTCAGCAAGTTGATCTGACTGGCTGAAAGTTTAGGAAGACGAACCACAGGATCCACCTTTGCCTCGATCGACCACGATGTGGTTGTATTGGCAGAGGGGACATTAGAAATAACTTCGGAGTACGAGATGAACGCTGGAATCCCGAATCAAGCGACTGCCAACGAGAACACTACTTACGACCGCATTAATGATTACAGTGCGGTCCGGATTAGTCTGGCCAGCACCCACGACATCCGAAGTTGGTCTTTTGGTGAGGTCAAACGACCGGAAACCATTAATTACCGCACATACCGACCGGAAAAGGAAGGTTTGTTCTGTGAGAAGATCTTTGGACCAGAAAAAGACTGGGAATGTACCTGCGGCAAATACCGCGGGATGAAATACAAAGGCATGGTCTGCGAGAAGTGTGGTGTGAAAGTAACCCACTCCCGCGTCCGCCGGAAACGGATGGGGCACATTGAGCTGGCCGCGCCAGTTGTGCACATCTGGTTCTTCAAAGCAATGCCCAGCCGCCTGGGTACCCTGCTCGATCTGAAAACCAGCACCCTGGAAAAAATTATCTACTTCCAGGAATATGTGGTTACCGATGCGGGCGACACACCATTGAAAGAGCGGCAGCTCCTCAACGATGATGAATATCACACCGCAATCGATACCTATGGTCATGGCAGTTTTGAAGCCGACATGGGTGCCGAAGCGATTCGCAAACTGCTGGAAAAGCTGAATCTGGTTGAACTTTCGGACGAATTGCGCAAGCGATTGTCCGATGAAGATGCCAAAGGCGACAAAGCCAGCAAGCAGCGTCAGAAAGAACTGGTCAAGCGACTGAAAGTGATTGAAAGTCTGCGGGACAGTTCCAACAAGCCAGAATGGCTGATTCTGGAATGTATCCCGGTAATCCCGCCGGATTTACGGCCTTTGGTACTGTTGGAAAGTGGCAACTTTGCAACAAGTGATTTGAACGATCTTTACCGCCGGATTATCAACCGGAACAACCGCTTACGCAAGCTGGTGGACCTGAATGCACCGGAAGTGATCATCCGTAACGAAAAACGGATGCTTCAGCAATCGGTGGATGCATTGTTTGATAATGGTCGGTGCAAGCGACCGGTACTGGGCAGCAGCAACCGTCCGCTGAAATCGCTGACCGATATGATTAAAGGGAAACAAGGTCGTTTCCGCGAAAACCTGCTTGGAAAACGGGTGGACTACTCGGCCCGTTCAGTAATTGTTGTGGGTCCCGAATTGAAACTGCACCAGTGTGGTCTGCCCAAAAAGATCGCTCTGGAACTCTTTCAGCCGTTCATTATTCGTCGGCTGAAAGAGCTGGGGCATGCAGATACGATCAAATCTGCCAAGAAAAAACTGGAGCATAAGGAAGATCAGGTCTGGGATATCCTGGCGGAAGTAACCAAATCGCACCCGGTACTGCTCAATCGTGCCCCCACCCTGCACCGGATGGGGATTCAGGCTTTTGAGCCAGTATTAATTGAAGGCAATGCAATTCGCTTGCATCCCTTGGTTTGTCGTGGTTTCAATGCTGACTTCGACGGTGACCAGATGGCAGTCCACTTGCCACTGTCGATCGAAGCGCAGGTGGAAGCTCACGTGTTGATGATGTCCACCAACAACATTTTCAGTCCGGCCAACGGCAACCCGATCATTACCCCATCTCAGGATATCGTGATGGGTTGTTTCTACCTCACTGCAGCCCGTGGGGAAGAAGGGGAAAAGGTCGAAGCGGGTGACGGGATGGTCTTCCATGATCCGCAGGAAGTGTTCAGCGCGTACCATCAGGGGAAACTGGGTGTTCATGCACGGATCCGCGTGCGGATCACGATGGGCTACGTAGAAGTAGCGGTTGCAGGTACTTCTCGTTTTCAGCCTGGCCAGCTGGTCCGCAAAGAAGAATTCGCGATCGAAGAGAACCGAATTCGCGATTTGCAGAAAAAAGAACCCACCCATGTGGTGCCAGTGGCAGGTAAGTTCCATGCCAAAAAGTTCATTAGTGAAGTACGTGCCGAAAAAGGGATGGTTGTTGAAGAGTTACCTCGCAAGAGCAGTGGTATCATTAACACCACCGTGGGGCGGGTGATCTTCAACCAGATTCTCCATCCGATCATGCCGTTCTATGATGTCTCTCTGTCCAGCAAGCAGTTGTCGCGGATTATTGCCGATTGCTATCAGTTGCTGGGTAGAAAAGCCACTATTGAGCTGCTCGACAACATGAAAGAGATTGGCTTCCATGAGTCGACTCGTTCCGGCCTGTCTTTTGCTGCCAGTGATTTGCGGACACCGGACAATAAAGAGTCGGTGATCAAAGAAAAAGAAAAAGTGGTAGAACGTCTGCGTCGTAACTATGAAAATGGAACGATTACGGAACAGGAGCGGTATAACAAAGTACTTGAAAACTGGGGTGCAGCTCGCGATGCGATTACCAGTGCCTTGATGGTTGCATTGGCAAATGATCGTCGGATGTACAACGGTGTTGAATTGCCTTATCTGAATCCGATCTTCCTGATGGCTACTTCGGGTGCCCGGGGTGGTACTGAGCAAATTCGGCAGTTGGCTGGTATCCGTGGTTTGATGGCGAAGCCATCTGGCGAAATTATCGAAACACCCATCAAGTCGAACTTTCGTGAGGGTCTGACGGTGCTGGAGTACTTCTCCAGTACGCACGGTGCCCGGAAAGGTCTCGCAGATACCGCATTGAAAACTGCAGACTCAGGTTACTTGACCAGAAAACTGGCCGATGTTGCCCAGAACGTTGTGGTAACGATGCACGACTGTGGCACCACCCAGGGAATATCCAAGGGAATCATCTTCAAGGGTGATGACATCGATCGTCCACTGTGGGAAGCAATTCGTGGTCGAACGAGCCGGAACGAAATCCGAGACCCGACAACGAAAGAGATTCTGGTTGCAGAAAATGAAGTGATCTCTGTTGCGAAAGCCCAGTTACTGGATCGTTTGGGGTTGGATAAAGTCAGCGTCCGCAGCACGATGACCTGTGCCGCCACACTAGGTGTCTGCCGTTTGTGCTACGGCATGGACCTTTCTACTGGTGCATTGGTGGAAGAGGGGATGGCTGTGGGGATTATTGCCGCACAGTCGATTGGTGAACCTGGTACCCAGTTGACGATGCGTACCTTCCACATTGGTGGGGTGAGTCGCACAGCTGTAGTTGACAGCGAACGGAAAACCAAGCGGGGTGGAACGGTAGTTCTGGAACGGATCAGCACGGTAGTTCATGAATCGAAAGACGCCGCAGGTGAAAAGCAGAAGAGAACATTGATTTTAAGTCGAACCGGCGAAATTCTGGTTTATAAAGACCGAAATGCCCCGCCACTGGAACGACATCCGGTCCCTTACGGTGCCGAACTGTTTGTGAATGATGGTGAAGAAGTAGGTGCAGGTACTGTGCTTTGTATCTGGGATCCCCACTCTGCACCAATTATTGCGGAAACCAACGGACAAGTGCACTTTGTGGACTTAAAAGAAGGGGAAACCGTTCGTCGCGAAAAAGATAATAGCGGTACCGAACGCCTCATTATCATGGAACACAAGGGGAACCTGCACCCTGCTGTTGAAATCCGAAACAAAAACGGCACGGTGGAAAAGAACTACTTCCTCCCACAAAAAGCCTATCTGGAAGTACGTAACAACCAGCCGATTACTGCTGGTACCGTGATCGCCAAAACTCCGAAGGAATTGACAGGTAACTCCGACATCGTGGGCGGTCTGCCTCGTGTGACGGAAATCTTCGAAGCTCGTTCACCTAAAGAAAGTGCAGTGATTTCGAAAGTCACCGGTAAACTTCGGATCGGCGAGCGTAAACGCGGCAAACAGCTGGTTTATGTCCAGCCAGAAGATGAAAAAGGCCGTCAGGTGGGCGGTGAAGTTCTGCACGAACTGCCACGTGGGCGCGACCTTCGCTTTACCGATGGTGAATACGTGCGGGCGGGCGATCCTCTGATCGCTGGTCCGCTGCGTCCCCACGATATTCTGGAAGTTTCCGGTATCGAAGCACTCCAGGATTACCTGGTCAATGAGGTGCAATTGGTTTATCGCAGCCAGAAAGTGGAAATTGATGATAAACACATTGAAATCATCGCAAACCAGATGCTTCGCAAAGTTAAAATCAAGGAAATGGGCGACACCAAACTGCTCCCGGGCAGCGTGATGGATCGCATGCAGTTCAAACAGGCAAACGACCGTTTGATGAATGAGTGCGTGAAGATCAAAGCGAAAGGTGCCTCCGTCTTTGAAGTGGGCAAGATCGTCAGCAAGGAAGAATACGAAGACGAATGTGCCCGCGTGGAAGCGGAAGGTGGCAAAAAGCCCACGTGGGAAGCACCGACACCTGCTACGTGTGATGTCGTACTACTGGGTATTACCAAGGCTTCGGTGCAATCCGAGAGCTTCATCAGTGCTGCTTCGTTCCAGGAAACGACCAAAGTGCTTACGGAAGCGGCACTTGCGGGCAAAGTGGATTATCTGGTCGGCTTGAAGGAAAACGTGATCCTGGGTCACTTGATTCCCGCCGGTACCGGTTTCAACATCCACCAGGATTCCATTGTCCGTGCCACTGGTTCTGAACCACTGGTGATCCCACCAGAAGAAATGCCCGTGGTGGCTCCTCCAACACCTGCACCAGCAGCACAGTTGGACGATGACGACGATGAAGATTAAAGTTTTCTCATCGCCCAATCTATTTAATTAGTTTTCTGTCTTCAAAGTGCACATTAAGCCCAGTCCCTTTTCTTTGAAGCCCAGTATAATTAACATCTATTCATTTTCTGACTTCGTATTTTGTTTCACTATCCAGGTGGCACCAAGTGCGATCAGTAGACAGCACGCAGTGGCAATGCCTGTAAGAATGAGAATTCGCTCATTATTCACAATCCGATATGCTACAGGTGGGGTTAAACTGCCAAACCAGTGCCAACTCAGAGCAATTGCCCCGCCAACGCAGGCCGTGCCAAAAGCTCGGCACACCCACACCACCCCTACGTGGCTGCGGCGATTCGCATGCCAGACACTGTAAGCCATAATTATCAAAGCACTTACAGCGAAAAATTTTACCAGAACCGTGCGTGCGGTCCAGGGTCGCACCCGTTCAGGAACTTGTGGCTGAAACCATCCAACCGTTAGCCAGATTGCAATAAATACTGCTCCCACGCCCAGGCTGCGATAGCCCCATTTCGCAGCCATGCCATCCACCCAGTGGGCATGGATCAGAAAAAACGCCCACACCAGCAGGTTGGCAATGGCCCCACATCGCAAGAGGTTTGCATCGCTGACTAATGGCAGTAACCATTCCGGAAACTGTTCTGCAAAGCCACGGCGGGCAATGTAACAGGAAAGTAACAGCAGAATCACGCTGAAACTTCCCCAGATCGCAACGGAAATACCACCCACTTTTGTTATTCGACGCAACGCAAGCAAACCGAAGATTCCGCAGAACATGGCACCACCCATGTGGTAGATCTGATAACTTGTGTAACCGATATTGAGGTAGGTGCCCAGATCGAACGCAGCCAGGGGGATTGAATTCGATATCTTCATTGTGCGTTCCGGTGCTTTTCTTTATTTCATTATTTTAGCAAATCAATCAGCCATCCTGAATTCCGCGAAAATCCGCTGATTTCAACAACTGAAAAGTAAGTACAATAACCAATTGGCGAAATTTCACTTCAGGAATTGTTGTGGCAGAAAATATCCTTCCAAAGATTGAGTTGTTAGCTCCCGCTGGGAATTGGGATGCCCTGCGTGCAGCCTGTGCCAATGGGGCAAATGCTGTCTATTTTGGGTTGGATCGGTTCAATGCACGCCACCGTGCCACCAATTTTTCCCTCGAAGAATTACCCAGTGTCATGGCATTTTTGCACCAGCGAAATGTGCTGGGATTTGTGACACTCAACACGTTAATTTTCAGCGATGAACTGGAAGATGTGCTGGAATACGCCCAGCAATTGCATGAAAATCATGTCGATGCCGTGATCGTGCAGGATGTGGGGCTGGCATGGCTACTTGCCGTTACATTTCCCAATCTACATGTCCATGCCTCTACCCAGATGACTTTGTCCGAGCGACGTGGGGTACAATTTGTGCACCAGCACCTGGGAATCCGAAGAGTTGTACTTGCTAGAGAGCTTTCCATTTCCGAAATTAGCAAAATCTCCCAGGATGCTCCCGAAGTGCCCACGGAAGTTTTTATTCATGGTGCGTTGTGTGTCGCTTATTCTGGCCAATGCCTGACCAGTGAGGCATTGGGCGGACGCAGTGCGAACCGTGGGCAATGTGCCCAGGCATGCCGCTTGCCATATGACATGCTGGTCGATGGAGAAGTTCGCGATCTGGGAGATCGGGCTTATTTGCTCAGCCCACAGGATCTGGCAGGCTACGATCAGGTGGCAGAACTGATCCAGGCGGGGGTGATCAGCTTCAAAATTGAGGGCCGTCTGAAAAGTGCTGAATACGTCGCTGCAACCACTTCAACTTACCGTTCGGCAATCGACCACGCCTGTCGCGATGAAAAGTTTCAATTATCCCCAGCCGCAAAACACGACCTAGACCTGACTTTTTCTCGTGGCTTTACCCCAGGGTTTCTGCATGGTCCGAAACATCAGGAACTGGTGGCAGGTCAATTTCCCAAAAGTCGGGGTGCGTTTGTGGGAACAACCATCCGCAAGTCCCAGCGTGGCATTGTAGTTCAGTTAAAAAATGATGAGAATTCTTTCCTGAAACCGGGCGCTGGCATCGTTTTCGATCTGGGCAAACCACAGGAAAAAGAACCAGGTGGGTATATTCAGAACATACGCAAACTAGGCGAAAATACTGTTGAAATCACCATTGAATCCCCTCATTTTGACCCAAAAACGGTACCTTTGGGTGCAAAAGTATGGCAAACTGCCGACCCGGAAGTTCGCAATCGCCTTCTGAGTACTTTTCAACAGGATATTCCCTATTACCGACTGCCGCTGGATTTTCACCTGCATGGTCGACTGGCCGGTGAGTTAACTCTCACCGCAACAACTCCTGATGCTACAGCTAGTTGCATGTGGGTAGGGCCACTCGAACCTGCACGTAACCAGCCCACCACCCAGGAGATGATTGTGCAACAGCTTTCTCGGTTGGGTGATACGCCCTACCAGCTAGGTGCGTGCACAACCGACCTGCCAGAACAGGTGATGGTGCCCAAAAGTGTACTAAACCAATTGCGGCGCGAGGTAATAGACAAAATTCAAAAATCTTCGCAAACTATTGCCAATAAAGAGGTTACGAAACCAGATTCATTACTGAAAGAAAAAAGATCCGAAATTTTTCAAAATTTAGGGAACAAAATTCCATCTGAATCGTCTTACTTATGTGTACACGTACGTACACTGGAGCAATTGCAGGCCGTGGTGGATCATCAACCTGCCACAGTCTACTGCGATTTTGAAGATGTCCGTCAATATCGCGAGGCCGTCTCCATCGCACGTGGGGCAAAGGTTCCAATTGGATTAGCAACATTGCGGATCATCAAACCAGGAGAAGAAGGTTTACTGAAAACGATCGCCCAACTGGAACCCGATTATGTTCTGATCAGGAATCTGGCCGGTCTTTCGTACTATCGCGAACATACTCCCCACCTGGCGTTAGTGGGCGATTTTTCGTTGAACATTGCCAACGAAATGACCGCTGCATTTTTCATGCAGCACGGTTTGACACGAATTGTGCCCAGCTACGACATGAACTGGGAGCAGTTTGCTGCCATGGCGAAGCGGTGCCCTCCAGAATGGCTGGAACCTGTCATCCACCAGCACATGCCAATGTTTCATATGGAACACTGCGTGTTCGCGGCGTTTTTATCCACAGGAAACGATTGGCGAGACTGTGGGCGGCCCTGCGACAGCCACCGATTGGATCTGCAGGATCGCACCGGGGCATTATTTCCGGTAACTCCAGACACAGGGTGCCGCAATACGGTGCACAATGCTGTTGCCCAGTCTGCTGCAGAATATGTCAGCCGCATGCAGGGCCTGGGCATCATAAGGTTTCGCATCGACCTGCTGCGAGAAAATGCAGCACAGTCTGTGGAACTGGTACGCACTTACCAGAAGGTATTATCAGGTGGCGACGGCCGCACCGTCTGGAAGCAGCTCCAGGCGATGAACCAACTCGGCGTCACCCGCGGCACGTTGAATTTATTGTGAGGAAACGACCGCTCTGACTTGAAAATCAATTGGACAGGTTTGTTTGGTGTCGGCTTGAAACTCTTTTTCATTAGGCATTTCAACTGGCAAAGCACGTCCGCATCAAGTAAAATAATCTAACCCCAAAAGAACTTTCGGAATCATTCCATGCATCGACTATTCTCCCACTTTTTTCTGATATCTCTGGTAACGATTGCTTCCATCAGCACCGTGCGTGCGGTGGATTTTAATCGAGAAATCAAACCAATCCTGGCAAAAAACTGCTACGCTTGCCATGGCCCGGATGATGAAAGCCGGGCAGCATCGTTGCGGCTGGATCAGTTTGCAGATGCCACGAAGGCCCGAAAGAAAGGTGCGGCGATTGTGCCCAAGGCACCAGATAAAAGTCGAATCATCCATCGTATTGATGATCAGAATGATCCCATGCCACCAGAGGAAACGGGTAATCACCTGACACCAAAAGAAATCCAATTATTGAAAGACTGGATTGCCAGTGGTGCAGAATATACCCCGCACTGGGCATTTGTGGCGCCGAAAAAGGCCGAGCCAATTACATTGAAAGATCCCAACTGGGCAGCAAACCCTGTTGATACTTTTGTGGGTCAGCAATTGGAAGAAGCTGGAATTCGACTTGGACCTCCAGAAGACCCAAATGTGTTGTTGCGACGGCTTAGCCTCGATATCCGAGGTATTCCCCCTTCTATTGAAGAACTGAATCAATTTGCTGCAGACAGTTCCCCTGATGCCTATGCAAAGATGGTGCAGCAGTTTCTTTCTTCACCACGTTATGGCGAACGCTGGGCACGCGTTTGGCTGGATCTGGCACGTTATGCCGATTCGGCGGGCTATGGTTCCGACCCACTTCGGCTGAACATGTGGCAGTACCGCGATTGGGTAATTCGTGCATTAAACGACAATCTTCCGTACGATCAACTGACTACCTGGCAACTGGCTGGGGACCTTTTGCCTGAACCTTCAATGGCACAGCGTGTAGCAACTGCTTTTCACCGCAATACGATGACCAACACCGAAGGTGGTACTGATGATGAAGAGTTTCGGATTGCTGCGGTAAAAGATCGTGTGGATACCACTTTCCAGGTGTGGATGGGCCTTTCTGTGGGCTGCGCCAAATGCCACAACCATAAATTTGATCCTGTCAGCCAGAAAGAATACTACCAACTGTTTGCAATCTTCAACCAGACTGCTGACGCCGACCGTGGCGATGAAAGCCCTCTGATGCCGGTCATTAGTGAAACAGATCGTACACTGATCGAGCAGATTGACCAGCAGGTTGCAGCAAAACAAACACAGTTAAAGGCACTAGCAAAGACGAAACAAGTCGATTTTGAACAGTGGCTTCAAAATTTTACTGCCTACACGCACAACCTGCCAAAATCAGCGCACTCCCCAAAACTGATGCCAACGCAGAACAAGCCAGTAATCACAATCATGAGTGGCCCACTTCAACAACTTGATGGAGTCGTGCTGCAACATTCTGAAAATGCAATAGTCAAATCGGTGGATTTGGAAACCGATCCTGTGGCTCAAAAAGTGAAAGCAAGAAAGTTACGGATTGAGATTCCCGCCAAAGGAACATTCCTATCACTGGCGGAAGTTCAGGTGCTTAGTGGTGGGAAGAATGTGGCATTGACAGGTACAGCAATGCAGTCCAGTACCGATTACGGTGGTGTGGCGAAACGGGCAATCGATGGAAATACTGATGGGACTTATACCAATAACTCAGTTTCCCACACGGCTCGAGATAATAACCCATGGTGGGAGGTTGCCTGGAATAACGATCAGGAAATTGATTCGATTACTGTCTGGAATCGCCTGGATGGGGTGGGAGATCGATTAGCACCTTATCGAATCAATCTGTATGATGGCAACAATAAAGTAATCTGGTCGAAAGATTTCACGAACGCACCCAATCCCAAGCAGGAAATTTCAGTTGCAAAGCAGAGTGGATTACAGGTTGCAGAAATTATACCTGGAAAGTATCTCAACCCACCACAGCCGAAGATTACAGTGGTGCTGTTTCAGCAACCACTGACGATTGTATCTGACAAGAATCTGACGATTCGTGTGCATGCAACAGGTGATCTTGCCAGCACTGTTTCGCCGTTGCAGAAATCAACTATTTCTACACGTCGAGCTTTGACTGTGGATCTTCGGAATGCAATAAATCTGGCACTAGCTCAGAAACATGCCCCAAGTATTACGTTGTTGCAAGACCACTTCCTTAAGAGTCTTCCAGAAGCAATTCAGATCACCAGTGAAATTGCTCGCCTGGAAGCCAGTAAGCCAAAACCTACGATGTTGCCCATCATGCAGGAATTGCCAAAGACAAAACAACGTACCACTAAGGTGATGGTAAAGGGCGACTTTATGAACCTGGGAGAAAAAGTAGAACCGGGTCTATTATCTGCTTTTCATCACACAGAACAAAAATCACCCACGCGGCTGGAGCTGGCACAATGGTTGACAGATCGCAATAATCCACTGACTGCACGAGTGGCAGTCAATCGGATCTGGGCAAAGATTTTTGGACAGGGTTTAGTGGTGACTGAGGAAGATTTTGGTAACCAGGGTGACCTGCCCACGCACCAGAAGCTTCTGGATTGGCTGGCAGTGGAATACTTCGATTCCGGCTGGGATACCAAGAAGCTCATTACTTTACTGGTTACGTCGAGCACTTACTGCCAATCTTCTCGGGTGGAGAATGATTTACAGGCGAAAGATCCAGACAACAAACTTTATTGGCGAAGCCCACGTTACCGGCTGGATGCAGAAACGGTGCGAGACCAGGCATTGGCACTTTCCGGATTGCTCAGCCAGAAAATTGGTGGGCCTTCTGTTTATCCTCCACAGCCGAATGGATTATGGCAGGCTGCATTCAATGGTCAGCGAAATTATCCGACTAGCATGGGAGAAGATCGATATCGACGTGGGCTTTATACAATCTGGCGTCGAACAATTCCCAACCCAGCAATGACTACCTTTGACGCACCCAGCCGTGAAATCTGTAGCGTACGTCGCATTCGAACCAACACACCATTGCAGGCATTTGTCACGTTGAATGATCCAGTATATGTTGAAGCTGCTTTGGGTATGGCAGTGAATATTCACGCTACTTCCAGCGATCCAAAAACCTGGATTCAGACGGCCTTGCAACAGACAACATCCCGCCCCGCAACGGAAGTTCAGACTGCTGCATTGCTGAAGTTATACACCACTGAACTGGAACGATTTTCGAAGGATGCCGAAGCCAGAAAAACATGGCTGAATCAGGCACCTGCTCATCTGCGTACAACAGCCGCAGATTCTGCTCAGATCGCTGCACTGGCACTGGTGTGTAACGTGGTTCTGAATCTCGATGCGGTACTCACACGATAAATAAGGAAATAATCATGAATCCACATATTGATTACACACAGTTTCACACCCGCAGACACTTGCTGGGAAGTGCCGCAGTTGGCATTGGGGGAATCGCTGCCGCCACATTGCTTGGCAAACAACTTCATGCTGAGGATGAACAGTCCAACAATCCGCTGGCACCCAGAAAGCCACATTATCCCGCTAAGGCAAAATCGGTCATCTACCTGCACATGTCTGGTGCACCACCACAGCAGGATACGTTTGATTACAAGCCCAAGCTGGTGAAGTTGAATATGAAACCATGTCCTGATGAATTTTTGAAGGACAGGCGGTTTGCTTTCATTAAAGGCCACCCCGTCTTGCTGGGAACACCGTACAAATTTGCCCAGCACGGCCAAAGTGGTGCCTGGGTCAGTGAGCATTTGCCGAATATCGCAAAACATGTTGACGACATGGCATTTTTGCGCGGGATGTATACCGATCAATTCAACCACGCACCAGCAGAGCTATATTTATTCACTGGTTCCCCACGCAATGGGAATGCGTCCATGGGCTCGTGGATCACGTATGGCCTGGGTACCACCAACCAGAACCTTCCCGGTTTTGTTGTGTTGATTTCTGGTGGTACTGATCCCACAGGTGGGAAAGCAGTCTGGAGCACAGGTTTCCTGCCCGGAGTATTTCAAGGTGTTCAGTGTCGCAGCGTGGGTGATCCCATTCTCTATGCCAACAATCCCTCTGGAGTTGATCGAGAAACCCGTCGTCGCACATTAGATGCACTGCAACAACTCAATCAACTCGAGTTGCAGGAGTATGGAGATCCAGAGACAAAAACACGTATCGAACAATACGAACTGGCATTTCGAATGCAGATGGCCGTGCCTGATGTGATGGATTTTAAATCTGAAACGAAACAGACACTTGAGATGTATGGTGCCCAACCGGGACAGGCGAGCTTTGCTAACAACTGCCTGCTGGCACGTCGCCTGATTGAACGTGGGGTGCGATTTGTGCAACTGTTCGACTGGGGCTGGGACATTCACGGAACGGGTAAAGGTGACGACTTAATGAACCACATGCCCAATAAGTGCAAACAGGTTGATCAGCCGATCGGTGCGTTGCTTGCCGATCTGAAACGAACAGGACTGCTCAAAGATACCCTCGTCGTATGGAGCGGCGAGTTCGGCAGAACTTCGATGAATGAGGCACGCGGGGGATCGAAGTTTCTCGGTCGCGACCACCATCCTAACTGCTTTACCACCTGGATGGCGGGTGCAGGCATTAAACCGGGTGTTTCTTATGGTGCTACCGATGAGCTTGGCTACGCGATTACGGAAGGAAAAACATCTGTACACGATTTTCAGGCAACGATTCTACATTTACTTGGTCTGGATCCCTGGAAATTCCGCTATCCCTACCTGGGTTTGCAGCAACGCCTAATTGGTCCAGAAGGAACATGTGAAATCCGTAAGGAAATCTTGTCGTGAGCAATCTTGTTTCTGTGGATGATCAATTGGCAGCGTTGCTGGAAGAAATGCTTGCCCAGCGAGATGCTGGCGTAGTGATCAATCTCGATGAATATGTGCAACGGCTTCCAGAACAGGAAGCAGAGATTCGCAGTCTGTGGGCGACAGCACAGTTTGCAGGTTTTTTTGCTGGCACCCTTTCGAGCCATGCCACAGGACAAACAGAACAAGTACAGGGTATACCAGAACGAGACAATATTCCCCAGCAATTATCGGGAGACTATCAGATCATCCGTGAACTCGGCACGGGTGGAATGGGTGTCGTCTATCTTGCTCGGCAGCGCTCTCTGGGAAGACTGGTCGCCTTGAAAATGATGCGGGATAATCGACTCTCTTCACCCACGGATCGTGCCAGATTTCGTGCGGAGGCCGCTGCAGTTGCCCAGTTGAAACACCCGAACATTGTTACCGTTTTTGAAGTGGGTGAACACCAGGGAATCCCCTGGATCGTCATGGAATATGTGGACGGTGTCACGCTTGGCAAACGATTGACACACGGGCCACTGCCACAACGCGAAGCGGCCCGCATTGTCAGCATGATAGCCAAAGCCCTTCAGCATGCCCACGAGATTGGGATCCTACACCGTGATTTGAAACCCAATAACATTCTGCTGCCAGTATTAACGCAAACCGAAGACTCTTCAACCTCTCCCACCAGTTCGGAAGTGCAGTCGATCAAAATTGTGGATTTTGGGTTGGCGAAACAGCTTTCTGTTACAGAAGGTACCACGCAGTGGCGAACGCAAACTGGTGCCATTGTGGGTACTCCCGGTTATATGTCGCCAGAACAGGCCCAAGGTAAACGCGAACTGACTGCTGCTGCGGATATCTATGCATTGGGTGCCATTCTGTATGAATGCCTGACTGGTCGCCCCCCATTTCAGGCAGCAACCCCGATTGATGCATTATTGATGGTGCTGGAACAGGAACCTGTACCACCACGATTGCTGACCAGTGGTATTGATCGGGAATTAGAACTGATCTGCATGAAATGTTTGCAGAAGATTCCCACCCACCGTTATCCGACAGCGGCAGCCCTGGCAAACGATCTGGATGCCTATCTGACTGGGGAGGCACTTTCTTCCCGCCCCAGTGGGGTACGCTATTTTTTGATGCGTCTGTTCAGCGAAACCCACCATGTCGATGTGTTGAAGAACTGGGGCTTGCTTTGGATCTGGCACAGCCTGGCAACATTTTTACTTTGCCTGCTCACCCAGGTAATGTACTGGCAGAATATCCGCAGCCATTCCGCCTATCTGATTCTCTGGACAGTCGGGTTAGTCACCTGGGGAACCATTCTCTGGAAACTTCGCCGGCGGGCAGGTCCGGTACTGTTTGTCGAGCGGCAAATTGCCCACGCCTGGGCAGCGGGGGTATGTGCCAGTATTGGCATGTTTATTATTGAAGTGCTGGAAAAGGCACCAGTTCTCAGTCTCTCACCTGCGATGGCGATTTCTGCAGGGATGGTCTTCGTTTTCAAAGCGGGCATCTTATCTGGTCGGTTTTATGTTACGGCAATCACCATGTTTGCCACAGCTGCTGTCATGCCGCTGTTTCCCAACTTTAACATTCTCCTGTTTGGAATTTCCACTGCACTCTGTTTTCTGATTCCCGGTCTGAAGTATTATCGCATTCAGCGTAACTTACCCAAACTTACCCTGAGGTCCGGCTAAATCGGAATCTCACATGAATGAATAGTAAAATTTTTCCTCATTTTGCCGTCACATCCACAAAACAGCCTTGCGTTATTCCTTGTAATCGGTTAACTAGCCCCCCAGCACATCCCACTGGGGGATTCTGTACGTTCCCGTGCAGGATAAAGTGGCATGTGCCAGGGAAGCGTTAGAGGGATTACCTTTTTTCGCGACCAATCATCGAGGGGGTAAATTCTTATGTTGCGCTGGAAAGTTATGCGCTGGAAAAAACTGGTGCTGGTAGCGTTGGGCGTGGTTGTACCGTCCAGCGGTTGTGTTCGGCCCCTGTTTATGACACCGGAAACACAACACCTGGCACTTTCGACTCCACTGCCGGAAAATTTGGCAACAGATCCCCAGGTAGCCACTGCGCCTGATGTTTCTGGTCACTTACCACCGCCGACGGTGCTGGATGCCAAAGCGACTCCCAGACCAATTACTCTGGCAGAAGCATTCGCAATCGGCGTCGAGCAAGGCAGCACTGGTTCCCAGGGTAGTAGCACACTAGCCGGGCTTGGCACTGGTACCGCACGCTTCGGTCAACTGTTCTCCGACGAACTGGTAACATTCAATGGTCGAGGTGTGGGTGGGGATGATGCTATCCGCGCCTTTGCCCTGGACCCTGCAATCGCTGCGGCAGACATTGAAGGTGCACTGGCGAAGTTTGATACCCAGTTTTTTGCCAGTATGAACTGGCAGAAGCGGGATCAACTGGTTGCGAATATTTTCAATAACTTCAATAACGGTGATCTGGCTCAGTTTACCAGCGGGTTGTACAAACCGTTGCCCACGGGTGGTATGGCAGGGATTACCTTCAATACCAATTACACGCGGATTGCCACGGTACCGCAAGGATTCGCGGTTATTAATCCGTCGTATCAGCCAGAACTGCTGGTTCGATTCGAACAGCCTTTACTGCGCAACTTCGGTGTGGATATTAACCAATTGCTGCCCCAGCATCCAGGCAGTGTTTCTTTCCCACAATCCAGACCTTCGGGTGGGCGGGCAGAAGGGATTCTGATCACCCGGATGCGGACGGATCAGTCGAAAGCTCAGTTCGAGCGTTCGCTGAACTTTATGCTGCTGAATATTGAAAACGCTTACTGGCAGTTGTACTCCGCATATTTCGCCAAATACGCTGCGGAAATTGGTCTGTATCAGGCAGGGATTACACTGGATCTTTTCGGCAAACGGAAGGATGCTGGTTTTGCAGCCCGACAGGATGTGGCACAGACCCAGGCTCAGTTCGAAAATTTCCGTGGGCAGTACGTCAATGCACTGCAACAGGTACTCGCGACCGAACGACAACTGCGAGGTCTTTTGGGTATGCCATTAACTGATGGCACCCGGCTGATTCCTGCGGATAGCCCGAACATCACCCCGTTTAAGCCTGATTGGAGTTCGGCACTCGCAGAAGCGATGAACTTACGACCAGAGTTGGCGATGGCCCGCAATGAGTTAAAGATCCAACAACTCAGTGTGCTGGTTCAGGAAAATGCCACCCGGCCTGACCTGCGGTTCTTTGCCAACTATGGCATCAATGGTAACGGTCCAAGCCTTGACGGTCCTGCATTCCTGAATGTGGCTAATCCGTTACCAGGTGGATCACCGATTGCTCCCAACAACGCATTCGGGAACATGTTTCAGAACCGTTTCCAGAACTGGGAACTGGGTTTGCGATTTGAACAGGCAATTGGAGCACGTGATGCCCACGCTGCTTTGATGGCAACGAAGCTGAATTTAGCCCGCAGTCACATTGTCCTGCGGAACCAGGAACGGAAAGCAGAATTCCAACTTGGCGGGGTGCTGCAGGAACTCACCCAGTCTTATGAACAGATTAAAATCCAACGTGCACGGCGGAAAGCACTGCAGGAACAGTTGCAGGCTCAAACCGAGCGGATTGAAATTGGTCGTGAATCGCTGATTGTACTGTTACAAAACCAAATTGATTTTGTGAATGCGATTCAGCAGGAACACCAGGCGATTGCCAACTACAATATTGCACTGGCGGGGTGGCAATATTCGAAGGGAACCATCCAGCAATTTAACAACATTACGATTGCGGAAGGTGCCCTGCCCAGTGCTGTAGCGGAACGTGCCGCAGACCATTTTGCAGCACAGGCAGCGGGGATCAAATTACGGGAAAGACAAGGTGGCTTACCCAGTCCTGAGTCTTTTGTCGCACCCAGCGTGGCTGGGTTGGCTGACCAACCTGTGTTACCCGATCTGATGAATGGCGGGATGGTACCTCCAGACAAACTGCCGATGGCACCCGGATCCACCGATTTGATTCCGCCCGCACCCGGTGTGCCGAAGGACCCCAAGCCAATGGAGAAGAAAACTTCTCCATTGCTGATGCAGCCACGCGAATCGAACATGAGCGGGACGGTACCTTTGCCACCACCGCCAGCGTACGTGCCAGCGATTCCAAACCAGAACTTTCCTGTGACCACCAATCCCGGACGATAAGTAATGAAAGTGTTCGTTTATGAACACATTACTGCCAGCATTTCTTTCCAGCCAAATCAGGCAGAATCGTCTCTCTATCGTGAAGGCATGATCATGCGGGACACGTTAGTGGGACTTATCCAGCAACTTGGCTACACAGTCCGCATTGCCTACCATTCAGAAGATTTTCTTACTGCCTGTCAGTGGGCAGATCTTACCCTGGTGATTGCACCTGAAACAGATGGTATCCTTGGCAACTTCTGCGAAACAGCCCGCCAGCATTGTCCAATCCTGCTGAATTGTGGTGCAACAGCGATATCGCTTTCTACCGATAAGTGGGCAATGTACCAGCATTGGCTGCACCAGCAGGTGCCCACGCCCCGAACCTGGCTGGGTTCCCAGTGGCAGCCACAGCCTGGTACATTCATCCATAAACCACGTGATGGTGCGGGCTCGCAGGATACTTTTCTTGTGGGGACAGAGCAGGAAAAGCAATTCACTTCTGCGGATCTGATTCAGGAATTCCATCCGGGAGTCCCTGCCAGCGTCACTTTTCTAGCAGGGCCAAGTGGAAAATTTGCACTTTTGGCGGGTAAGCAATTGATTGAACCTGAGACTTTTGCTTACCTGGGTGGCGAGATGCCGCTTGGGGGAAAGCTCGGTGAACGTGCCACAAAGATTGCACAGCGTGCAATTGAAAGTGTCCCTGGTTTGCTTGGACTGATTGGTGTTGACGTGATATTAGGTGAAGATGGTGAGGATGTGGTCATTGAAATCAATCCCCGCCTGACAACATCCATTGTGGGGCTGGCTGCACTTTCGGAAACCAATCTTTTCGCACAAATATTGGCGGTTGCCCGTGGTCAGGATACCCAGTTTTCATGGAAATCTCAAAAATTGCGATTTTCACCTACTGGGAAATGCGAATTCTTTATCTGATTTGCAGTGATCAAGGCTGATCATCTAAGAGATTTGGAAAAGGCATAACGGTCCTGAATTAGATTAGAAACGCCATTCCACACCCACGGAAAAAGTTGCCAGCCAGAGACTGTTCGCAATCAGCTCATCTGGTCGAGCCATCTCGCTGTAGTATTGAAAATTGATTCCCAAGGAGCATCGAACACCATCGCCCAGCCCATAGCTGGTGCGGAAACCAACTTCTGGGATGTAAATCAATCCTGAATCGGTAACCCGAACGCCATTTGTTGTCCAGGACCGGTCGTTATGCCCCACACCCACTTTGAAGAGAAATCCCGCACCATACGGGCCAAAATTCCAATCAGTCAGAATACCCATTTCGCCTGCATAAATGATGTTTAATGCTTTGCGCTGGGTATAACTGGCAGCTGCTGTGGTTTTCGCCGATTCGGTAATCCAGCCAAATCGCCCACCAATCAGACCGTAAACTCGTGTGCGATCCAACGTACCTAACTGAGTCAAATACTGCGGATCTGCTGTAACTACGGTGAGTGGGGAGCTGACAAAACCGATTCCAGGTATCAACGCCTCTTCGATATTGCGAACACCTGTCAATGTCAGTAGCAACCCCTCACTACGATCTGGTCCCAGCCAATACCCAATATCTGTGGTGCCACCCAGCAGTTGATCGCGATCGATCCCGTTTCCAAGCCCTTCCGCGAAACCATAAATAAACCGTAACGATCCCCACAGCCCGGTAGTGGGCTGACAATTTGATTTTTGCCAATGCACAGCATTATCTGCAGGTTCACCCACAACCGGTGCATCCACCCACGTTGGTGTCGGTGGGGCATTCTCCAGCGGCACTACAGGCATGGTGGTACCCGGCTGAAAAATTGGTACCCGAGGTGGGTATTCATTCATCGGCTGTGGCTGGCCGAGTGTAGGCGGGGGTAATTGCCCCGTCCCGATTTGTGCAACTAGTGACTGGCCGGAGAGCACCAGGAACGTTGCAAGGATAGCGAAATTTTGCATAGTTCGTGCCCCACTGAATCGAATAAAAGGATTTTGCTGGTTGCCCACAGAACTTTCTTCGGAAAATTCACAAGAAAACTCTAGCCGATTTCATTGTGATCCGAATTGAAATTGGTTAGTCTGTACGTGAGGTGTGAGTTGCCAAAAACATTAGAAATGCTTCATGTTTTCTGCTAAAATGGCTCTACACAATGGGGTGATTAGATGAAAAGGGCAATCCTGGTTGTTTCTTCCTTATTGGTACTTGGTGCAATCCCACTGTTTCTGGCATATGCCCCATTTCGCCACTTGTTTGTGGGAGATCCTCAGGCGACCGGTGCTGCGGACAAAGACATTCAAAAGATCGACCGCAATAATTTGCCCCCGGAAAATACAGCAGTCGATTTTGAAGATTTGTGCCGCACGAAGCCATTGGCAGCGGTGCAGGAATCGCTGGCGACTTACGAACGGACCGTTCAAACTTTTCGGTGTAACTTTGTAAAACAGGAATTCCTGAATAACACGCTTCGCCCCACCGAGAAAATTCGGTGCGAATTTCGTGAAGAACCATTTTCTGTCACGATGACATGGCTGGAAAATCCCGGACGTGCCGCCCACATGATCTTTGTACATGGCGAAAATGAGGACCAGTTACTTGCAGTGCCAGCCAGCAAAACCCAGCGGTTTCTGACCGGTGGTTTTGTGAAACGCTCTCCTTACGACAAAGAAGTGATGCAGGCTGCCCGGAACCCAGTGACCAAATTTGGTATTCGTGGCATGACCCGCGGTTTGCTGGAACAGTGGGACGCTACAAATGGTAATTATGAACTGAATTACATGGGTTTAGCCGAAATTCCTGAACTTCCAGGTCGAAAAGTACATGCCTTTCACTATCGCCCTGGGGTGCCTGAAGGTGAAGAACAGATTACCGAAAAGAAGATCTATTTTGATTCTGAATGGAAAATTCTCGTGGGGCTGGTGCTGCACTCCAACGAACAGTTGATTGCACGCTACTTCTATCAGGAACTGGAAATCAACCCAATGTTGCCGGAAGATACGTTCCAAATCAAAAGATTCAAATAGATATACGATAGTTAATGCAGGCAATCGTTTGAATCATCTGTGTGGTTGACGTTTTCTCTATCATATCCCAATTCGAAATCTACCAGAGGTGTGCGTGGCAACCCTGTCACGAATATTGTTTGTTTCGTCCAATCCGAGTTCCATGTTGGAGCAGGATCTGGCAGCCAATGGGTTTCAGGTTGATTTGAAATCCCCCACTGGCATCCATCCGGATTCTCTCCCCGCCTATCAGTGTGTGGTGTTTGATGCGGTGCGTGGCAATCTGGCCACAGTGCAGGCGTTATCTCGTCGCTGGCGGATTGAATTGGGCGATCACTATCTGCCGATTATTGTGGTGCTGGATTCCGGTTTGGCCCCCACCACAGTCCTGGAATCCGGTGCAGATGCTGTTGTACCTGCGGGCAGTTCTACGATCGACCTGATTGCCCAGATCAATGCACTCTCTCGCGTGGGCTATCTCTGCCAGCGTTTGGCATTGAAAGCGAACGAGGCTACCCAACTCAATCAGAAACTCCATAACACGTACCAGCGTGTTGAAAGTAACCTGATGTTGGAACGTCGGGTGCACCGAGAAGTGCTGTCGGTTGATGAATGGGAAAACGATGCCGTCAGCTGTGCAAGCTTTCAACGGCTACGCTCGCGTCATGGGGGCGACTTTTTTTCGATTCAACAGGTGGCACCCGACCAGGTTTGCTTCTTAATTGGCGATTCCATGGGCCGCACGAATCCTTCAGGTTACCTGATTAATCTGCTGGTGGTGGCAATATTCCGAAAAATACTGGAAACTAAGAAGTTTCAACAGCCACTGGAACCCACAGATCTGAAAGAGATTCTTCAGGCGATTAATCGGGACATCGTCGGTTTGCAATCACCAGAGCCAGTGATCCTGTCCATGCTTGCCCTGACGCTGGATGTTGCTTCTCGGCGGTTGGTTCTCATTCGTGCTGGTCATCCCCATCCATTTCTGGTAACTGCTTCAGGCACGACAGAATACTGGAATAGTGGTGGCAGTTTTCTAGGGATATTCGAAGCTCGCTTCGATATCAGCGAAAAAAAGGTGGCACCCGGAGATCGGATTTTTTTGTTTACGGACGGATTTCTGAACAAACCAGAAGACGGAAAGCAGGATCGCTTGCCAGTAATTGCCAGCGATACTCAACATGAAACCATTGTGCAATCCGTACAATCGATTGGCAAACAGTTTGTAGAGCATTGTCGACCTTACGAAGATTTCACGTTGGTGGGCATCGAAGTGAAGAGGTAACTTTTCCTGATAGGGTCTTGCGAAACTGGCAACAATAAGCATCAAATCAAAAACCGAAGTTCCGATTTACTTCAACTTTTCTGCCAGTTCCTGCAACTGTTTCACAATGACGGGTGAGGCACCTGTTTCAAGGTAGCTGGACCGGGCACGCCAGGTTTCGTATCCACCCAACTCATGCTGGGCTGGTGTGGGAAGGTAACCGTTGTAGCCATTCGCAAGTTCAATGGTAAAGACCCGCTTTGCAGGCAAAGTGCGTTTCAATTCCAGACCAATTTCCACAAAAACTTCACAAGGGATCGCCGCAATCATTTGATCGCCCAGCTTCAGCACCTGGACTTTGACAGGAACCTGGTTTGGGTATTTGTCCAACAATTGCGACTCACGTGCATAAATCGCATCCATTCCCGCTAATTTTTTGGGATCTTTCTGCAGTGCCAGTACTTCCTTCGCACGTGCAAGGCCGTTGGCATCGGCTTTTCGCACACCTAACTGTAGATCGGCAGTGGCCGCACTTAATCTAATTGAATCAATGAATTCCGCTTTTTTCCATGCCTGCAGAACATTGTTTGTGATATCTTCTGCCACAATCCGGATTTGCTCACCTGGGGCTCTTTTGATCGGTTCGCCGGCGAAATTAATGTTGTTAATATCCCCACTGGTGCCATTGGACATCATGGCCACAAAGCGATCTGATTTGGGTGCCAGTCGAGATTGTACCATTTCAGCAAAAGCACCAAAGTAATCTGCAGAAATTCCTGGATTGCCACCCACATAGTGCAACGAATAATTAGCCAATAACGCCAACGGATTACCTTTTAAGGTTTTTACAGCGACTATGGCGATTTCAGGATCAATTGGCCCCGCTGGTTTAAGCAGGCCTTTGGCCTGGTAGCCCGGGTTCATCTGTACCTTGTCGGTGGTACCACCAAACGGGTCGGTGCGGATGGTGCCCATTTCCTTGAACCACCTCCGGTTGAATACCTGTTTCGAATTACTTGCAGAAATAAAGCCAATCTGGGCAGGTTCTCGTCGCTTCCAGGCAGTTTCAATTGCTGCGGCAATTTTAATTGTTAAAAATTTCACATAATCCATGTCAGGATCGCTTTGAAACACACCTGTACTGGTGGGGGCACTGTGCGTGTGCGTCGCAGAAATGAGAATATTCTCCACTGGGATTTTCGTGGCTTTCGATGCCAGTTGCTTCGCGTTTTCCACTAATTCCCGTGGCAGCATGCAGCTATCGACCACCACAATAGCGATGCCTGAGGTGCCATCATCAAGCACCAAAGCACGGGCATGCAGATGATCGCTGATCTTGTCAATCAACCGGTCGCTCATCCCACCATTCAGTGAAATTGGCAATTTTTCCGGCGTAATTCGCTGGGCGAAAGCCCCCGCCTTCAATTGATCTGCCATTGAAAAAGAAAAGGAAATCAGCAAACAAAGGGCAGTCGTCAGATAACGCATGTGGTGTTCCCATGGTGTGATTGAACTACTATGACCGTTTTGCGAATGAATTGCAATTACGAAGTAGGTTGGTGGGCCAGATTTGACGGACAACCAACGTTTGGAAACCCGCATCAAACAAAGTAGAACTGGTTTGATGATACTCTGAAAACTACCTGCCGCACCACAAGGTGAGGTTTCTGCTACTCTTCAGCACACTTGTATGAATTTTGTACACTATATTTTACCATTCCTACTTCGGAGTGATAGCAATTTTTCAAAAATTCACAAAAAAGTTTCTGTCGTCGCAAATCATTTAATCACATGAACTTATGTCGATTTTTAATTGCAAAATTTGATCCCGACGAGAAAAAAATTGCCAGTTTTGAATACGTTGTGGATATATTAATATAGAGTGGAAATAATTCCATGCTCTGTATGTCCGCGACACAAGAATTCGCCCCAAGCCAGGATTGGAGATGGCGGCAAAAGATTGGATTTGACCAGTGCAGGCAAGTTCCCGTGCCAATCCCTGCAACGTAAAACGTGTCCGTGCGATTGGAGCTGGAAATGAGAATCTGCCCACAGCTACTTGCAAGCGGGGGTATTTTGGCTGTAATGTAACATGAAACTATTTTGGTAGTGTGATATGGCGACATCGTTTTTGATCAGTTGTCCGGAATGCGACAAACAAATGAAGGTGATGGACCAGCACGTGGGCAAAAAAGTCCGCTGTAAGTCATGCGAAAATGTGTTTGTGGTGAAGCAGCCCAAGGCAACGGCCCAACCACCCACACCTCCGAAAAAAGCCAGTCCGCCACCTGCCAAGGCCGTGGAAGTGGAAAAACCGAAAGCCTCTTCGCCGCATCTTGATGATGACGACGATGATTCGAATCCCTATCAGATGATTGTTGAAAAGGAGGAACTTCCACGCTGCCCGTTTTGTGCGGTGGAATTAGTTTCAGCAGATGCCGTGATCTGTCGCGAGTGTGGCTACAACATGAAGACCCGCCAACGCCCTGAAGTGAAGGTGTTGTTGGAGCACACATTTGCAGATAAGCTCAACTGGTATGGCTTGGCTATTTTTTACACATTTATGTTAATTGTGTTTATTGTCTGGGATGCAATATTCTTTGTGAAAATTGAAGGTTGGCTGGTGGACAGCGTCTTTATTGAAGAAGACGGTGGTGGGTATGTTGGTGGTTTGCGTCCCGGTTTCTGGAAACTGTTGATGACCGCCCCACTGGTAGTGCTGGCTGTGCCGATGGTTCGTTACTCTTATCGTCGGTTCTTTGTCCAGACGATTCCAGATAAAAAACTAGAGAATGAAGGCTTTTAACTCGCGGTGCCATACCGCGGGATGTAACATCCGATTTGGTTCAAGCCCTCATTTCGTATAAAATTCAGATCATTACCGCAGAATCTACAACGGGATTGAAAATGCGATTGTTTGGAACGTTATGTCTGTTGGTGGTAGTCGCTGGGTTAATGCCGCATACGCATGCGCAGAACAAAACGATTACGCCCGAATCGATCAACCAGAACATCAGCACATATCAGCAGGAGCGTGCGGAAGCATTACAGAAAAAATTTCCTGAAGCTGCACTTGCAAAATCGGACCAGCTTGTGGAAGCTGCTCAACAGACAATCAAATCCGGAAGTCTGGATAAGGCTGCAAAGCTGGTGCGAGACGCACGCTGGCTGGTGCCATATGTGCCAAAGAACCTGCCAGCAAATGTGGAGCGAGTACTGGGCGTATCCCGTTTTCGCCATGGTGGTGCAGTAAACGCACTGGCATACTCATCAAATGGAGCCAGACTTGCTACAGCATCCAGCGATGGCACGGTAAGAATCTGGGATCTTGGCAATGGGCGCGAGCTACTTTCATATCGTGGTGGTAGTTTGCCCGTCTTATCTCTCTCCTGGACTCGGGATGACAAGTGGATAGCATCCACCGTGGGAAATGAAATCCATATCTGGGAAGCGGAAACGGGCAAAAAAGTGCACACGCTGACCGGACATGAAGGTGAAATCACTTCAGTTGCATTTCAGCCAGATAACAACAATCGTTTAGTTTCTGGCAGTAAAGATACTTCGGTGCGATACTGGGATGTTGAAAATGAAAAATTGATCGCCAATCTGAATGATGACTTCGCCAAACCAGCAAAATCAGAAATTTATTCAGTAACCTTCAGTCCCAACAGTAAACTGATTGCCTCGCTGAACAAAAACGGCCAGATGCACATCTGGAATCCATCACTTCCAGCTGCAAAACGATTTCTGAGTGGCTTTGAGGCCCACGCACGCTATGCAGCAAATCAGGTCGTATTTGGCAAAGATACTTCCACGATCTTTTCGATTGGTGATGACAAAAAGGTGAAGAAATTCATCGGGTTAGGGCCAGATGGCGAACATATTCAAGGACATGGCCGTCCCACGGTGATGGAAGGGCATACCGAAGGTGGGAAGGGGATTGCTATCAGTCCGGATGCCAATCTATTACTGAGTGCCAGTAAAGATTACACAATTCGCCTGTGGAATGTCGGTACTGGGAAACAAATTCGTGTTTACAATGGTCACACCGATGCCGTGAATGCGGTGGCAATTTCCCCCGACGGCAGCCAGTTTGCTTCTGGTTCTGAAGATGGCAGCATTCGTCTCTGGGATCTTCGAGTGGAAGACCCAGCAGATATCTACAAGGAGCATCAGGGGTATGTCTGGTCGGCAGCCATCAGCAACGATGGACTGATTGCTTCTGTGGGTGCAGACAAAGCGGTTTATGTGCGTTCGAAAGAAGGCAAAGTACTGCACCGCTTTACGGATCATACTTCGCCTGTGATGTGCCTTGCCTTTCGGAATGATGGCAAACAACTTGCGACCGCTGGTGGCGATAAAGTCATTCGCCTGTGGGATCTGACAACTGGGAAAGCAGCCAAGGTAATTGCAGCCCACAGTGGGCCGATTACTTCGCTGAGTTACAGCGAAGATGGGCAACTGATGCTCTCTGGGTCCACCGATAAAACTGCTAAATTGTGGGATCTGGCAAAAGATGCCCCACTGGTGGTATTTCCTGCAATGAAGGCACCGATTAGTGCGGTAGCACTGCGTCCCGATGCGAAACAATGTGCAATTTCGACTGCGAATGGTGAGTTGCGCATTTATGCCATCAATGGAACGATGATTCAGGAAACAGATAAGTCGACACCCCACCTGCCGGATGTGGGTGGGATTGCCTATAGCCACAATGGTAAGTTCTTTGCAACGTGCGGTGGGGATGGAGTTGTTAAATACTATGTTGTTAATGCCACCAATTTTTCACTGCTTCAGGAATTTAAAGAACATCAGAAACAGGTTAGCAGTATTGCGTTCAGCAAAGACGACCGCTTTCTGGTTTCTGCCGGAGCCGACCTGGTGATCCGAGTCTGGGATCTGACGAAGCGTATCGAAATCCGTTCGCTGCGTGGGCACACCGATTGGGTCAGCACGGTCGATTTTGGTCCCAACGATCAATCGATTATTTCCGCCAGCGTCGACCGTACGATGCGAGTGTGGGAACTTTCCGGTACCGAAACGGCAAAACCGATTGGCCATTCCAAAGCAATTACCACCGTGGTAATGAGTGCGGATGGACGCTGGGTGGCTAGTGGATCAGAAGATAAATCGATCAAAATCTGGGACGCACTGGCCGGGGTGGAAACAGCTACCTTGCCTGGTGGGCACAGCGACAGTGTTTATACGCTGGGATTCGCACCTGATGGCAAAACCCTGGTATCTGGGGGTGGTGATCAATCGTTGATTATCTGGGATCTGGAAAACAGATCGGTAAAATATCGAATTGCTGTGGGTGACAATTTGAACTTTTTAACCTACGGCACCGGCGGAAAGAAATTCGTGGTCTGGCAAACATTTTCACGTGGTCAGAACGACGACATCAATAACTTACAGTTGTACGATGTGGATGGGAAAAAACTGGAAGTTCTGGTCGAAAAAAATACTCTGGTGCAGTGCGTGGCATTTTCTCCCGATGCAGAACTGGCCGTGATGGGCTTCCCTAATGGCACCGTTCGTGCGTGGAACATTGCAAAAAATGAACGCTTAGGTAGTGATTGGCCCGCGTTCAAAGAAACACTGGTTGATGTGGGGATCAGCCCGGACAAAAATATCATCATGGCAGCAGACCTGAATTGTAATATCAAGGTCTACGATCTGGCGAAAAAGGCAGAATTGCACTCGTTCAAGGGGCACGAAGCACCAATGCGTGCATTGGTTGTGGGACCGGATGGCAATCGCTTTATTACCATTGATTCCACCGGGGAAATCAAATTGTGGGATACCAAGACCGGCAAAGAGTTACGCCAGTGGAAGTTACCCACCCCCGTGAATACCGCAGCATTTTCTGCCAATGGCAAGAAAATCATTACCGCGAACACCGATTCTACCCTGTATGTGCTGACCAATCCGTAATAAAGTTTGCCCTAAGTCCTTTCGCTGATCAATCAATATCTGACGTGTCATCTATTCGCCGATTTCTGGCTGATTGTTGATATGTCAGGTAATTTCGTTCCTAAAATGACTCAATTACTGCTAAATGGAGTCATTTCAATGTACGCACTGTTTTTAACCCTTGCTGTCGGTGCCGATCCTGTCGATTGGGCAAAGCAGGAAAGCACTTACCTGCAGAATATTCGCCAACTGACCTCGGAATACGTCCGTGCTGGCGAAGGTTATTTTTCACCCGATGGTAAACAGATTGTCTTTCAGGCGGAAGAAAAAGATACGGGCAATCCCTTTTACCAAATTTTTGTGCAGGATCTGGCGACTGGCAAGGCACGTCGGGTCAGCCCAGGTGTGGGCCGCACCACGTGTGCGTATTTTTCGCCTGACGGTAAAAAACTGTTGTTTGCTTCCAGCCACCTGGACCCGGACGCCAAAAAGCACCAGGAAGCGGAATACCGCCAACGTGCGGACGATGCTAAAAAAGGGATCCGTAGACGCTATGCGTGGGATTTCGACACTTTTATGGACATTTTTGAATACGATCTGGCGACCCAGAAACTCGTCAATCTGACCAACTCTCCGGGATACGATGCAGAAGGTGCCTACTCCCACGATGGGAAGAAGATTGTCTTCGCATCGAAACGCAGTGGACATATGGAACTGTATGTAATGAATTCCGATGGCAAGAATGTCAAGAAAATCACCAATACCCCAGACTGCTACAATGGGGGCCCGTTCTTATCTCCCAACGGTAAACTGGTGGTTTTTCGCAGCGACCGCAAAGAAAAGGACCGCCTGCAGTTATATGTGATTGACCTGGATGGCAAAAATGAGAAGCCGCTCACTAATGACGACCAATGGGTCTACTGGGCACCGTATTGGTATCAGGATAACCAGCACATTATCTACACCGCAGCAGATCACAGTAACCCGGCGGCCCGTCCCAACTACGATTTGTACTGGATGGACATCACCAAAAAATCACCTGTTCGGATCACATTTGCACCTGGGCAGGATGTGCTGCCCGTTTTCAGCCCGGATTATAAGAAGGTCATGTGGACATCCAGTCGCGATGGGCGTTCGCCCACGCAGTTGTATCTGGCAGATTTCGTAAAACCGGAATAACCGCTTCAAGATCCCCAGCCTTTCATTTTGTGAAGAATTCTTCAAGTAATCAGTTGCCTATTTTCACCAGATTGCCATTTTTGCTGTCAATTCCGCGGGTGGGTCTCAATTTACCCAGAATTTGCGTCGATCTGAAAAGGGAAGTAATTTCGAACAGTCTAGGTAAATTGCAAAAGCCACTACTTCAAAATACCGAAATTAACCATCAGCAACGATTCTGATCGTGGGTAATGGAAGCCCACATGCAGAATGGAACACCAAACGAGGGTAAACATGTTACAAGGAAGTTTGTTAGGGTTAATGATGACCGTTGGTCAGGCAGGAGAAGTGGCACCTCCTCCAGTGACCATCCCTGCCGTGCCAGCCACTCAATTGCGAAGCATGCCGGTTGCACCGCCTTCAGCACGCCCAGGCCGCACTGTAATTGATCTGGAAGCCCCTGTGAATCCCGTTACAGTGACGGGTATTCCCGTTTCGATGCAACAGCCACCCATGATGCCACCTGTTGCCCCAGCTCCCATGATGCCTTCTGTGCCTGCCGCACCGATGGGCACCATGCCAGCAACGCTGCCAGAAGGCACTGCCACCGCGGGCAATTGCGAAACCTGTGAAAAGGAAGAAGAACCAGAAGCCAAAGGCCACTTGATGAGCTTTCTGGAAGGCACCCACATTGGTAACGTGCTGGATGAGAAGCGAATCTCCATCAGCGGCTGGACTCAATTGTCCTACACCCACTCTAATCGGAATGGTACCGCTCTTCCAGTGACCTGGAACGATCGTCCCGATGTATTCCAGATGCAACAGACCTGGTTGTCTCTGGGTCGTGATGTGGACACCGAAAGTGGCTGCAGCGATTGGGGTTTCCACGTTGATGCTATCTTCGGTACCGACTACCGATTTTTGCTGCCACGTGGCTTCTTCAATGGTCAGTTGCAGAACGCCAACGGCAACCAGAACTGGTACGGCTTCGATGCTCCTCAGTTCTACGCCAGCTACTACACTCCCGATCTGTTTGAAGGCACTGAAGTCCGAGTTGGTCGCATGCTGACCCCATTCGGTTATGAAAGCGTCAAAGGTGCAGACAGCCCATTCCTGTCTCGTTCTTACGCCTTCAACTGGGCCCCTCCGTTCAGCCATATGGGGATCATGTTTCTGCCCAAGTTTAACGACCAATGGAGCGGTGTGTTCATGTTGGCCAACGGGAACGATGTGTTCATCGATCCTTCTCAGGAAATCCGCTTTGTCGGTGCCTTGACCTGGGCTGACGAAACCGATTCGGTTACCTTTGGTACCAGCGTCGGTCGTGGTAAGTTCAATGCTGGCCGTCCTTTTGCACCCACCACCCTGGGTCTAATGACTGAACCGGCTGGCCGTAACAACATCAACGTTTTTGATCTGTTGTGGACCCACGCAATCAGCGACAAGATGGGATATGCATTCGAAGTGATCTACGGTTACCAGACCAACGTTCCTGCGAACGTCCCCGGTGGTATCATTGATCCTTCTGTAGTATCCGGTACCGCACACTGGTACTCCTTTGTGAACTACCTGACCTACTCATTCAGCGATTGCCTGGGTGGTATCCTGCGATTGGAAGCATTCAACGACGTGAAAGGTCAGCGTACCGGTTTCGAAGGCTGGTATCTCTCTGCAACTGCTGGTGTGCAGGTTCAGTTGACCGATTCGATCTGGTTGCGTCCTGAACTGCGTTACGACTGCAACGATTACTCGAATCCGTTTGCTGGCGGCCGTAACAACATCTTCCTGGCAGCAGCTGACCTGATTATCCGTTGGTAATCAATTCTAGGCTGACCTGAAAAATCACTTCTTTCTCACTGATCCTGTCAACTCTCCTGCATGATCATCGCCCACAGTTTCTTTGCTCTGTAGCCCACAGTTTTTCTGAAAATGAATCGAAAACGAGTTGGCGTATTGGTGTGCAGATTTCATTTCTTCATTACTGGAAGGGATTACGTCAGAATTTTATTTGCCGATTGACCCAGTAAATCGCACGTGAACAAAATGAATGTGTTATGGGAAAACCCTTGAACTACAGGCACTGAAGCGGAATTGTGCAAAGGTCCATGTTTCTGATCGATTATATTACTTCCCATAAAAAATATGAAAACTATTTTTTAACAGCAGATTTCTCTCGTTTAAAAATGTATAAAGGTGCATCCTTGGTGCCCCGAAAACTCATTGGCCTTTCAGAACTACCAGGTTCACCTAATCGCAGTTTCATCGTATCTCCCTCCACTTCAATAATTCCCAATTGGTGCGAAGTACGTGATGGCACTTTCTTCCCAGTGCTACGCAGTGTTACTAATATGCAAGCATCAAATTGAAAAGGCGTTTTTTTATAGTCGATGGAAAATTCATAATCGCTACTTGGTGAACTGTCAGCACATACGGAGTAGAAAATATTCTTGTCAAATACGAAAAATGTATCAGATCCATGCATTGGCTTTTCAATTCCTTCGATCGTTGTGAGTTTCCATGTGCCATCTAGCTGAAGTTCTTTCGGTTCTTTTTTCTTGGGAATTGGTGCTCCCAGAACAAGTGTTAAACCAATTGTAAGCGATGTGAGCATTAGAAACCCCTGAAGTACATTTTTCAACAGCTGAATTTCATTATCAACAAACTTCTGCCAAAATTTACCTTGTTTGATTCTACAGCGACTTCGTGACAACAGCAAAATTTTTAACTGTTCACGGGCAAGAAAATTGTTCTTAGGAAGTGGTACATTTCCAGATCAGTGCGGATTTCTTCTGGCAGGCGGGCGATTGCTTCCTTCTGATCAATCACTTTCACTACGTGGGGGTGGACTTTTTCCAATATTTTCACTTTTTTCTCATTTTTATACGTCAATACCACGTTCGGCCCATCACGGTGGACATTCCCTAACTGCCAGCGTGCAGCCAGCAGACGGATTTCTGTTACTTTCATCAACCATTCCGTGGGTTCGGGGATCGGGCCGTAACGATCCCGCAATTCCTGGCGGAAATCTTCCAGCTTGTCTGGATCGCGAAGGCGGGTCAGTCGACGATACACTTCCATCCGTAATTTCTGGGCAGGCACGTAATCTTTGGGCAGAAAGGCAGGCCAGGGCAGGTCGATGTTGACTTCCAGTGGGGTCTTCTGGGGCATTTTCTTCATGTCCCGAACCGCATTTTCCAGCAGGTGACAGTACATTTCGTAGCCCACTGCGGCAATGTGGCCACTTTGCTGTGTGCCCAGAATGTTACCTGCACCACGGATTTCCAGATCCCGCATCGCAATGCGAAAACCAGCCCCCAGGTCGGTGAATTCTTCAATTGCTTTCAGGCGTTTGGCGGCGTCTCCGGTGACATTTTTATCCGCATCCAGCAGCAGATAGGCGTAGGCTCGATTGCGTTGCCGCCCCACCCGTCCCCGAAGCTGGTGCAGGTCGGCAAGACCATAACGCTCCGCTTCGTGGATAAATATGGTATTGGCGTTGGGTATATCCACCCCACTTTCAATGATGGTGGTGGCCAGCAGGATTTCGGCTTTTTTCTGAATGAAATCGACCATCGCATGTTCCAGTTCTTCCGGGGTCATCTGGCCGTGGGCCACGCGAATGCGTGCTTCGGGAACAATTGCCTGTATTTTTTCAGCCACCGATTCGATATCGTGCACACGGTTATGCACGAAATAGACCTGGCCATCCCGCTGAAACTCGCGTTTCATCGCGTGGCGAATCAGTTGATCGTCCCACCGGATCACGCGGGTTTCTACTGGGAGCCGTTCTGGAGGTGGGGTTTCCAGGTTACTGATCTCACGAATTCCCAACAATGACAGGTGTAATGTCCGTGGGATTGGTGTTGCGGTCATCGTCAGCACATCCACCAAGGAGCGTAGCTGTTTCAGCCGTTCCTTGTGCTGCACGCCAAAGCGCTGTTCTTCATCAATAATCACCAGACCCAGTTCTTTGAAAACAACATCCTGCGACAGCAAGCGGTGGGTGCCAATCACCACATCAACGGAGCCTTCTTTCACCCCACGTAAGACTTCGCGGGTTTCTGCGGCAGACCGCATCCGGCTAAGCGCACGAATAATAAAAGGATATTCGGCCATCCGCTGGCTGAAGGTGCGGTAATGCTGTTCTGCCAGAATCGTCGTGGGAACCAGGATTGCCACTTGCTTACCGTTATCAATCGCTTTGAAGGCGGCACGCACGGCCATTTCGGTTTTGCCGTAGCCCACATCCCCGCACAGCAGTCGATCCATCGGTCGGGTGCTCATCATATCGGCCTTGATTTCGGCCACGGCGGTCAACTGGTCGGGCGTCTCCTGATAGGGAAAACTCCCTTCAAATTCGTTTTGCCAGGCACTATCTTCCGGAAAAGCGTACCCCACCATCGCTTCCCGCATCGCCTGTACGTGGATCATGTCGCTGGCCAGATCGCGAACGGCCTCTTCCACCTTGCCAATTTTTTTCGCCCAGGCGGAGCCGCCCAGCTTGGAGAGTTGTGGTTCACTTTTAGCCCCACCGACATATTTCTGCACCAGGTCGATCTGGGAAATGGGCACAAATAACTTGCTACCTTCGCGAAATTCGAGCAGCAGATTTTCTTCGTAAATGTCCCGAGTGCCCAGTGCGTGGTCCTGCTTGCGGGTGAGCAGTTCCATCCCCAGAAAGCGGGCAATCCCATGAATCACGTGCACCACATAATCGCCAGGCTGCAAATCGAGAAAACTGTCAATCGCCCGCGATTCAATCCGCCTGCGTGGGAGTTTTGCCTTCTGCCCCACAGGTACCTGTTCCCGATGAAACAGTTCGTGACTGCCCAGCACCACGATTTTTTCATCAATCAGGCGAAAACCGGCGGCAATCGACCCTGGGATCAGCCGTAACCGATCGGTGGTCGCCAGTTTGCCGGCAGCAAGCACTTCCGACAGGCGGGCAATCTCCGATTCGTTGTGGCAGGCGATGATTACCTGTTCTTCCTGGGCAATCCCGTCCAATTCATCGCGAATCCGCTGCACATTACCACTGAACCGTTCCACCGATTCCACACGCAGGTGAAAATGGGCCTCCACTCCGGGACGTGGGAATTCAGACAGTACAACATTAGGAAATCTTAATAATTGGGCAAAGCAGGCATCCACCGGGAACAATTTTTCCACGGTGCGGACGCTTTCCAGAAAATGCCGACCCTGCAATTTCAATTCTTCTGGTTCGGCAAGCACTACCCAGCTACCAGTGGGAAGGTAATCCACCAGGTGTGATTGCCCCACGTGGGCTTCCAACTGGCGCGACTGCACCGTGACCGTTGTAAGAACATCCGCACTTAATTGCGAATCAGCATAAAAGGTTCGTATCGATTCGATTTCATCGCCAAAGAATTCCAGCCGAACTGGTAGCTCCGCATCGATCGAAAACAGATCACAGATCCCACCGCGTTGGGAGAATTCACCCGGAATTTCAACTGCATCGACCCGTTTATAGCCCTGTCCGACAAGCCATTCGGCCAATTCGTGCATGTCCAGTAGTTGGCCCACCTGCAAGGAGCGGGCATGGTCTACCCATAGGTGGGGGTCGATCACGGGTTGCATCAGTGCCGCGAGAAAACTCACCAGCACTTTTTGCTGAGAATTCTTTAATGATTGCAGTAGTTTAATCCGATTTCGAGACGTGGGATCGTGTGGGATCAATTCTCTGGGCCAGCTTTCGAATGCCGGAAACTGCTTCACTTCTTTACCGGTGAACGTTTCCAGATCGGTTGCCCATGGTTCCATATCCTTCTGGTGGGCCAATACCACAAGAATCGACGCAGGTGCCTGTCTTGCCATCGCAGCTACAGCTAATGGTGCAGAGCTTCCCCACGTGCCATCAATGGTGCCGGCATTCCCGAGTTTCAATGATTGTACCAGTTGCTGAAATTCTCGATTTTGAGAAAATAAAGCAACGAAATCATGAAAATTGTTTAATGTTACGTCCTGCGGCATCGGTTCCAACCGGAAGGGATTACCCACCTGTGTGGTGACAAAGATAACAGGTAATTTATATTGCTGGAATTATTGGTACAATAGGGCCAGTTTTACTTTTTTGACGGATTGACCATGTTGCAAGCGATTGTTGGTGGTATCCGAGACCTGATCTTTCCTTCGCTCTGTGCGTGGTGCCGCGAACCATGTGCCGATGATGTTTCATTTTGTCCGAAATGCACCACCGAAATCCTGACTGATGGCCATTATACCTGTCCGAAATGCCTGACGAATGTATCCCCGTTGGCCCACGTGGCAGATGGGTGCAGTATGTGCGAAAAAGACACCTTTCATTACGACCACGCCAGCAGACTGAATTATTACGATGGCACCATCCGCGATATTATCCTGCAGATGAAGCAGCAGCAAGGGTTGGTGCTGGCATATTCCCTGGGTGTGTTGTGGGGAAGGCATTTTCAGGAGCGTTTTGCCCAGTATCAATTCGATGCAATCGTGCCCGTTCCGTTACATTGGACCCGACGTTGGGTGCGGCTCTACAATCAGTCGGCTGAACTGGCAGGTGGAATCGCGCAAGTGCTTAACTTGCCAGTACTTAACAATGCCTTGCTGCGTGTAAAACGAACCCCGCGGCAGACACAGAGCAGTCCCACCGCACGGCGGGAGAATATGAGAGGTGCTTTTCGTGCATCCCGCAGGGTAAATCTGGACGGGAAACGGATTTTGCTGGTAGATGATGTGCTGACCACAGGCAGCACGGCCAGTGAAGCAGCCAAAGCACTGCGTCAGGTGGGGGCATCATTCATTCATGTGGCAGTGGTGGCCCACAGATAACGGGTTGTGTTTATCTTGCTGAAGATACCGATTGTGATTTTTTTAAGGATCGGTTTTCTATAAAGATTTTCCAGTTTGTGCATTTTCTCCCGTTTATTGCAGTTACAATGGAATTGGCTGGTAATCGAATTGCGTCGATTACTTCACCAACGCAGATGACGGATTTTCCTTTGGTGCGGGATCTAAGTTCTCAGATTCCAATCAGCCACATTTATCACCGGTTCAGTCCAAGTTCGGGATCGCCTTTGTACCGATTACTTTTTGGTCAAAGGAATGATAAGGGTCCCAAAGGTAGGGGAGATTATGCTACGATCGTTGTTTGTCTGTTTGAGTGTGGTAACAGTAATTTCACATGCCTCTGCTGGTAGTGCAGACACGTTTTTTGACGAAAAAGTGAAAAACTTTGGCCGCGTTGGATATGGACCAATCCTGGAACATGATTTCCGCCTGACCAACACCACCAACCAAACCATCAGCATTTCTTCAGCAGCGGTGTCCTGTGGGTGCGTCTCTGCAACCATTCCTGTAAACTCTTTGCGGCCTGGCGAATCCACGTATGTGCACGCTACGATGGATACCAAACGGTTTATCGGCTTCAAAGAAGTTTCGATCTACGTTCGATTTGGCAACCCACGTGCAGAAGTAACCTTGAAAGTTCAGGCCACCCGTGATGATACGGTGCTGCTGGAACAAAAAGCAGTTCAGGCGGGAGAAACGTTACAATTTGGTGTGGTACATTATGGCGAAGAAGCGAAAGGCACGCTGGATATTGCGATTCCTGCAAACAATGGTTTGAAAATTCTTGATGTGGACAGCGAAACATCATTCGTTTCCGCAACAGCATCAGTTGCGGGTGTGCGAGATGGTAAAGCAATTATCTCAGTTCAGGCGAAAATGACCCGTGGTTTAGATACTGGTACCTGGGGCACCAAACTGCGTGTGAAAACGAACCACCCGCAATATGCTGAAATTGTGATCCCTGCCCAAGTGGAAATTATCTCAAGCATCACCGCTGTTCCATCCAGTGTGCGATTTCCTGATACCCGTGTGGGACAACAACAGGAACGGCTGATTATTGTGAAAGGCACCGAACCGTTCAAGATTATGGGGGTGCGTAACGGCAATGTCAGTATTGTGGCACAGGCAGATACTACTCAGTCCAAAGAACGACACTTGGTCCGGCTGATTTACAATCCGAAGGAAGCTGGTTCGCTGAATCAGGCAATTGAACTGGTAACGGATCAAAAAGATACCAGCATTACCATTCCAGTTTCCGGCACGGCAACCAAAGAATAATTGCCATGCAAACATGGCCTGTGGGCAAAGCCAATATTCTGTGGCTGGTTCTGGATAGTTTACGATTCGACGTTGCCCAGCATACATTTCAAGCAGGCCAGACACCTCATTTTGCTGAACATTTTCCAGGCGGGTGGGAAAAACGTCATTCCCCTGGAAGTTTTACTTTTGCCGCGCATGCAGCCTTCTTTGCAGGTTTTTTGCCCACGCCAGCAGTGCCGGGTAAGCACGCCCGCCCAATCGCACTGGAGTTTCCAGGTAGCGAAACCTGTACCAGCAGCACGGTGGTGCTGCCCACAGATAACGTGGTGACTGGGTTTCGGGCGATTGGTTACCACACAATATGTGTCGGCGGGGTGGGGTTTTTCAACAAACGTTCTCCGCTTGGCTCGGTTTTCACCACTCACTTTCACGAAAGTTATTGGTCAGAGGAAACCGGCGTGACATCGCCCACTTGTACTGAAAAAAGTGTCCAGGCAGCGTTAGAAATGCTCTCCCGCGTACCAGTGGGGCAATATAAGTACCTGTTCATCAATATTGCGGCAATTCATCAGCCCAATGCCCACTATCTGCCCGGATGCGGTACTGATTGTCTGGAAAGTCATGCCGCTGCACTGGTGCATGTCGATCGTGCCCTGGCCCCACTGTGGGCAGGATTGCAAGCGACTTCCCCATGGCATTGCGTCGTATTTTCCGATCATGGCACCGCTTATGGTGAAGATGGATACAATGGACACCGATTAGCACATTCTGTCGTTTGGGATGTACCCTATGCCGAGTTTGCCATCGACCCAACATCCTGAAATGACCGATCTATTTGTAAATCCTTACGCAGGATATAGTTACGCATATCCACACAAATTGGCTTATCGGGATTTTGCCCTACCTGTTCCGTTAAATGATCTCTGGGCGGAAGAATCGAAAACGAATCTTTTTCTTTATTTGCATATCCCATTTTGCCACTATCGGTGCGGTTTCTGTAACCTCTTTACCGCTGCTCAGCCACAGGAAACGATGGTGGAACATTACCTGGACGCCTGCCAACGACAGTTTCAGGTGGTGCAGCGCGAAATCCAGCCAGAATCGATCAGCCAGTTCGCTGTCGGTGGGGGAACGCCCAGCATTCTCAGCAATGCCCAGTTACGGGATTGCATGCATGCAATTCAGGAAGTGTTTCGATTTTCGATCCCACAGATTGCTGCGTCAATTGAAGTGTCGCCAGACACGATTGATCGCGATAAATGCCTGCTGATCAAGGAGTTAGGGTTTTCGCGTGTCAGCATCGGGGTGCAGTCATTCGACCCCACTGATGCCTCCGCATGTGGGAGACCGCAAAACCAGAAACAGGTGCTTGATTCGCTTTCAATTCTGGCATCAACTGGCTTTCCCACGTTCAATATTGATCTGATTTACGGCATGAACAGCCAGACAGAGGCATCCTGGCTCGCATCACTGAACCAAGCGTTAGAATATTCGCCCAATGAGCTGTTTTTGTACCCACTTTACGTGCGAGAATTAACCGGCTTGGGGAAAACCGGCAAACATGCCAGTGATACCCGCCTGCGGTTGTACGAAATGGGACGCGATTTTTTGCTGGAACAGGGATTTACCCAACAATCGATGCGGCAATTTGTGAAGAAGTACAATACTCAAACGAATGACAGATCTTATTGCTGCCAGGTGGATGGGATGATCGGCCTGGGTTGTGGGGCAAGATCATACACCACGAAGATGCACTATTCGCACGATTTTGCCGTTTCACAAGGGAAGACAAAAGAGATAATCAGACAATTTGTCTTGTCTGCGGATTCCGATTTCGCACAGGTGGGACATGGCTTCCGGTTAAATGCGGATGAGCAGCACCGAAGGTATGTGATTCAGTCAATTTTGAACACCACTGGTTTAGACGTAACTGCATACCAGAGAAGATTTTCCAGCGATTGCTGCGATGATTTGCCGGAACTGTTCCCACTGTTACGTGCAGGATATTTGGAATATCATCAGAATGTGATCAAGCCCACAGCACGTGGGCTCCAGTGGTCGGATGCGATTGGTCCCAGCCTGTATTCTCCTTCCGTACAGCGATTGATGGAGGAAAGCACCATCCAATGACAGCACTTTCGATCCTTTATCGCGGCCCACTTTCCAGTTGCAATTACGGGTGCGAGTATTGCCCCTTTGCCAAACATCGAGAAACGGAGGCGGAACTTGCCCACGATCGGGAGTGCCTGGAACGCTTTGTGCTTTGGTGTGAATCGAATACTGAACGCCCGCTGCGGATTTTTTTTACCCCCTGGGGCGAGGCACTGATTCGCCAATGGTACCGCACGGCAATGGTGTGGCTATCCCAGATGAGGCATGTCCAAAAAGTTGCCTGCCAGACCAACCTCAGTTATTCGTTGGACTGGTTGAAAGCGATAAATCGTGAAACAACTGCGTTGTGGTGTACTTACCACCCTGGGGAAACCAAACGGGAGAAATTTGTAGAAAAGATTAATAAACTTTCATCTTTTGGCATCGCCCATAGTGTTGGCATTGTGGGGTTGAAAGAACATATGCAGGAGGCGACATTGCTTCGAACTGCTTTGCCAACAAGCACTTACGTCTGGGTGAATGCGTACAAGCGTGTGGCCAATTATTATTCCACTGAAGAACGTGCGTTCTGGACTGCGATTGACCCTCATTTTGAAACGAACAACCAATACCACACCAGTTTTGGGGAAGAGTGCACCACCGGATCGGAAGTGATTTCAGTCGATGGTACTGGAAACGTACAACGATGCCACTTTGTGAAAGAAACGTTGGGGAATCTCTACCAGAACAAACTGAGTGAGATACTTCGCATCACTCTCTGCCCCAACGAAAAGTGCGGGTGTTACATCGGATACGTTCATTTGGAAAAGCTGGATTTAGCAGCGGTGTACGGCGAACGAATCCTGGAAAGGATCCCTCTGCAACTGATTCCAGAAAAAGTTCAGATATTGCCAGCTACTGTGGGAAATAATTTCTAACATCCATCATCAGTTTTCGCTGAACGGCTGGTCGTAATTTCCCCGGTTGGGTGTTCGTAGATTATCCATTGTCTGTTGAAAAACTTCCAGAAAGAACCGGATTCGATCTTCCGCACCATCCATTTCCAGCAGAATTTGTTTTGACTGGAATGGCAACGGTAACTGCGAAGCGAGCAGTTCCATCACCAAAGTCAGATTTTCATTCTGAAACAGCTTTTTCAGCTTTGCTTGCGTTTGCGTTTCAGGAAAGTAGGGTAGTATCGTTTGTTGAAACGTATCTCGTAATTGCCTTGCAATTGGTTCAGACAAATCCTCGATCGTGGGCAATATTTCTACTTTCGCAGTGCGGTATAACCGATCGGTGGGGAGTTCTTCAAGAATCCGCACGCGGTGGGTGCCTTCAAAGAGCAGATTATATCGCCCATCATCCAACAATTCACTCCGAACGATGTTGCCCAGACAGCCCACAGGATGAATTGGAGGTGCCAGATCGTAATTTCTATCCCATCCTTCCTGCAGCAACACTAACGTGATCCGCTGATCATCGGCCAGAGCATCAGCCGTCATCTGGCGATAGCGCTGCTCAAAAATGTGCAGACCTTGAAAAATCCCTGGGAATTGCACAAGACCGGGCAACGGAAACAAACGAGTTGTTCCGTCGAATGGTATCGCGGGTTTGTGCGAATCACTATTCATGAAAAAGTTCAGTTGACCCATCATCCTTACGCAAGTTAATGCAGGGCTTACTACCTGTAACCAGCGGCCCGATGGTTGCACCGGTTAACAGTGGTTGGCAGTACTGCGTTAATAAGTCGCATAGCAGATAATGATCGATGCCTCGATACGGATTGCTATACTGGCGTAGATAGGCAATACCACTGTGGTAGAGTTTGTTTGCGCCTGCAGCATTCTCTCTTGTAGCATGATAGATGCAGATGGCACAATGAATCAAACCTTTGTAGAAGTTGCGGTCAAATGCAGAACAAACGTGCCACATCTCTTCCCAACAATCGTGCGCTTCGTGGTATCTGCCAGCGTTAAACAGCTCCACACCTTCATAAAACAGGGTGGGATCTGGTTCATTGTTCTCCATAAAATTCTGTTCCGGAAATAACATTATGGCCACACAATATTCTTATGCCGCACTCGCCGATTGGTGCCGTGTTTTGGGCAAATCGTTACAAGCTGGCCTCAGTTGGGAGAAATCGCTTGCAATGCTGGTGCGTTCTGGCCCACCGGAATTACGACTGGTCAGTGAAGAAATCCAGAACGACCTGAAGATGGGCAAAAGTTTTCACGATTCTCTCATTTTTCGGGCACCAGAGTTACCTCCCATGCTGCATGGCCTGGTGCAGGCGGGAGAACAATCTGGCCGTTTAGATCAAGTGCTTACCCAACTGGCTGACTATTATTCTCGAATCCGGGATATGCGTCGGCGAACTTTGACCCGCCTTGCCAGACCCGGTATTCAGATGGTGGGGGCTATTTTTGTTGTCGTTGTGGCGATGATCGTTTCTGGACTGATGACTCCCCCAGAAAACAATCAGGTCAACGTTTTTGGAGCGTCCGGCATCTTTGGTGCGTTACTGGTTCTGTCTCTGGTCATCAGCGTCATCCTGATTGCAATCGGTGCGTGGTTTATTCTGCGAAAAAACGCCTCCAGTGCCGCACTGACCAAAAAGTTGATGTCCATTCCAATCCTCGGTAGTGTGATCACGAATCGGACGATGTGGAATTTTACCACTGCACTCCATTATTCTGCCGACAGCACCATGAATGTGGAAGAGATGGTGGTTCTCAGCTTTGAAAGCACCGGAAATAGTTACTTTAAGTCCTTTCAGGATAGTTGTTTGCGCTTGGTGAAGCAAGGGAAAACGCTTCAGCAGGCGTTGGGCAAAAACCCGGTGTTCAGCGATCGCTTTTTAGGTATGCTGACGATTGGCGAAACCACGGGTCAGGTGAGTGAATCCATGGGGCGGGAGGCACGCTATTATGAAGAACAGTTCGAAGAAAGTCTGAAACGTCTCAGCAACGCGATCATCTGGGGTGTTTACGGCTTCAGCGGGCTGATTATCATTGTGCTGATTTTCCGCTTCGCGATGATTTACATCAACGCAATTGGTGGGTAGGCTGTCCAAACTGTTTAGCAGTTGTCGCCTTTGTGAAACTGGCATCGTAAACGGCGGGAATTAATGTCCAGCATGCCTAAAATGCGTTTAACTGTTGGCATGTCTCGCTGGAATTGACTCGCCCAGGCAATGATTCCCAGGTTTTCCCCACCCAGTTTGATTTGGTCAATGATATCCTGCAGCAGATCACGTGGGACATCCAGATCGCGGTGAATCAGTCCAAAATCGTTTTTGTCTAACTCCTGCCAGAATCGAATCCCTTCCAGATGTTCGACCCAGCGGGAACGAAGAAATCCCCTCCAGTGATAATGAATCCAGTCTTGAATGGCACGTTCCCCCTGATCAGATTTCGCTTCCTGACTGCGAATCCAACGGTAACTATTGGCCTGATTAAAGGCTTCTTCGTGGATACTCATTTCGACAATGCCTGTCGTTGTAGACGGAAAACCCATGGAGAGGACTCCCTAACAGCTTTTGCCATTAGTGTGGAATACTAGAGGTATAAACATTATACATTTGGAGAAGATGAAACTTGCAAGTAAATTACAGAAAATTTGCAAGTTTTTTACACGAATGTGGATTACAAAATGAGATTTTATTCATCTTCGAGGGTGGGTATCTCCCCACCGGACCGTGTGAAGTATGGGTAAAACTTTTTTCGGATCGTGCATTTTGAAAGGAAAAAATGCACCGATCCATCGCCAAGCAACGATAAAAATCCAGTATCGTATGGCTTTTGCAGGTGCTGCACTGGATTGGCGGGATCGATGACCAGATCACCTGGTTTCGTCCAGATCACTGCTTTTTTGGGGTCTGCTTCCACCAAGATCACTGTATTGGATGTGCCATCGTGAAAGTCTGTAAATTTCTGGCCACGATACTTGAACTTCCCGGTGGGCTTGCGATTTTTGTCCAGTATTTCTTCCTTAATGATCTCCCCTGCCAATCCTTTACCCGTGGGCATCAAATAATTAGTCTGTCGAATTTGATCCCGCCCAAGACTTTTAGGTGAAAATACTTTCACAACTACTTCACTTAAACGAATATTGTGTTCGCTATCCCATGGTTCATTCAGGCGAAATTGCCGATAAAGTACTTCCTGTTCGATGTAAGGCAGGATTGCTACCCGCCAGGAGAGGAGCGGCTTGCCATTTTCATCACAAATGTCGCACGGAAAGTGGCCATGCGTATCTGCATAATTGTGTATCGCCAGCCCGATTTGTTTCATATTATTCGCACTGACGGTGCGGGTTGCAGGCTGGGTTTTCAGAAAATCCACCACTAGAGGGATCGCTGCATCAAACGAAATTATTGCACTGATGCGGGCATCCTTGACTTCGACCTTTGTTTTTGTGACGAACAGTTGAATATATTTGGCCAACCATGCACGCATCGGTTCATCGCCAGCACCCACAAGTTTGCTCACTTCCAGATCGGAAAGCCATTTCAGCATTTCCATAGCGCCTTTGTTATCCTCACACTGAATCTGGCAGGTGGCTGTGGATCGTTTCCCAACGTTTAGGGATAGTCCGATTGATTGCAGATTTTTTGTGAACAATTCGATCTTTCCCCCGCCAATTTCTGTGGGGATTTCTGGCACGGAATCCTGAATGATGTCTCGTGCCACCTGGGGTAGCGAAACCACCACACTCACCTGGCCTTCGGGGAGTGCCTCAAAGGCAGAGGTTAAATCCGAGCGTGCGGCAGATTTGATCGACTTGGTGGCATCTAGTGCTGTTGGATTTCCAATTAAGGCAACGCCATTGTGGATATCAATTTTCTGTGCCCAGTCGCGGAAGGGGTTAGCCCCTTCGGATAGTCTTTCCAGCATTTTGGTATCAAACGGTGTGCCATTCCCTGTGATCAGAATCACCGGATTATTGGGGAAATCGGTGGTGCGGTATAAAAGCCAGACATCTTTGCCACCTGCTTTGGTAAAGGCCGCCTGCATTTCTTTCCAGGACTTGCTGACATCTTTTGCTTCATTGCTGACTGTTTTGTCAGTTTCAATAACCAGATCAATAATCGGTTGCATATCGAGGGATGCGGGCTGAATTCGCCCCACAAGCACCGTATTGGCATCTATAAATTTTGCCACTTCAGGTGGGATCGTAGCGGCATGACCACACCATGCAACGATGAGAAGGTACGCACTGCTGAAGAATGATATTTTTTTCATGTTTTTATTCCTGTTTACTTGCGAATGTTTACTCGATAAGTCCAACCGTTCCAGGCATTTTGGGGCTGGGCATCTGGTGGCGTGACTTTCAGTTGAAATCTGTTCTCGGTGGGCAGATAGTCAAAGTATTTTCCATTAATTGGATCTTTTGGCACAGTCACCACTTTCACTTCATCCAGATTTGCAGGGATCTTGCCAGTTGAATCGATGTGAAGCCGAATCGCTTCGATCGCCCGCAGCGATTCAATATGTCGCACCATTCTTCCGTTCGACGCACTGACTCTTTCCAAAGAGGGAAGCAGTAAGCGAACAAAAATTGCGGAAAGGTCCAAGTCACCAGAAGTATTCCGCACTTCGGCATCAATTTTTCGCAACTGTAGTTGGGCTTCCGATGTTGGTAGTTTTGCTGCTGCAAAGTAACGGTCCAGAATATCTCTCTGGTTCAGCATGGAATGTACCAGCACTACCTGGGCAGGGGGCATTTTCTCCAGAATTTTGGGATCATAACCTTTCTTCAGTAATGAATTCTTCGACTTGTCCAGGTTTACGATGACCATACCAGCCTGCATCAGCCGAGCGGCTGCCGGAGACATTTTCATGTATTCATTGTTGGTACCCATGGTCTGGGAGAACTCTTTCCAATACTGATCCAGTCGATCAGTTGCCTGTTGCTTTGTCAGCAGTACTTCAATGGTATCCTGAAATTTTGGCATTGCTGCATCAATCCACAATCTCTCAGCATCAAAAGCTTGTGAAATAGGGATAAACGGCGAAGGCATGTCTGCTAGAGCCCAATACAAATTAGGACAATCGGGGTGCTGCATCACCACCAGCAGTTCTTCGAGGAACATGGAAGTAACTGCAATGCCCACCAGATGTTGAATCAGAACGCCATGTTTCCCTGTGTGCCTGCCCAAAGCGAATCCGGTACGAATATCTTTTAACGCTCCGGGAATATTGCCTTCGATCACTTGAATACGTGCATGGATGCGAAGCTTGTTTGCCAGATCGCGCATATACTGCACTTCCTGCAATAAGAGATTAATGCCATCTGTTTTGGCACGCTCCATCAGGCCCCAATCTGCATCGGTGCATTCTGCTGCAAACTCTAATTCCCGAAGGATGTTGGAGATATTTCCCAGGTAATCTTTGAGTAATTTCAGATCATCCTTACTGGCAACAGTGGTGCCCATAATATCAAACACCCTATCCTGATCTGCCAGCCATTCCTTTGTGGGATTAAAATGGCGTGGCAAAAAGGCACTGGCACGATGCAGATACAATGCTGCGTTACCCGGATGTTGCTTCAACACGCTGGGGTACAGTTCATACTTTAATGCTGGGTAACTGCTTTTATTGGGAGATAATGTTACCTCCTTGATTCGTTCCGGCGGGCTGTTCGCCTGACCAAATAGCTGTGTGCTGAACCCGATCAGCACCATACTGCAACTCAACCATTTCATCGTTCATTCTCCTGCTCTTGTTTGTCGTTCAATCGTGGGAAAGTAAAGAATCCGGGTGGTGCTTCAGCATCTATGCTAGAAACACCAGAATCAGAAACCCTTGATGATGGGAAGTAATCGATCCCCCACCTCAAAATGGCATCACGTGCCTGCAAGTTAGGTGCAATCCCCGGTGGGAGTCGCCATTCGGACAGATCCAGATTTGCAGCCACCACTTCGGTACCACTCTGCGATGGCGCAGGTTGGTGGGGTTCAGGTACTGTGGGGGGTAATGGAACAGCAGGTCGTTCTATTTCACGCACCACTTCCACGGTGATCACTTGTGGTGACTGCTGCCAGTACAATCCTGCAAAAACAATCGATGCAACGGTTGCCGCAAGCGACCAATACATCCAGAGATTCCGGCCACGTGCACCCACATTCCAGCCCGCCAGGTAGGCAACTTCGGCAGCATCAATTGCAGGTGGTTGTGGCTGAAGCCGTTGCAGTAATTGTTCCACCTTTCGGTCGCCTGGCGATTCTAATCGTTCTGGGTTTTGCATGGCTCACCTAACTGTTCTCTGATTAACTGAATCGCTTCCTGATACCGTCTCCAGCACGTGGGCGCTGAAATACCAATCAACGGGGCGATTCTGTCGAAGGAAAGCCCGCCCCACAGGTGGGCAACGACAACTTCCCGCAATTCCTGTGGCAGCCTCTGTAAGGCAACCTGTACCTGCTGCAACTCTTCATCATGTTCTGCACTGGTTACAAACCATTCTGGCCGAGTCTGCGCTACCTGCAAATGTCGTCGCTGGCGTCTGCCATCAGATCTCGCACATGAAACCGCTTTGTTCCGCACCACGCGAAACAGCCAGGGCAGGGGATCTTCCAGTTCTTTACGCGCTGCCGCCAGTTCAATAAAGGCTTCCTGCACCACATCGTCGGCATGTGGGGTGAATTGCCGTGCGTACAGCACCAGTGCTGCCGCATGTCTTTCGATTAACGTGGATAGCACTTTCCCTGTCATCATCCCAATTTCGCCACCGCGGCAATTTCATTTCAAAATATTTTCGAATTTTTCCAGCCCTACATAATATGTGCATGGAAACAGATCAAACAGTCGTCGAACGCTGGGACTATCTGGGCGATCGGGCAATTATGGCCTATTGTTCCAGCGAAGCAGCATGTGCCAGATTTGCACGAAGCGTCCAGCAGCAAAACTTTCCATGGTTGCTGGATGTTGTTCCATCCTACTTCACTGTGGGTGTTTTCTACGATCTGGCGGCGATTTCACCATTTGAGGCATTGAAATTGCTTCAGCAAATTACTGTGCAATCAGATGATCACCTTTCTGCCACACGGCACACGATCCCTTGTTGTTACGAGATGGCACTGGATGCGGAGCGAGTATGTCAGCACACAAGATTATCATTTCCTGAAGTAGTGCGTTTGCACAGTGGGACAATCTATCAGGTGTATGCGATCGGATTTTGCCCAGGCTTCCCATATCTGGGGTATTTGCCTGCAGAACTAGCTGGCATTCCACGTCTGGAAAGCCCACGTCTGGCGTTACCTGCAGGCAGTGTGGGTCTAACGGGTAGGCAAACAGGAATCTACCCACTTCCCAGGCCAGGTGGTTGGAATATCATTGGCCAGACACCGCTTTGTCTTGTTGATGTGGAAGACAATTATTTCCCACTTTCCGTGGGAGATCAGGTTCAGTTTCAGCCGATTGATCGGGATACTTACGAACAACTTCTCGGGCAGCGGTTGGCAATTCAACAGGTGGTATAAATGTAGATCCTGTTAGAAGCCCACACCCAATTTCAGATCGATTGGAAACTTCTTAGATTCCATCTTGGTGAAGTGGGTGATTTTGATTGTTAATTTTTCTGCTTCCGATTTCACATTGTAGTCCAGTGTGTAAGTGTACTTTTTGTTGAAACCAAAAAAGCCGCGATTCCCACCTTCTGATTTTACTTCTTTGCCATCCGCACCCCAGAAGGTAACTTCTTTAATGTTAGGTGCATCCGATTGAAATGAAATGTATTTACCATCTGGAAAACCCTTGTTAACAAACATTTTCAGTTCGCCCACTTTGATGGGGTCGCGTTGTTTCGGAATGACCATTGATACACCTGCATGTTCATCGGTCTTAGGTTCAGAACCGCAATGTACCGCTAAAGTTCCCTGGATGGTAATCGATTTGGCACCGCTTGCAGGAATATTGTTGGATGACAACGTAAAACTGGCTGCATCACCCGCTTTGTTTGGGCGAAAACTGTAACCTTCCAGCCACTTTCTTGGGAAGGAAGATTTCTTCAGAGGCTTACTGAGGTCGGTTCCCACATCATCCGTGAATGTGGTCAGTTTGCTGTTCTCTTCATCAAAGCCAATCATGATCGTATTCGGTGCCTGTAATACAGCATTCACCGTAATGCCAGGCTCTCCCAGAAACGACAGTTTTGCAATCTCCGGATCTACCTGACGGATTATTTGCAACGACAATGGCGTAATCTTTTCCTGAGCAGTAACACTGCCTATCAATGACAGACTGCATGCAACACAAATCCAAATCGAGTTCATCGAACCACTCCTACTTTTTGTCCTTATCTACAGAAGGCACCCAGATCATCGGCAGTTTTCGCTTACCTGCCATGTCGTTAATTGCCTTCAAATCGGTCTCAATTAATGTCTGATACTCATGGATTAGTGTATCCAACTCTATTTGAAAATCAGCCAGGGAAGACTGCATTGCTTCCGTGGGTGGACCATCGCCATCATCTGCAAGATAGTACAGATATCCCAGTTGTGAATAGAGTTTTGCACCACCTTTCTGTGCCAGAATATCGTAGTTCACTTTGGCATTAGGGTTGTGTAACTTTTCGTCTAATTCCTTTAGTTTTTTATCCAAAGCCTGCTCTAATTTCAGGAAAGGCTGCATTTTGGCATCCTTACCCAGTAGTTTTTCGTGCAGCTCGAATTGCTCGCGAATACTCGATATCTGATTCACGGTTTTCGAGAGCCTTGCGACCTCATCCCGAATCTTTAGACAGAATGCTTCCTGGGATTTGGCTTCTTCTGATAACAGATCGCGTGCGGTGCGGCGTTCCACTTTACCTGCTTTGGCATCAATCTCTTTCGCCTGTTCCAGGGTAATTACCCGTGGGGCAATATCGATGGTTTGATATTTGATCCCACCCAGTGATACTGCCTGAGGCACCTGCAGACGCGGGTCCATCTGGACCACCGCATTCGTGGTCAGTTTTTCTCCATTAATTGTAAAGACGCACTTGTAAACCCCAGGTGCCACACGTGGGCCGGAAGTGGGCCCACCCATATCCAGATAAGATTTTGGAATCAGCTTCGCACCATCGTGGCGGAAGTTCCAGACAAACTCATTCAAGCCTGCATCTAACGGTATTTCCGGTGGGGTATCTTCAAATTCCTCATCCACTTCATCTGCTTCACTATCCACCAGGTAGATCCGTTTTCCAGTGGAATCAAATACTTCAAACTTCGCCGGTTTTGTTGATTTTGATTTTAAGTAGTACCGAAACACTACCCCCACTGGTGGGTTGTCTGCGGAATTCAGTTCCTGATGATTGGTGACAGTATTGCCCAGGTTCCAGCGCACGCCAGGCAGCGTGGGAAACAGGTGGCTGGGCTTATTTTTTATTGCAATAGTCATGTTGCGAACAGCGGTCAGGTCGTCCAGGATCCAAATGGAACGTCCTTGAGTGCCTACAACCAGATCGTCATTTTTTACCACAAGATCACTTACGGGGACGGCAGGCATATTCAGCCGCATTGGTTTCCAACTGGTCCCGCTATTGGTGGAAAAGAAAACTCCATGTTCTGTGCCTAAGTAAAGCAGGCCCTTTTTCTTTGGGTCTTCACGAATCACGCGGGCATAGCTTGTTTTGGGTAAATTGCTACTGATCTTCTTCCACGTTTCTCCCGCATCGGTGGTTTTCCAGACATGAGGCTGGTAATTATCCAGGCGGTGGGCATCCACGACCAGATAAGCCGTGTCTGCATCAAATGGCGAGGCTTCAATACAGGACACAGTTCCCCAATCCGGCAGATCAGGAATATTCTTGGTAACGTTGTACCAGGTGTATGCATTGTCTTTCGATATGTGGACCAGTCCATCATCAGTACCTACCCACAGAATTCGCTTATCCTTGGGCGATTCTGCCAGAGCAAAAATAGTGTTATACACTTCTACTCCGGTGTTATCGCCTGTAATTGGCCCACCTGCCCATTGTTGCTTGAACTTATCGTTGCGGGTGAGATCCAGACTGACTTTCTCCCAGGAATGCCCGCCATTTGTGGTGCGGAACAGCACATTCGCTGCATGGTAAACGACCTTGGGATCGTGCTGGGAAATCATAATCGGCGAAGTCCATTGAAAGCGGAATTTCAACGATTCTGCACCATGGCCAGACTGGCTGTAAGGATAGGCACCCACGTAGCGGGATTGCCCGGTGCGTCGATCGAAGCGGGAAATGTAGCCACTGTATTCCCCAGCATAAATGACGTTCGGATCCTGAGGATCGGGGACTGCAAAGCCCGCTTCACCACCACCAACGTTGAACCAGTCGCCAAGCAGAATACCTCCATTCGACAGAGAGTTACTTGGCCCACTGCAAGAGCCCATGTCCTGCATGCACCCGATAACGCGGTACGGCACCGAACTGTCGCACGCAACGTGGTAGAACTGTCCAATCGGCAGTGGGGGACTGCGCCAGGTATTGCCACCATCCAGGCTGATATCCACACCACCATCATTGGCATCGATCATCCGCATCGGGTTTTTGGGATCAATCCAAAGATCGTGGTGATCCATGTGGGAGAAACCATTGATTTTCTTGAAGGTGCTGCCAGCATCAATGCTTTTCTGCATGTACACCTGCGGGCACCATAGCACATCGGCATTTTTTGGATCAACAGTGATTGTGGAAAAATACCACGCGCGCTGGCGTAGTTTTCGATCGTCCGTGGCTAATTCCCACGATTCACCGGCATCATTGGAAATGAACAAGCCACCTTCTTCAGCCTCGATCAGTGCGTAAACGCGATCATGATTGCTGGGTGCCACGGCCAGGCCAATTTTGCCGTAAGGGCCTTTGGGCAGGCCACTGTCATCGTTTTTCGGGCCAAGTTTTGTCCAGGTATCGCCACCATCCGTCGATTTCCAAAGCCCGCTGCCAGGCCCACCACTGATCAAATCCCACGGCTTCCGGCGTGCCTGCCACATTCCAGCATAAAGTACTCTGGGGTTTTTGGGATCGAAACAGACATCGGAAGCACCAGTGTCTTCATTCACAAACAGCACGCGTTCCCAGGTTTTGCCACCGTCCTTGGTGCGATACACTCCACGTTCGGCATTGGGCCCAAAAGCATGGCCCAGTACTGCGGCAAAAGCAACATCACAGTTGGAGGGATGCACTGCCATTTTGCCAATGTGGCCGATCTGTTTCCAGACATGCTTCCAGGTTTTGCCGGCATCGGTGGAACGAAAAACACCTACTCCAGCAGCGACGTTGCCACGAATGTTCGCTTCGCCTGTACCCACGTAAACTACATTAGGATCGCTATCCGCAACGGCAATCGAGCCGATTGATTGAGTCGGCTGATCATCGAAAATGGGCTGAAAAGTCACCCCACCATCATTGGATTTCCAAACGCCGCCCGAGGCCGCAGCAACATAATAGGTCAGTGGGTCTCCAGGGACACCGCACACTCGCGTGGTGCGTCCTCCCGCAGCAGGCCCAATGTTGCGATACTCCAGGCCTTTCAATTCCACAGGCGAACGAGCCTGTCCTAAAACAATTGTTGTTCCAAGAAACAACATCAAGGTTGTCAATGCGTGGTGCTTCATCATTACCTGCCGGGGTATCAGTTGTATGCACGCTATTTTAAGCGCCATCATCTTATTTTGCCTATTTTTCCTATTTATACACGCACCAAGAAGCGAACGAACGGATCTGTTTCTGCAAGGAAGTACGATTTGTCCGATCGTAACGATTAGTTTGGTGCTATTGTGGCGATGAAACTACCATAATTTCATCCACAATAAACATAAATACACTATAACAACGGTCCAGCAGGAAATTCGTTTGCAAGAAACTGGAGAAATGTTTAACAAAATTGTTGGAGGTTTTCTAAGTTCTGTGAAAATAAGAAGTTAGAACGATTGGAAATGCCGGCTACGTGCCCAGCTTATTTGGGCATTTGAAACGAGGCGGGCATAATTTCGGGTTCTTTGCCACGGTGCCCGGTAATTTGCTGATAGCGATGATCAAAGCACATATCGATAACAAGTTGGTTATTTGATCTTTTGACCACTGCATACCACGAACTGGCTTTTTTATGATCGCCAATCAACGTGTCGTATTGTGCGTCAAATTGAAATACCCAGCTATCTGGCCCCGCCTTTACTCCCGGTGGGGTCTGATTCGTTTCCTGCACATTCTGCAGTGTTACGTTGCTCCAACCTGATTGTTCGAAATGAGAACTGAGACTGGAAGCCACCTGCTCGGTCGTGGGTTTGGCATTAACTGCATCTTCTTTGGAAATAGACACTTCCGGCGAATCACTGCATCCTGCCAGCAGAACGAGACAACCCACCAACATGACGCACTTTTTCATGGCTCCATCCCTGAAAGACGCAATCTGATTTTGCTACCCACCTCTAGTAATCGGGATGCGCCAATCTGTCAAGATGGGTTATTCCGGGTTCAGAAGCTGCAGTGGGAGGTGCACGAGGTCAAGCAACCTGGTAAGGTGCGGTTGGAATATCAGTAGCGACTTCACTGACCAACTGACTGATCAGTTTGCCAGTAGCTGGAGCCATCGACAGCCCCAACATGTTGTGGCCTGCGGCCAGATAGACATTCTCCAGCTTTGGCAGCCTGCAAATCATTGGCCTGCTGGTGGGGGTCATCGGACGCCAGCCATACCACTGTTCGGTTTCTGGAACTGCCACTGGTTCACGCAGGTAATGTGCGGCGGAGTTCTTCAAAAACTGAATGCGTTTCGGTGCGATTGATTCATCATAGCCCACGAATTCCATCATGGAGCCAATACGGTAGCCACTGGCAAATGGTGTCACCGCCACATGATGCTCTTCGAAGATCATCGGAATCGCTGGGCAGATCGAAGGTCGAGCCATCGTTACAGAATAGCCTTTCCCTGGTTGGATCGGAATCTGAGTTCGCAACAACTTCGCCAGTTGTGGGGTCCAGGCGCCGGTCGCAATCACCACCGCATCGGCGGTAATTTCACCCTGCGGAGTATTAATCAGATGTACTTTGCTGCCATGTGTCTGCCATTGTTCCAGTGGGGTATTTTCAACGATCTTAACCCCACGTGCCTGCAGACTGCTTTGCCAGGCGGACAATAGTCGATCTGGCCGCATGTGGGCATCACCTGCATAATGCCAGCCGCCCGCACTGCCAGGTTTTAAGGAAGGCTCTAGCACGGTTAATTGCTCTCCTGCGTAAGGCGTGGCGGACACACCGAACTCGCGAGTCAGCAATTCGTTGGTTTCTGCATAGTGTTCCATCGCCTTCTGGGATGCGAAAACGAACAACAGGCCGCGCGTTTGCCAGTCGCTGGCTTGACCCAGGTCATTCATTAATTCGGTGTAGAGCGTGCGAGACCACTGCAACAACGGATTGATTGCCTTTGCGGATTCCATCATATCCCGCTGGTTGCACCTTCTGGCAAAGCGAAACATCCATTTCCAGAACTGCCAATTGAGCCTGAATTTGATTCGAAAAGCGGAATCGCGTTGCAAAGCCATTTTCATGGTGCGCTGGATGGCACCTGGCATCGCCAGTGGCAACACATGGCTGGGGCAGACATAACCACAGTTGGCATATGAGCAGGCCCGGCCAAACTGGCCTTTTTCCAGAATGGTAACACGGTGACCACTCTCTACCAGATAATGGGCACAAGCGGTGCCGATGATCCCACTGCCAACAACGACAACATTTTTACTCATACAGTGAAGCCATATCCCAGAGGATCATTGGATGAAATCATCAAGTAACTATGGGCAGTGATGTGGGCTCTCCCACGGATGGTGGGGATCAGTTGATTATCACGCAGAGTGACTTCACCTTCAAAAACACTGCCGATGATACTTTCCTGCCGCCAGATCATCCCGGGTTTCAGTTTGCCATCGGCATACAGACATGCCAGTTTGGCACTGGTTCCTGTACCACAAGGAGAACGATCAAATACTTTTCCAGGACACAGCACAAAGTTTTTGCTGTTGTTCTCTGGATACACCGGTGGGCAAAAAAGCTCTACGTGATCGATATAGCCGCCATTTTCTCCAGTAATTTCCTGACTTGCCAGTGCATCCCGAACCGCAATGCAATAGTCAGTCAACTGTTCTGCATCTTGCGGGTGCAATTCCTGGCCATGATTGGCGATCAGGAAAAACCAGTTCCCACCCCAGGCAATATCTCCAGTGACGTTGCCAATTTTGGGCACATCCACCACGACACTTGCTCGATAGCGATATGAGGGCACGTTATCCAGTTGAACCACGCCATCTTCGGTACGTGAAAACGGCACCACTCCCACAGGTGTTTCTAATTGATAGGTGCCAGTGGTAATTCTGCCCAGGTGGTGCAGCGTTTCTGCCACACCAATGGTGCCGTGGCCGCACATATTCAGGTAGCCAACGTTATTGAAGAAGATCACCCCTGCAACGCAATCCGATCGTGTGGGAGGCACCAACAACGCACCGACGATTACTTCGGAACCACGTGGTTCCAGAATGATCGCACTGCGATAGTGGTCGAAATGGGTGGCGAAGTTCTCCTTCATTGCTGCCAGAGATTCCCCCACTAGTGGAGGTCCACCCGCAATCACGGTGCGTGTGGGTTCCCCACCTGTGTGGGAGTCAATAATTTCGATCGTCTGATAGTTTTTGCGTATTGACCCAGGTTCAGTCATCATTTACTTCTTTGCACGATGTGCGGTTGACTGAACTTACGATACTTTCGGACGATTGGCGATTGCGGTATTGATAATATCCATTACCCACTCACGCTCGGTACCTGTAACAGGATAGCGTGGGGCACGGGTGACTTCGCTGCCCATGCCCGTGGCTGCGTTGGCCATTTTGATGTACTGCACCAGCTTCGGCAGAGTGTCCAGGTGAAGCAGGGGGGTATACCAACGGTAAACTTCGACTGCTTCAGCGTATTTGCCAGCCATTGCCAGATCCCACAGCAAACGGTTTTCTGCTGGGAAAGCATTCACCAGACCAGAAACCCAACCCGTTGCCCCCAGCATGACACTTTCGAGTGCAAGATCATCGACACCACAGAACAGTTCGTAGCGATTGCCGCAAGCATTGCGAATATCAGTAATGCGTCGCACGTTTTCGCTGGATTCTTTGATGGCAACAAACTTGGGTTCATCAGCCATCTGCACAAACATCTCCGGTGTGATATCGACAGCGTATGCGATGGGATTGTTGTAAATCATGATCGGCAGGTCGCTGGCTTTGGCAACCGCACGGAAATGTTGGATCGCTTCTTCGCCAGATGCCTTGTAAACCATGCCCGGCAGCACCATCAGTCCGTCGAGGCCTGCTTTTTCGGCAGCCTTGGCAAACTCACATGCCTGACGAGTGGTGGTTTCTGCCACCCCACTGAGTAGCGGGACGCGACCTGCAACCGCATCTTTGCTGGCACGCAGCACATCCAGTTTCTCGGCAGGAGTCAGAGAACAATTTTCACCCACGGTGCCCAGCACGATCATGCCATGCACGCCCGCCTGGATCATCTGGTCAATATGTTTTGCGGTGGCTTCAAAGTTGATTGATTCATCCGCATTAAATTCAGTGGTAGCGGCAGGAAATACTCCATACCATTTGGTAGTCATTGTTGTTCCTATGGTTTCTTTTTCTGGTTTTTCAGATATTCGTTGTATTCCCGTTCCATGGCTTCTGGCCAACGAAAACGGGGAGCTTTTGATTTATCAAACCCTTGCAAATGGGCCAATTCTTTCCTTTTCGAAGGTTTTACATAAAGCCAGTTGTTATCGGGAAAAGCTTCTTCCAGCAATTTCACCACGCGGGGATCGTATTTTTTCAGTTGCTCCCGCGAATTAATGTCGTTGTGCTGGGCATCGTTGGTGCGATTACAATGGAACCACGACTGAACAGCTTCCGCCCAGTATTCAGCGGGGTTGGAGATAGCATAAGTGCCTTTCCATAAACCACCTTCCTTGGCAGCGTCGTAACAAGCCTGAAGTTTCTCCTGAAACTTTCGATCCACTTTTGCCAGCCCCTGCTGGTGTACCACATGGGCAAATTCGTGCACCATGATCGATTCGGTGTGATACGGATCACCGGGATAATCAAGCAGGTTTTCTTCCCCGCAACTTACCGCAGGCCGTACGCGCGTGGCACCCAGGCCGCGGGCACGCCGATTCCAGTATTCTTTGGGCTTCAGGTCAGAATGTTCAGGAATATCCAGCGTAAATTCATTCACGGACATAATTGCCAGTCGCACGCGGGAAGCAACGATCGATTTGCGAACATCATCCCGCCCCTTCAGCATCGAGTCAATCACATAATGAGCTTCCAGCAAGGCAAAGTCAGAGACTTTGTCACTGCTCAGGATTGGTAATCCATCGCTGAGGATGCATTTCTGATAGTAATCAGAAAGTTTCCATTCTTTTTTCAGTGCCTCCGGAACGGGCCCCACCTTGTCTGCGGCATGCACGTGGCTGCCACTCAGGAGAATCAGGATTGGTAATACCAGGTAACAGTAGTGGATCATCAGCAGGTTCTCCATAATTACCCATCCAGGAATGAGCGTAATTTTTCATCGGGTGCTGGGGCATAGGAATCCGGTTCCATCGTGGGGCTGGCTCGTCCCTGGGTCACGCTGCGAATTTCATCCGCATAGGCGAACATTGTTTCCAGTGGCACGCGGGCTTCAATAAAGCTGGTTTTCCCGTTCGATTCCTGATTATCAATTTCCCCACGTCGGGAAATAATGTAGGAGATCACATTACCCATCACTTCATCAGGTACGTTGACGGTCAGCCGCATAATCGGTTCCAGAAGCTGCATGTTTTCTCTACTGAACGCCTTCTGCAGTGCGTCCGATATCGCAGCCTCATAAGCGGCATCGGTGGAGCGTTCGGGATCGAAAGTGGCATCCACAATCGTGGCATGCACATCCAGCACCGGAAAACCCAGCCCGCCTGACTGGATTGCTACCTTGAGTGATTTTGTTAAAGCATCTTTGATGTTGTCTGGAACGATGCCAGGCTTCAGTTTGTTGACCACGCTGGTAGGATGTTCCGCTTTTTTTACTTCGAAATCAATCGTTACGTTTGCGAAGACTGATTTGCCACCCAACATGCGATCGCACTCACCCACAATCCGGCAACTTTCCTTCAGCGTTTCGCGATAGCTCACCTGGGGCTTACCCACGCGGATTTTCAGCCGAAAATCCCGTTCCAGACGATTTCGCTTCACTTCCAGGTGCAACGTGCCCATCCCACTCATCAGCATCTGGCCGGTATCTTTATCGACACGAATATGCAGCGTGGGGTCCTCCCTCTCCAGTTTCGACAGGGCACCAATCAATTTATCTTTATCTGCACTCGATTCTGGCTCGATCCGCTGGCTGACCACCGTTTCAGCAAAAGTAATCTGCTCAAGCAGAATGGGGTGTTGGGTGTCGCATAATGTATCGCCAGTAACGCAGTCTTTCAGCCCAATCACGGCCACAATATCCCCCGCATAGGTGTGGGGCAAATCGTCGCGCTGGGTGGGATCGGCATGAATGTGGTACAGTTTGCCAATGACTTCCTTGCTGTCCCGCCCTGGATTGTAGACGCGTGAGTTGAACTTCAGTGTGCCCGAATAGATGCGAAGAAAAAACAGGTCGCCAGAATCCTGGGCAATCACCTTGAAAACCAGTGCGCAGAAATAATCTTTGGGGTCTGGTTTGCGAACTTCTTCCTTATTATTTTTCTTGGGATTCACACCCACAACCGGTGGGACATCCAACGGACTAGGCATGTAATAGCAGATCGCATCCAGTAATGGCTGAATCCCTGCGTGTTCCCGGCCACTTCCACACAATACGGGGTGAATTTGCCCACGGACTGCCTGTTTACGAATTAACTGCCGCACATCGTCCAGTGGGATCTCTTCACCTTCCAGATACCGCGTAGTAATCATGTCCTCATCATCGTGTTCCGTGATGACATTAAACAGATTCTCGCGATAACTTTGGGCTTCCGCCAGCAATTCTTCTGGAATCGCCTCGGTGCGAATGGTTTTGCCAAAATCAGCACTTTCAAAATAGAGAGCCTCCATTTTCAGCAGATCAACGATGCCAATGAAGGGTGTATTTGTTTCCTTGCTCGATCCCGAACCAATTGGTATGAACAAGGGCAGGGGCCTGCCTTCCAAAACTTCGCGGATTTCTTCCACTGCAGCCGGAAAATTGGCTCCCACGATATCCATTTTGTTAATGAACACCAACCGTGGGACGTTGTACTTGTTGGCTTGGCGCCACACCGTTTCCGACTGTGCTTCCACCCCTTTCTGGGCATCGAAAACACAGATGCAGCCATCCAGCACGCGGAGTGAACGTTCTACTTCTGCGGTGAAGTCCACGTGGCCGGGGGTGTCAATCAAATTGACATCGTGGTTCAGCCATTTCAGCGGAACGCACGCCGAATAAATGGTGATACCACGTTGTTGTTCTTCGGGATCAAAATCGGTTTCGGTGGTGCCATGATCTACCCCACCCAGTTTGTGTTTGGCACCAGCGTAATACAACAGGTGTTCGCTGGTCGTGGTTTTTCCTGCATCGATGTGGGCAATCACCCCCACGTTGCGAATTTTGGAAATTTCTATCTCTGATTCACCACTGTCTTTTGCCATGATCCACCTGTCTGCAACAATTAACTGTTAGAGTATGGGACTGACCTCCGAAATGCCCCACGTGGGCGACTTTTTACCAGTTCCGGAATTGCTCAAATCCATTGCAGCGATCCAAAATCAAAAAAGTAAACTTTAGTTCACTTATATATAATATATCCACGTACATTAATGTTGGGGAGATTTTTTCTCGAAAAAGTTCCGAAAATCTGAAAAAGTGCTGCCCTAACTGCTGACATCACAAGTGTTTACAGAGTTTTCAACTTTCTTCAACTTTTTTGCAAAATAGCGATCACCCTTCTGGCTGACCTGTACACAGAGTGGGACGATTTCCCAATTTTCACCCACCACGAGTTAGCATGGATTTCAACATGTTTAAACGGTTCGTGCAGGTCCGATTGCACCAATTGTGCAAAATTCACCTTTTTTTCTCAAGTTTCCAAAAGAAGTACTTGAACCCCACAGTGGGGTAAAGTATAGTTTCAGTGGTAGCAAATGGGGCAAAGTGGGGCCAAGTGGGAGACAAATGCTTCTAACTGGGACTCACCCCCGGACTTTAGATGATAAAAATCGCCTGACGCTGCCAAAACGGGTACGTGAGGTGATGGGCGAGCCCACGATTTTGTACGTAACTCCCGGCCCTGACAAGAGTTTATGGATATTTACTGAGGCCGAACTGGAGAAGTTGTCGCAGAAATTGGATGAGTTGCCTGCCACCAACGCAGAAGCGAAACTCTTTCGTCGGTTGTACTTTGCCCAGACAGAAACGGTGGACGTGGATAAAACGGGACGCATTCTGGTCCCAGAACGATTGAACAAATTTGCAGATTTGGGCAAGGAAGTTGTCTTGATTGGTGTTCGCGATCACCTGGAACTATGGCATGCCGGTAGATGGCAGGCATTTAACGACGAGAATCTGGATACGTTTGACCAGGCAGCGGAACAGGCGTTTAACGCCCGGAACAGCAGAATTTGAGCCAGAAGGTCGGATAAATCACGTTGCAAGCAGGCACCGTGGTGGTCCTTCCCAGAGGATCTGACCTCCGGTTCAACCTCTCGCCCCATGGATGCACCCATCCATGGGGCTTTTTTACGCCCCTACGAAGGTGAAAAATTATTCAAATATTTTTGTTGATATCAGATTGCTTATCCTGTAACTTTCAGTCAAATTCTCTTTCCATGAGGTTTACAACATGTTTCGTTTCATTTTCTGCCTTGTTTTGGGTTTGAGTGCCAGTGTTGCCTATGCAGAAACTGCTACCATCAGCGTCAGCAACCTGCCTGCAAAAACTTCTGTTAGAATTTACATTGGTGATGGCAAAACGTATTCGATGACGGTCACATCTGACGAAAAAGGAAATGCGTCTGCAACTTTCACTGTGTCCGAAATTCCGGAGAACGGTTCAGCCAAATGGACCGCCCACGCGGAATATGGCAAGACACCCACCAGAAAATCGAACAGTCGCTGGTCTGTTCAAGGCAAAAAGGCTTCCACTTCAATCAAGTTTTAAGCCCACTAATTCAAAGCAGTTTCACTTATTCCATTCCGGTGATAGTGTTTCTGGATCAGCCAAGCTATCAAGGGCTTTTTCAAGATTCTCATTGAGTTTCTGTTTGCCAGGGGATATTCTTGTTGATCAGGAGCTTCCAATGATGTTTCGCATTTTTGTTCTGCTGTGTCTGCCAATGCCTGTCCTGGCGGCTGATTTCCCCAAACCAACTGTGCCAGACGAGCCTGTAAGGAAAGCATATTCCGCTGAACGAGCGGCAAATTACCTGGATGGGGCCAGTTTGGAGTGGACGGAACGATATCAGTGTGCTACTTGTCACACCAATGTGCCTTACATGTTGGCCCGACCACATATTCGTGGTGGTGATGCTCAACCGATGAAAGAAATTCGTTCTTTTCTGGAAGAATCGGTCGATAGCTGGGATACCAAACCACCGCGGGCAGATTACAATGTGCTGGCTACGGCGTTTGCGCTGGCGGGCAATGATGCTGCCACCACAGGAAAATTACACCCCAAAACACGCAAGGCACTGGATCGGATCTGGACATTGCAAAAAGCAGATGGTTCCTGGAAATGGCCCGACTGTGATTGGCCCCCACTGGAGCATGACCAGTTCTATGGAGTAGCATTTGTTGCGGTGGCGGTCGCAATTGCACCGGAAGAATACTGGAAAAGCCCCAAGGCCAAAGAAGGTTTAAAGAAGATCCGTATCTATTTAACGAATAATCCCCCGCCTGACCTGCACCACCAGACCACGCTGTTGTGGGCGAGCACGGTGGTGCCTGATCTGCTTACCAAAGACCAGCAGCTGGCGACGATCAATTCATTAAGAAAACTTCAGAAGGCTGATGGTAGCTGGTGCCTGCCCTCATTGGGAACTTACCACCGTAAAGACGCTGAAAAAACTCTTAATGATCCCACCGGGCCTGGGGACGGTTATGCCACCGGCTTCGTGATGTATGTACTTTTACAGCATGGAGTTAAGCCAGATGATCCTCAGATTGTCAAAGCACTCCAGTGGCTGAAAAGCAACCAGCGTGAATCAGGCAGGTGGTTTACCAGATCGCTCAAAGTGGACAAGCGACATTTCATCACCAACGCAGGAAGTGCTTTTGCTGTGTTGGCTTTGCATGCTGCGGGTGAGAAACTGGATGCGGGCACGCCACAAAAATGAGGACGACCGTCGCGGCCGAAGGAAGAGAAACGACTACTACTAAACTGATCAGTCAACAACGCAATTTTGTATGAATGCCTGTTTCGGGGGAAAATGAATACTTGAATTATATCAATTTATACCCATTTATACACGAAACGAGATATAAATGCCCAAAGTGCTGTATAAGTGGCTATAAATTGCTATAAATCGGAAATATTAATGAATATTTGTTCATTAAATCGGCCCAAAATGCACCTCACGAGCCGTGACTGTGGGAATGGCCCCCACTTCCACCCGCATCTTCAATCTGAGCTGTTGCCACGACTAGGTGGGAAAGGTGAATACCTTTGAGGCCACCCAGCTTCTGTGAAAGGGTGCGCAGTTCATCGGCTGGCCCACGTAAAGCGATTGATTCCATGCACAGATCGTGGGTGATATGCACATGCATTGTGGCCACCACATAATCACCGTGCTGGTGTTGCAGTTCGATCATTTTTTCTGCCAGATGGCTCCGATGATGGTCGTAAACAACCGTTAAATTGGCCGCAACCAGCGAATGATCGTGCTGCCAGGTCTGGGTGGTGAGTTTTTCCCGCAATAAGTGCCGGATGGCTTCGCTTCGGGTGGGGAGTTGATTGTCCTTGCAATACTGATCGAATTCCTGCAGCAAATCCTCTTCCAAAGAAACTGAAAATCGTACTAAATCGGACATCGCTGCCTCAAGTGCAGGGCGTTAATGGTCGGAGTGTTCGTAGCGAAGGTGCAGGTAAATATACAGGTTCGCAACAATATAGTACCCCAATGCTGGTCCAAATGCAAATGCATAGAGGCTGGTATCGAACGCCTGAGTGAAAATCGGGAAGAAAGTACTTAACGCTGATTCGTTTCTGGGCATAGATGGGCCAAACGACATCGTGAGGTAAATCGGAATGATGGTGGGGATCGCTGCCACCAGGGAGGTCATGATTGCACCTGCCTGGTAAATTAACGCCCGTTGGCGATGTACCTTCAGCAGTTGAATCCAATCGCTGATGATCTGCTTAGGGTTCGCCTGTTCTACCACACGAATGGGGATTGCGAACGTACCCAGTAACATGATCAGTACCACGACAATCGAGATGATTTTCAGCACAATCACCAGAAGGGTGGTGACAATACTTGCAAGGTTATCGCTGAGGTTGCTGACCAGCTTGCTGATCTGTTCAGGTGCCAGATTCAGCAGATACAGCACCAGAAAACCACCTCCATAGATAGCCAGCATAATCAGTAGTACTTGGACAAATTCAGGGACAATGCCACGAATTGCCTGCATCGGACTGACTCGTTTTGCCGTTGTCGCCTCTTCATGGGCTTGTTTCGAAATCAGGGTGAATAAACCAGCCGCGGCGGCGAGACTCACTGAGTAAGTTATCAATTTCGTCAGCCAGATTGCTTCCGTAATGCGGAAGGCGAAATAACCCAGAATGACGATTGTAAATGCCACTACCGCACACCAAAGTGCAGAAGTCAGCAATTTGTGGGATTTCAGAGCTGCATCAAATGCGGTTAATAGCTCATCGACCAACCCACGCACCCCCACAGATTGCAGCCGTAGTGGGTCGTGCATTCCCGTCGATGTGGTGGTATTGCTGGATGAAGAACCGCTGCGATGTAATGGTGGTGGGGTGGCATGATGCGGCTTCGCTTCTTCCGAAGTGATCGATTCTTCTTCCGCTTCAAACTCTTTCGGCAACGGGCGGGGTTCCGGAGCAATCAATCGTGGCCCACCGTGGATCAGATCAGCAAATTCGGCAATCCATTCCAGTTCCCGCCATTCATCTTCTGGTGATCGCCTGGCCATGCTGTTTTTTGGGATAACACCATGTTCCATGTGTCGTCTAACAGCAGCGGTACTTTTGGCAGAGATCGTGCGGCCATCAGGCAGCCGGACAAGCCAGGGATCATAATGTTCTTTCATCGAATTTTCATATTTTGGGATTTGCCTTTAGTGGAAGAATAGCAGATTTGTAGTACCACGGCGTTGGATTCAACCAGCCAGTTGGGATTGGTTTGCACTGCAAAGTCGCTATATTCATCCTAACCGATACAACCAGAGGAATTTGGTAATGGTTTCTGCCAGGCAGGCACATCTGTTGTTTTTTTTCGTCTTGATCGGCATCTTTATCTACACTGGTATTCGGTATACCAAGAAAGTGTTGACGCCTCGGCGGGATGGATATACCCAATCGGCAATTCTGCGCTGGTCGAAACAAATTCAAGCGATGGAAGACGGCGAGAATATCCACGAGACTAACAATTACCCCAACCCACCGATTATGGCACAACTTTTGTGGCCTTTCTCGGAAATTGCCACGGGGAATGCGTTTGGCAAATACAGCCCCGCCGTGGCTGCGTTATTATGGTTCTTTTTGAAAATTGGCATGGCCTGGTTGTGCATCGACTGGGCCTTCAAAATGGTGGAAGATCCCGAACATCCCATGCCCGTGTGGGCGAAATTTCTGGCGATCGGGCTGAGTTTGCGCCCAATTATGGGTGACCTGACCCATGGAAACATCAATATCTTCATCCTTTTTCTGGTGATGGCCACTTTAATGGCCTATCGGAAAGGGTGGCACATCACTGCAGGGGTGGTGCTGGGGTTAGCAATTGCAGCCAAGGTTACTCCGGCGTTGTTTGTTGTGTACTTTGCCTGGAAACGGCAGTTATTACTTTTGCTCAGTTGTCTGGTGGGGTTGGTGCTGTTCTTTTTTTCTGATCCCCACGGGGTTGTTTGCAATTCGTGAGAATAGTCTCATTTCTGGCTGGCACGCCAACTGGGACGCACTGACAGGTTGGGTGCGTGGGATGTTGTGCCGTATCTGGTAGAAAATATTGTCACGCCAGAGCACCAGAATCAATCTTTGCCAGGTTTACTGACAAGGTTGCTATCGCACGCACCGTCGTTCAGCACATACGACCAAAATAACGTTTACATTCCATTGGCGTACCACAATTTTGTCACGTGGGACGCATTGACCATTAAACGAATTGTTCAGGTTTGTCAGTTTCTATTTGTGGCATTGTTAATCTGGACCTCACCGTGGGGCTGGCGTCGCCCCATGCCCGTATTGCCAAACTGGCGGATTGCGGCTGAATTTTTCTCTTATTATGCTTGGGATGCTAATTTTCAGTGAACGCACCTGGAAACACCATTGTGTGATTTTGTTGCTGCCCATTACCACGATTTGCTATGGCATAGCACGCACCGATTTTCCGAAATCGACCCGGCGTTGGTTGGGCATTCTCCTCGCTCTTTCATTTTTCTTCATCATGTCCACCAGTACGGGTGTGTGGCCAGAATCTGAAGACATCACAAAGCAAATCGGCAAACTTACCCAAGCGTACGGTGCGTACACCTGGGCATTTTTCTGCCAGCTCGGTGCGATCGTGATCATGCTGCGAACAAACGTTGCAAAGTTAAATGTTTAGCTATATAATAAGATGATTATATAATCTCATTGCAACGTCGATTTTCTTTGGTTCATGGTCAATGTTATCTAAGTCGATAAGCTTAGTAGTGATTGAATTAATCAGGAAATCAAGACCAGTATAGTAAACATGCGAATACTAATTCTAGCAATCGTTGTCGCTTACCTGGCTTTTGCCTGTTGGTGGGTGATCGATGCTGGCATGATTCGCACAGGTGGCGATACCGAGTTGCTGCACGTTTCCTTTGATCCCACCAGAGACATGTGGCGCGATATTAATGCTGAATTCATTCGTGACTATCGACAAAAAACTGGCAAACCACTGCGGATTCGGCAGTCCCATGGTGGGTCGAGCAGCCAGGCACGTTCTGTGATTGATGGCTTGGATGCGGATGTTGTGACACTGGCACTGTTTTCCGATACCGATGCGATTCGCAAAGCGGGCCGTTTGCAGGATGGCTGGCAGGAACGTCTGCCAAATCGCTCGCTGCCCTACACTTCCACAATTGTAATGGTGGTACGGCAGGGAAATCCGAAACAGATTCACGAGTGGAAAGATCTGGAACGCACCGATGTGCAGGTGATCTGCCCCAACCCGAAGACTTCTGGTAACGGCAAGTGGGCATTTCTGGCCATGTGGGGTTCTGTAATCACGAATGGGGGATCGGAAGAGGATGCACGACAGTTTATGCACAAAGTGTATCAGCGGATTCCCGTTTTCGATGCTTCTGCACGTGGTTCAACAATGACTTTTTCGCAAAAGCAGCTTGGCGATGTCCATTTGACATGGGAAAATGAAGCCCACCTGGAAGTACAGGAAGCAAAGGGAAAACTGGAAATTGTTTACCCGCAAGTCAGTATTATTGCCGAACCCCACGTCGCGTTGGTGGATGCTGTCGTGGATGCGAAAGGGACGCGCGAAATCAGCCAGGCCTATCTGGAATTTCTATACACTCCCACGGCACAACAGTTGATTGCAAACCATTATTTCCGCCCCACATCCGCAGAGGTGCTGGCCAAAAATCGCCATCGTTTCCCAGAAATGAGGCTTTTCTCATTTGATCAACTGGCCCCCACGTGGGATGAATTGAACGCACAGTTCTTTGCCGATGGTGGTCTGGTCGATCAACTTGTCCGGAGCCGTCCATGACTCCAGCGACACGTCGCGTGTTGCCCGGTTTCGGCCTCGGGTTGAGCACCACCGTGCTTTACCTGGCAGTTCTGGTGCTGATCCCGCTGTTGGCAGCGTTGTGGCAGGCAACCCGCTTAAGCTGGGGGGAATTTACTGCTGCAGTATGGAGTGAACGGGCTATTGCCGCCTACCGCCTGACCCTGACAGCATCATTTGCCGCTGGGTTGATCAATGTTGTGCTTGGCCTGATCGTCGCCTGGACGTTAGTACGTTACGAATTTCCCGGCAAAAGGATTCTGGATGCATTGGTGGATGTGCCGTTTGCACTTCCTACCGCGGTTGCTGGCCTGGTTTACGCCAGTCTGTATGTTCCGAACGGTTGGTTAGGTCAATGGTTAGTACCGTTAGGGATCGAAGGTGCCTACACCCGGACTGGAATTATTCTGGTGCTGACATTTACTGGTTTTCCGTTTGTAATCCGCACCGTACAACCCGTGCTGGAAGATATCGATCGCGAAACAGAACAGGCTGCTGAAACCCTGGGTGCAAATCGCTGGCAAGTGTTCCGGCACGTTCTTTTACCCGTACTGGTGCCACCTGCAATTACCGGATTTACCCTGGCCTTTGCACGGGCGATTGGGGAATACGGTTCTGTCATTTTCATGAGCAGTAATATGCCATTCATGACGGAAATTGCCCCGGTATTGATAGTTTCTCGGCTGGAAGAATTTGCGTACCGCGAAGCTTCGGCGATTGCGATGGTGTTACTGGCGATGTCTTTCGTGTTACTGATTGTGATCAATTTGCTGGAACGCTGGAGTCAGCCCGGTTCCGCACCACGCTCCGTTCGAAGGGTGGGGCACCTGCTTGTACAAGGAATTAGTTGGCCTTTTGCAAAAATTCTAGCGCAAGTCATTACAGAAAAAGAAGTTAGCAACGAAGTTGTTTTGCGGCCAATCCCCACCCGACCGTGGGTACGTTGGGCATTAATCGGCACGACGGCATTCATTATCATTTGGTTGGTGGCAATCCCACTGGCGAATGTATTTGTGGAAGCATTCCGCACCGGGTTCTGGAAATACTGGACCTATCTGGTTTCGGATAAAGATACCCGACATGCAATTTATTTGACGCTAATCGTTGCGCCACTGGCAGTTGCGCTCAATACGGTCTTTGGAGTGGCTGCCGCTTATACCATCGCCCGCTTTCGCTTTCCTGGCCGCACACTGTTGACATCGCTGATCGATATCCCGTTCAGTGTTTCGCCTGTTGTGGTGGGATTGGCATTTGTCTTATTGTTTGGTCTGCATTCTCCATTAGGATTGTGGCTGAAGACCCATGGTTACCAGATTATTTTTGCCCCACCTGCACTGGTATTGGCCACCGCGTTTGTAACGGTGCCATTTGTTGCCAGAGAACTGCTGCCGATGATGGAGGCCCAGGGTGCTGAAGAGGAAATTGCTGCCCGCAGCCTGGGTGCAAACGCCTGGCAGATGTTCTGGTATGTGACACTCCCCAACATTCGCTGGGGCCTGCTATACGGCATTATTCTTTGCAACGCACGGGCAATGGGGGAATTTGGTGCCATTTACGTCGTCAGTGGGCGAATCAGTGGCAAAACAGACACGATGCCACTTCGCGTTGAGAAACTGTTTCAGGAATACCAGCAACCAGCCGCATTTGCAGTTGCTTCAATTCTGACAATGCTGGCTCTGGCAACATTATTGCTGAAAGTGGTTGTAGAACAACGGTTAAAGCAGGAAAAACATGCCCCACCTGAATGATCAATTACGAGTAAGTCGATGAGTATTCATGTCCAAAATGTTTCGAAACGCTTTGGAAACTTTCAGGCACTCGATCGTGTGTCGCTGAATGTTCCCGAAGGTGCCTTGTTGGCACTGCTGGGCCCGTCTGGCTCTGGGAAAACTACCTTACTGCGGGTGATTGCTGGCCTGGAGCAGGCCGATGAAGGGACCGTCTATCAATCGGAAGTGGATGTCACCCGGAGGTCGGTGCGGCACCGTAACTTTGGCTTTGTTTTCCAGCACTATGCCTTGTTCAAACATATGACTGTGTTTGAAAATGTGGCTTTTGGGTTACGAATCCGCAAATGGAAAGAAGCAGACATTCGCCAACGGGTACAGGAATTACTGCACCTGATTCGTCTCGACAATGTGGGGGAACGCTATCCCGCGCAATTATCTGGCGGACAACGTCAACGGATTGCACTGGCACGTGCACTGGCTGCCCGGCCTGCCGTGATGCTGCTGGATGAACCGTTTGGTGCATTGGATGCGAAAGTGCGAGTGGAATTACGACAATGGCTGCGAAAATTGCACGATGAAGTGCCGGTTACGACGATTTTTGTGACCCACGATCAGGAAGAGGCGTTTGAGGTTGCCGACAAAGTTGTGGTGATGAACAGTGGGCGAATTGAACAACAAGGCACACCACAGGAAGTGTTTGACCACCCCGCTAATGAATTTGTGATGGACTTTCTGGGCCATGTGAACGTCTTCCACGGTCGGGTGCATGAAGGAAAGGCAATTGTAGGCGATCTGGAATTTGACCTTCCCTATTCTCAGGTGAATGGCCCCACGAAAGTGTTCATTCGGCCGCACGATCTGGATCTGGATGTGCAGACAAATGGCACTGCTTGCCTTCAGGCGACCGTACGTCATGTCACGCCTTCGGGTTCTGTCACCCGTGTTACTGTGGTGGTGGTCAGTACCGGCATGGAACTGCATGTCGACCTGCCACCGGCACGCTATGCGGAATTGCAGATCAAAAAGGGCGACACGGTCTATGCGATGCCTAAAAAGATTCGGGTATTTGAACCAGAATATTCGATTTAATGCCATCCTCAGTTACACATATCAGTGCGATTGAGTAATCAAATTCATCTTTAACTTTCGAAAAGACAAACTTACTCGACCAGCGGTTATGTCCGGTTCAGCTTGAATTGCATGCTGCCAGTGCTCCTGTAATTCCGCAGACATATGGAAAAGTGATCCTGGCTGGAGTATCAGTTGGTGCTGTTCTGACCGGTTCACATTATTGCGAAAAACCATTGTTCTGGGAGAGCCAAGCGACATAATAATGATTCCAGTTCCAGGCTCTAACTCTTCGATGGAGTCAGAATGAAATCCCATCGTTGATTCTCCGGTGGGATAAAAATTTGCCAGACAATTGTTTGGTAAGTACTGCACTTTTTCAGCAAGCATCACAAAAAGTTCTTGTAAAAATGAAGGAACTGGTGAAGCGGGCCATACTGTACCAGAATAGTTGTATGGCATGCCGAAACTGGCAACTTTGCGGGCTCGAATACGTTCATCCCACTTAATGCCTGTTGCGAACAATTTGTACAGATTTTCGTGATTCTGAAGGAATTCGGGGGTTAAAACCGCCAATCCCAGCTCAATTGGTGAAGGCAATTAATATTTCCTCAAATTAAGGCTTTTCGACAGGTCTAGATGCCTGTTCGAGTACGTGTAAAACTGCAACAGGATCACAACCATATATTCCCGATCCCCAGGCAGCGTTTAACTCAACTACTGCCCAGCCACGCTCAGCAATCACCCCCACATCAAGGACAATTGCTGGGGGTAATTCAATTCTCGTATCAGCACAAATGGACTGAATAAACGCTTCAGCTTCTGCAATTTCAACGTCTGCTGCAGAATATTCCTGGTCTTTTTGTGATTGCCCATCCCGAAGATAAACAGACAGTGCCTGTGGCTCTCGGTTCAGGAGAAAACAGCGGAATTCTTTTTCCCACGAAACGATTTCAGCTACCAATATCGATTCATTTTCTCCGATGTCGGTGGGTAACGCCGCTCCACTCTGGTAGATTCCTGCAGGAAAACTTTTGTCATTGGGTGGTTTGAAAAAGGCAGCGTGGTTAATCTGGCGAGCAGCTAGTGCAGGGAGCAACTCAATATTTCGCTTTCGGAATTCCGCTGGTAGTGAGGGTAGCCAATTCGCCGGTGGCAGAGGTAAAATACGCCCGAATTGTTCTGCGATGGTGCTGGCAAAAAGTCCTTCCAGATAAAAAACAGGATCTGCTGTATTGGCGATTGATTCTGGGACATGCCAGTTGGTCAATCGTTCCACCTTCCAACCAAGCTTTCCGGCTGCACGCCAGAGTGCTTGCGAATCTTCCGAAAACCGTGGTGACAGAATGAGTGTTGGCATCAAAAAAATCAACTTCAGAATTTTCTCTTCAAGATTGGTATAGAGGTCAAGTGGTGTTATGAGTCTTGCAACAACAGGACGACATCGGGCTCAGATTCAACAGTTATGAGGACCGAATCGCTAGTTGATAGATGCTGAAAAACGGTACCACGTTTGGGTGAGATTCATACATTGACCAGTTGAATGTGTCCTGTTGGTTTTGCACCTGGTGGTAACGGATGATTGGTAAATTTTTCTCCCGACTGAAGAAAGGCCTCAGCAAGACCCGCGATGCCTTTTCCAGCGTCATCGACCTGATTCGTGGGCGGGGCAAGGTCGACAAAGCCTTTCTTGATGAACTGGAACGTCGGCTTTTCCTGGCTGATGTGGGTGTCAAATCTACAGGAATCATCGTCGAGCGGGTACGGCAAGCTTTTCAGGACAAGGAAGTAACCGATGACGTGCAGGCTTTTGTGCAGGCACAGTTGCGGGAAATGCTCAATGATCCATCCCCAGGGATCCATTTTCAACCTACTGGGCCGACGGTGGTGATGATTGTGGGTGTGAACGGTTCCGGTAAGACCACCACCATTGCCAAATTAGCCAACCGCTTAAAAGAAGATGGCAAAAAAGTAGTCGTTGCAGCCTGCGATACCTTTCGGGCGGCTGCAGTCGAACAATTGACCATCTGGTGCGAGCGGATTGGTTGCGACATTGTGAAAAACAATCAGGGGAGCGACCCTGCCAGCGTGGCCCACGATGCCTGCGAAAAAGCCAAAGCACGTGGCTTCGATGTTCTGATTGTCGATACCGCAGGTCGCCTACACACGCAGACCCACCTGATGCGGGAATTAGAAAAAATTCATAAAGTGATCCAGCGACAGATCGGTGGGGCTCCTCATGAAACTTTAATGGTTCTGGATGCCACCACTGGGCAGAATGCGGTCACTCAGGCCCAGATGTTCAGCAAATCGGTGCAGTGTACAGGAATTATTCTCACGAAACTGGATGGCAGTGCGAAAGGTGGCTCCATTTTTGCCATTAAAGAAGCTGTCGGCCTACCAGTAAAGTACGTGGGTGTGGGCGAAGCCCTGGAAGACCTCGATCTGTTCCACCCTGACGATTTTGTGAATGCCCTGTTTCAATAACACTCCAGGTATTTTTCCAGAATGCATCATTCCACGATATCACCGGAACGTCTGCAGATCATGGAAATCCTCTGGTTTCGCTTTTTTGAGCGTCTTGGGGTGCGTGGGACTGACAGTTATCCGGTTTTCGACCAACTGGTTGCGGCTTACACAGGTCCCACCCGTTACTACCACAACTTGCAGCACATTAATGAGATGTTAAAAATAGCTGGAAAGTTGTCTTCCGTGGCGAATAATCTGACCGCCGTTCAACTGGCGATTTGGTTTCATGATTCGGTGTACGACCCCAAGTCGAACGAAAATGAACAAAAGTCCGCGAATCTTGCCTCAGAAGTGTTGCACCGCTTTGGCTTGGATAATGAACTGGTTATGAAGGTGCACCAACTGATTCTGGCAACAGCATCCCCCACAATGCTAGTTATTGATCCGGATGTTGCCGTGCTGCTGGATGCTGACCTGGCCATCCTGGGTGCGGAAGAAGCCCGTTACCGCACCTATGCTGCGGCAATTCGGCAGGAGTATTCGTGGGTGCCAGAGGCCGATTTTGCCCAGGGTCGGCTGAAAATTCTGCAACAATTTTTGGCCTCGCCTCAAATTTATCGCACGGCCATAATGCGGGAGCTGGGTGAAGCACCTGCACGCACGAACCTTATGTGGGAATGCGAACAATTAATTCATTAATGGAAGCAGTAGTCACTTGCTGATGGTGCTGGAAATCACCATTTCACGATCAGGTTGGCACCCACAAAGGCCCCACTGCCTATATCGAGGCGGTCGCGCATGTTTGAAAACAGGTTCTGTCCCTGTCCAAAGTAACGATCAAAGGCATAACCACCGTTGAGATCAAGAACCGCGTGGGGACAGAGATCCCACCGGATGCCAGTAATTAACCTTTTCTCAAATACCAGAAATCGATCTCGACGTTCCGATCGATCCGCTAAAAAATAGGCTTCGTTCAACCATTCAAAGCCACCATAAAGTTCAAAGCCATCTCGCACTCGATAATTGGCTCTGGCATTGATGTTAATGACTGGCAAATAGGAAAAAGTCAGGGTCAGATCTTCAATGGGGGTCCACTTGATGGAAAAAGGAATCCCAATGCTCATATTGAACTGTTCTGATGGTTTCCAGAGATAGGCAATCCCAGGGATCGGAAAAGTCAGGTTGCCCATGGGTGAATAGAAGATCGAAAAAATCCAATAATCGGTATCGTTACTCACCTGAGTCTGCAGAAAGCCGAAGAAATTCAGATTAATTTCATCCATGCTGTCATAGGGCTTATCGCTGGCCGAACCGAGCGAGGCTCGAACGGCACCTGACCAGCCATTGTCAAACTTGTGAATGTACATGATGCCTGTATCGATGGCCCATAATTCATCTGGGAAAGGTTTGCGGGAATCTGGCAGGATTGCTGACGTAGAAAACTGGGTATTCCGGACTCCCGCCATCAGTAAAACAGTGTCATTTTCTTCCCGCCAGATGGGATAACCTGCGGAGATTCCCTGCCGGAAGAGGCTCATTTCGGCTGGCGACTGAGTGATCGGTTGGGATGGATACCACGTGGCACGATAGCCGGGCTTCCCCATTCCTGGCCCATCGAAGCCAGCGCTTTCCAGGGGATTGCCCTGTGACCTGCCTCTGCCTGCAGGTGGGGAATCGGGGCCAGACGCAATGGCCTGTGGTGGTGCCTGACCAGCAGCACTTCCGATCATCAGGAAGGCAGCACAAAACAATCCAAAGAGTGATTGCATGACAGATCGGTGGAAGCTCTCCATTCGCTGGGCGATACCCGATTTCCGCATTTCATGCAACGCCATTTCTTCGCAGAAAATCGGTCAATCAGTGAAAATCAGTCCTTTTCACCCGGCAAGTTGGCGATAATCGCGCTGACGATTTCTTCAGGGGTCATGCCTGAGATATGCAAGTGATCGTTTGCAAGGGACTCATAAATGGGCCGTCTGCGCGCGAGAATTGTTTCGATTTCTTCACGCCCGCCACCTGCCAGGTTGGGCCGGTTTTCGGTGGTCTGGGTATCAGCCTGAATTCGCTGCCACAATTGCACTGGTGGCAGATCCAGAAAGACAACCCACGCATTCTGGCGTAATCTGGCACAGTTTTCTGGCTGAATAATGATCCCGCCCCCGGTAGCAATCACTAATTGCTCGTGCTCCAGAATGTATTCGAGGCACACTTTCTCATATTCTCGAAAAGTCGCTTCACCATCCTCTTCGAAGATCTGGCGAATTGATTTCTGTGCAGTTTCCACGACCATTTCATCCGTGTCAACCGAATCCCAACCGAGGTTGGCTGCCAGCAATTTTGCAACAGTCGATTTCCCAGACCCCCGGTAGCCAATCAAGGCAATGTTATTCATTTTCATGGTCCTCCCCAGTAACCAGCCACCCGGTATTTCCTGGCTGGTGATAGTATTGCGCTCGGCAGGTGGGGCAATCCTGCAGCCGTTGTTCCAATAACTTTTTTTGTCGGGCAGATTTTAATCGACGTGATTGCAGTGCCCTAGGCTCAAATTCCTCAAAATAAAACTGCTGCCAAGCCTGCAGGCGGGCCACGATGCCACTCGGGTCGTTGTCGGTAGTCAGTACCTCATCGCCGATTTTGACATCGTACTGTTTGCGAAAAATAGATACACGGTGCCAGGAAATCTCTTCATCAATGCGGGTAATCAGTGCGTCCCCAAAACGGATTCCTGTTTCACAGAGCAAAATCGGCTGACCTTGAAAGCCATCGACTCCCACCGCATCGTAGAGAAGTAAATCGGGGTGGCGTTCCAACAGTGACTGCGATAATGCCTGATAGCGGGCAAGATCGAACACCGAAGTGGCAGCGGCAACAGCATGCCATAGTCGTTTCGGGCGAAGCTGCCACAACAGCCATAGGCGGGCAAGCCCTTCCCGATGGGTGCTGGCGATTATTTGCCCGAACGTGGGATACAACTTACCCAATTGAAAAAAATCGCCTGGTTCGAGCCCTTCCTGAAATGCCTCGGCAAGCAACAGGATTCGCAGTCGCAGTCGAAGGGCTGGTGAGTGGTAATAGGACAGTGCTTTATCCCAAAGTGGCTGGGCCTGATCGAAGGTTACCTTCCCTGCAAAGCAGTAACCCAGGTGCAGTGCCAGATCCTGCAGTGGGTCACCGCCGGAAAGTTCCTGATCTCGAATATACAACAGTGCCAGTTCTACCCACTCCCTTTCGAGTGGTGGGGTGGTTTCCGATTCTTCCAACAGTTCCAGCAGGTGCTGTTTTCGTGCTCGTGGATTCCCAAGATCGTGGCTGCATCTGGCCAGTGATGCCAGAAATTCCCGATCTGCCAACAGCAGGCGACGCTGCAACAGATTCCCCACCTGATATTTCCATGCCAGGTCGATGATATCTGATGAATTACTCACATTTGTGGTGCCAGTGACCATGCTCAGAAAGCAGAGGATTAATAACCCAGCGGTTATCAAAGTGGGCACTAACACCAGATCAGTTGGTAAAATGGCTGCAAAAAGAAGCAACAGAACAGTGCCAAGACAAACCAACAGGAATAAAGCACCATTCCATTTGGGTGGCTGATCTGCGGGTTCAATGAAAACAGCACGATTTCGAACTGTGACCTGCCAATGTCTGGAAAAGATGCCCCCACGCTGATCAATTTTGTACGCTGAGCTGAAATCGAGGTAATCATTGCCCACCACCGTAATGGGAAGTGGGTTTTCGGGATGCACAATAGTCAAACGACAATTAGGGCATTGGCCTTCATTGACCGGCAGAGGTGGGCGTTGTTCTGCCAGTGCCTGCCAGCGCCGTTCGACTTCGTTCCACCCACCCACTGGGTCCTGCGTGCGGGCGACTTCAAAAATTGCATCCAGGTGAGTAGACTTGCTGGACTCCGTCAAATCGGCCAATTGTTCCTGAATCCACTGCCAGCCGTCCAGGATTTTGCCATCTTCATAAAGCAGTTGGTGCCGTTGCCACAAGTGGACGGAAATCTGAGAGGATTGTAATTTTTCGTCGCACCGTGGGCAGCGGATTTCGTATTGCTTTAATAATTCTTTAATTATTCTGCTGCCATGCACCGACATGTTGATTTTGGGTGCCAATCCCAGCAGGGTAATTGCCCACAGTGAGCGTGGGATTGATTCCAGGTACCGATAAACAATTTCTTCCGTTTGTTCCGCTCTGGTACAGGAATTGATCAAGCGGATGACCAGGCGGGAGCGCATTTTTCGACGTCGGCCACTCCCACGCAGGTAGGGGAGGAGTAAGTCGATCAACTCCTGATTAAGCGGCACCGACCACTGGCCGAACAATTCGTATACAAAGCGACGATCTGCAGCTATTTTTGGTGATAATTTTTTCAGAAATGGTAAAGTCAGCTCGGACTGCTCTAAATGTTCCTGGAATTGCCGTAACCAGCGAGCCCGTTCCTTTTTGGTGGGTGCTGAGGCGATCGCCTGTAATAGTTCGGTGGTTCGTTGGTGAGTGGAGGCATGATCTGCCATGGCAGAGTCTTCAGTCCGGAACAGAAATTCGGATCGTTTCCGGCAATAAACAAACGCCCGCATCCCCACTTTGGCAAGCCTGCACTTCCAGCCGCAGGTTTGCCTCGCTGAGTTTCACTGGAGAACTTATTTCAAGTTCGACTATTTCCTGATAAACCAGTGCTGCTTTCGGATCAAGTGGTTTCAACGGTTTCCCTGCGGGGTATTTAATCTGAACCTTTGATTTATCATCGACTGCCAACACCCGGACCGCAGTGGGTTTGCCAATCGCTTCGCCCGCACCAGAGTCGTTGGCATATAGGTACCAGCCAGGCTGGATCGTCAGTTTGATACGATACTGAAATGAGTCGGCGATCTTCTTCACAGTCACCACTACTGCCACCACCTCGGAGGATTTGGTGGGAGAATTGTTTTTGGGCAGCGGTTGCTTCGGAACTTCTGGTGCTGCGGCACCTTGCGTCAAATAATCATCCAAAGCCAATGCCAGGGTGGGAACACCTGTAGGTCGGATTTTCAGTACCCCCGCAAACTGCTTAATTGTGCCTTCTGCGGCAGTCGTGTATTGCTTTTGCTTGGTCTGCCGACCCATTTTCAACAGTAATTGTGCCAGCACACCGTTTGAAGAGGGAGTTACCCCATCGCTGTAATCTTTCGTGCGTGCAAACAGTTCCTCATGGTCGGATGATGTGTAGTAAAACCCACCCCGTTGTTCTTCACCGAACCATTTCAAAGCGGATTTCGTGATCCCTTCACTTGCTTCAAGCCACTTTGCCTCGTTGGTTACTTGATGGAGCTCGAACAGGGCGTCCGCAAACAAGGCATAATCGTCCAGATAGGCATTGAAGCGCGAAGTGACTTTCTGTTCTGAATCAATACTGGTGGATCGTTTCAGCCGAAAATCTTTCGTGGTGGCGTGTTGCAATAAAAAATCGGCGGCTTTAGCTGCCATGGCGGTATAAGTTGGTTCCTTGAAGGTCACACCAGCCTGCACCAGAGCCCGGATCATCATGCCATTCCAGGCAGTCAGGATCTTGGTATCCAGAAACGGCCGTTCCCGTTTGGCACGTGCCGCAAAGAGCTTTGCTTTCAGGTCAGTCACTTTCGACTGATAAGCGTCCAGGGTGAGTTTTTGCTCTTTGGCAATGTCATCTGCGGAGCGAATCGTTTGCAGCACATATGCCCGGTTTTCGAAGTTGGCATTGCCCGTAATGGAGTAAACAGCCCGGATAAACAGGGCATCATCTTTTGAATTTAATGCCGTTTCGATCTGGGCCGGTGTCCAGATGTAGAATTCACCCTCTTCACCTTCGGAGTCAGCATCCAGTGCGGAATAGAACCCACCTGGAGGTGCGGTCAATTCGCGTGCCACAAAAGCAATCGTTTCCTGCACCACTTGCTTGTAAAGTTGGTTTGGATTGTACTCGTAGGCTTCGGAATACAGTTCGATCAACTGGGCATTGTCGTACAACATTTTTTCAAAGTGGGGCACGGTCCAGGTGCGGTCGGTACTGTAGCGATGGAACCCACCTCCTAGCTGATCGTATATTCCACCTTGGGCCATTTTTGTCAGCGTTTTGTTGACCAGTTTCTGCAAATCGGCATTTTTGGTGCGATAAGCTTCTCGCAAAAGATATCTCAACGTGGGGGGCATCGGAAATTTTGTCCCACGGAAACCATTATTGGGGTTCCCAATCCCACCAAATTCCGGATCGATCGCTTCCTGTAACAGCAAAGCGCCTTCAGCGGCTAATTCGCGGTTTAATTCTACCAGCGGATTCGCACGGTGGGCATTCGTCAGTGTTTCCACCGTCAGTTTGGCCACCTCATCGGCTTGTTCCAGCAATTCTTTTCGTTTTTCAATGTTCAATTTCTGAATTTCTTCCAGTATCCCTTTGAAGCCGCGGATGGTACCCCCATCGACCTTTTTGTCTTCCGGTGGAAAGTACGTTCCGCCCACAATCGGCTTGCCACTATCCGTGATAAACATCGACAACGGCCACCCACCCCGACTGCCGAACACCTGCAACGCAGTCATGTAAAGTTCGTCGATATCAGGCCGTTCTTCTCGGTCGACTTTGATGCATACAAAATGCTTATTCAGAATGTCTGCTATGACCTTGTTGGAAAAGCTCTCTTTTTCCATTACATGGCACCAGTGGCAGGAACTATACCCGATCGACAAAAAGATCAGTTTCCCTTCTTTTTTCGCTTTGGCAAATGCTTCCGGTCCCCATGGATACCAGTCCACGGGATTGTAGGCGTGCTGCAGCAGGTATGGGCTGCTTTCTTTCGCCAGTCGGTTAGGTGGGCCTTTTTTTGCAGGTTCCATGCTACTGACCGTATTCGTAATAACAAGCAGCCCCAGCAGGCGAACAAAATAATTCATGATGAGATTCCTCTGGCAGTGTTGCTATTGTAGAGAATGTGCCTACCTAGCGTGTGGAAGCCCAGTGCAAGACCTTACTTTCTTGAAATGACCGCCGTGGGGGGTTATTGTTGATTGCCGCACGAAAGATGGTAGACTGTTTGCGATGAACTTTTGATGAGACCTCTCTGGAGCAAGATGATGAAATCTGTTTTTCGCTGGGTGGTGCTGTTCGCCAGCGTTATCGGCTGTTCGGCAGGAAGGCCACTGTTTGCTGGTGAACCTGCCAAAAAACCACTGAATATTCTGTTTATTTTCAGTGATGATCATGCCTACCAGGCAATCAGTGCGTACGGCCACCAGGGAAAGCTACTGGACACGCCGAATATTGATCGACTGGCAAAGGAAGGAATGCGGTTTGATCGCTGTCTCACTACCAATTCGATCTGTGGGCCGTCGCGGGCGGTAATTCTGACTGGCAAATACAGCCACCTGAATGGTTTTCATGCAAACCAGCGCACCCCCTTTGATGGTTCGCAACAAACGTTTCCCAAAATCTTTCAGAAACAGGGCTATCAGACCGCAATTGTGGGCAAATGGCACCTGATGAGCAACCCAACGGGATTCGATTACTGGCATATCCTGCCGGGTCAGGGAGCGTATTACAATCCGCCGATGAATGATAACGGCAAACAGGTGAAACACACCGGATATACCACGGACATCATTACTGATCTGTCATTAGACTGGTTGAAAAATCGCGATAAATCGAAGCCATTTATGCTGATGTGCCAGCACAAAGCACCCCACCGGAACTGGCAGCCGGCTCTGCGGCACCTGGGGCACGATAACGACCGCAAATATCCCGAACCGGAAACTCTCTTCGATGATTATTCCGGCCGTGGAATTGCCGAAAAGACCCAGGATATGACCATTGAAAAAACGATGGATCGGAACGATTTGAAATTGAATACCCCAGGTAACCTGACTACAGAACAGCGGGCTGCGTGGGATGCCTATTATCAGCCACGTAACCAAGCCTTTGAAAAAGCGAAACTGGAAGGGAAAGAACTGGTTCGCTGGAAATACAACCGCTATATGCACGATTATCTGGCTTGCATCAAGGCAGTTGATGAGAATGTGGGCCGAATGCTCAAGTGGCTGGACGATGAGGGGCTGGCAGAAAATACCCTGGTGGTATACTCTTCCGATCAAGGTTTTTATCTTGGTGAACATGGCTGGTTCGATAAACGCTGGATTTATGAAGAATCACTGCGTACCCCACTGCTGGTGCGGTGGCCTGGTGTGACCAAACCTGGTTCTACGAACAACAAAATTGTCAGCAATCTTGACTTCCCCGAAACCTTTCTGGATGCGGTGGGGGCACCAATTCCTGCCGATATGCAGGGAAAAAGCCTGATACCACTCCTGAAAGGTGAAACACCTGCCGACTGGCGAAAGAGCTTTTACTATCACTATTACGAATTCCCGGGTGCCCACTCGGTGCGCAGGCACTACGGGGTAGTCACCGACCAGCATAAACTGTTCCATTTTTACGAACCGCAAATTAATTACTGGGAACTGATTGACAACAAGAAAGATCCGCAGGAAATGAAAAGTGTATATGGAGATCCGGCGTATGCGGAAGTTCAGAAAGAACTACATGCGGAATTGGAACGTCTGGAGAAAAGAGTTGAAGGTGCCTGCCGAAGACTGGAAAGACGCACCTCCGAAAAAGAAAAATCCACCCAAAAGAAAACCCCGGCCAAGCAATAGTGGGCCAAAAGATTAGGTTATTCTCATTTTCTTGGTTGCAATTCGATATTTTTGTTACCACCTTTTCTGAATTGTGGTACAATTTCGCAACTTATGGTGGTTTGATACCTCCAAACTTGTGGCAATGGAAACAAACAAAACACCACTACCATCGATTGTGCGTGCGACAGCCCGGTTGCTTGGCAAGTGGTCGGCACGTTTTCATTATGCCCGCACCGTGGAACCGTTCTGGATTGATACCGTCCGGTTGGAAATGCCCGTTGCCAACCTGCCACCCGAGTTGGATGGTACAAAAATCGTACAATTATCAGACTTTCACTGTGGGGAACATTTACCCGATGCCCACCTGAAGTCGGTAATTCAGGCGGTAGAACAGGAATCGCCGCAAGTACTTGTGTTAACAGGTGATTACGTCGATCACTGTGGTAGCCAGGCGAAGTGGATTCGAGATTTTTTTGGAAATTTCAAAGCACCCATGGGTACTTACTGTGTGCTGGGGAACCACGATTTTTCCGTGCATACCGCTGCGGGAAAGCGTCGCGATCCCGATCGACCGCAGATTATTCATGATGCCCTGGTGGATGTGGGGCTAACCGTCTTAAGAAATGAGGTCGCCTGGCTTGGCGAACCAGGAAATGGACTGGCAATTGCTGGTCTGGACGATCTCTGGTCACAGGAGTGCGATGTCGACCTGGCGTTGGGGGGAATCGGACCAGAAGTCCCTCGGCTACTGCTGGCCCACAATCCTCTAACGGTAGAACAACTGTCAAGCCATCGGTGCGATGTGATGTTCAGTGGCCACACCCACGGTGGGCAGGTTCTGCTGGAAAAATGGGGGCGGATTTTTATCGGCAAACGCTCCAGGCACCTTGCAGCTGGATTGTGCTACCACAATGATGTGCCCGTTTACGTGAATCGTGGGATTGGGTTTGGCTGGCAATTCCGTTACCGCGTGCGGCCAGAAATCACTTCCATCGTGCTGAGAACCAAAAATCCCGCCTGACTTTCATTCTGTCCGTAATTCTTCTGTGGCGTATAAATTACCTAACCGACTTGCGCCTCCGTTCCAATATTTCTGGTGATCCTATCCATGGCAACGAACTTTCATCTGCCATTAACGATTTTGCAGCAACACCTGAATAATGGAATGTATCTAACGGAAGCCCTGATGGTGCCGTCATTTACGCGTATTACTGCCACGTCGCGTGCTGGGATTGCCTCCATTGAAAAGATGGTCAGATCGTATGTCCGCGATCTCCCACGTGGGGAGTTACGCACCCTGATGCTGCCAAAATCGACCCACAGTTACTATGTTAAGGTGCGTCAGCAACCACCCAAACGGGACGATAGCTGGCAGGAACCAGTTGACCTCCGATTTTCTATAACTACCTGGGAATATAACGATGAGCTGATATTTGTGCGGGTGCCTGCACTTGAACTGGAATTATCCACCACGAAGGATGGAAAGTGGAAACAGGTGATTCAGAAGGAAATCCAGAATCAGTTACAGCGTTTGCAGCACAGTGCCAACTTGCGCAATTTGTCCCAGATCCAGATCAGCAACAAATACCGAACATTCAAACGTAAGCTTGAATTTCTACTGCCTGATCTGAAATCCATTGCACAGCAAGAGTTTGCGAAAGAAAATCAGGTAGAAAAGAAAACCACTTTGAAGCAGGTGGCCACGGAATTAACGCCCAAATTGCTCGATTCCAGTTACGAACAGGAAAACTACCTGAAGATTCTGGAGGATCTGTTTCGGCAGAAAGCCCCCCAGGGGGTTCTGCTGATTGGCCCCAGTGGCGTGGGGAAAACCGCACTGTTTCGCCAATTGGTCAAACAATCAAAAGAATATCAGTTAGATGAATTCCAGTTTTACTCCACCAGTGGCTCACGAATCGTGGCTGGTCAGACAGGTTTTGGCATGTGGCAGGATCGGTGCACCAAGCTGATCCGGGAACTGGCACAGGAAAAATCGATCATCCACCTGGGCAACCTGGCAGAACTGATTGATGTGGGCAAAAGCGAACATAACCAACTGGGGATTGCTACCTTTCTGCGGCCTGCCATCGCTCGTGGGGAAATTCTGTGCGTCGCAGAATGCACGCCGGAACAAGTGCCGATGATTGAACGTGAAGACCCTCAGTTAATGGAGGCATTTATTGCCGTTCGTCTGGAAGAGCCCGACAACAAACGGTCCATGTCAATCCTCAGTGCGGTGGCAGCAAAACATCCCCAGGTGAAACGGGCAATAGCCCCACCTGCACTGGAAAGATTAGAGCGTCTTCATCGTCGCTATGCCACCTATTCTGCGTCGCCTGGTCGCCCACTGCAATTCTTGTTGCGGTTAAACATCGGCGACAAAATTACCCCTATCGACGAACAGGAAGTGCTGCAGCAATTTGCCCGCGAAACCGGTCTACCAGCAGTGCTGCTCGATCCGGAACAGCGTCTGGATGTCCCTCGGATGAAGCAGTGGTTCTGCGAGCGGGTAATTGGTCAGCAGGAAGCTGTCGACATTGTGGCCGATTTGATTACCACCGTGAAAACCGATTTGATGCGACCAGAACGGCCAATCGCCTCCCTGATCTTCATCGGCCCCACCGGTGTGGGGAAAACCGAAATGGCGAAAGCACTTGCGGAATTTCTCTACGGCTCCCGTGATCGTCTGACGCGTTTCGATATGTCGGAATATTCGGACGTCATCTCTGCTCGTCGGCTGGTGGGTACAGCGTATGGTGTGGAAGGCTTACTGACGGCGAAAGTGCGCGAGCAGCCATTCAGTGTGATTCTGTTCGATGAATTTGAAAAGGCCCACGAATCGTGCTTTGACTTTTTCCTGCAGATGTTTGGCGAAGCCCGCCTGACTGATGCTGGTGGACGTCTGGCCGATTTCCGCAACTGTGTGCTGATTCTGACCTCCAACCTGGGTGCAGAATCTTTTCAGGCGGGCGCGGCAGGTTTCCGACCTGCGGGCGACCGTGCCACCCACGCCCATGAACATTTTACAAGGGCTTTAGAACGCTTTCTACGTCCGGAATTGATGAATCGAATTGATCGCGTAGTGCCATTTGGAACTTTATCACCCGAAATGATTCGCAATATTGCCCGCCGCGAATGGCAGAAAGTGCGGGAAAGGGATGGTTTACAGTTTCGGCAGGTGGAACTGTCATACTCAGACGAAGTGCTGAACCGGATATCGGAACAGGGGTTCGATGCCCGCTATGGTGCCCGTCCGTTGAAACGCAGTATGGAACGGGAAATGCTGGCCCCAATTGCTCATCAGTTGAATATGCACTTGCCCCATGTCCCACTGAAGGCAGAAATCCAATACGGCGATACGGGAATTACAACCAAGGTCTCGATTAATCACGCTCATCAGGTGAATGATGCGGTGTTGCAGAACCGGAAGTCTTTCCTGCGAAGAATGGTGTCGTTACGTCAGCGTTTGCAGCAATTGCAGAAAGGCACCGCTTGTCAGGATCTGCATAACGAGCAGTTTCAACTGGAACGAATTGAAACCCACATCCAGAAAAACTACAGAAAGCAGCCTATTCATTGACACAACAGGAAACAGAAGCATTTAGCCGTTTGGGCAAATTACGTGCCACAATTCAACGGATTGAGCTGTTCTGGAAAGATACTACCGCATTGGAAGACGATCTTCGCCTGCACATTCATGTAGATAAACAGTTGGAATTCGAACTGGATAAGGAAGTCCCGCAGATTGAACAACGCTGGCGTGAATTACTGTTTGAATTGTACGAATATTCCCAGCCAGGGAATATTGATACCGCAACACTGATGATCTTCAGCAGAGACCAACTCTGGCTGCAAACCTTGACAGAGGCGTATCTGCTGGGTTGTCCCGCCGGCGTTCAGGTTCACAACAGTGCGTTACTAGAACTGGTGACTAATCCAATTGATGCTTTTCTGCAAATGCTCAAAACAGGTAGCGGTTTATCGGAAGGTGTGGAACAGGTCTGGGTAGAGAATTATCTGTTAGAAGGGAAAAAACCAGCAAACCTCGATATACCAGTGAAGCGAGTGGAGTATCATCCACAGGAGCTGATGTCGAAAATCACCGACTCCACAGCGGGGGTGATGTTGCAATTTGGTGGTCGGGGCACTTATCCACACTACTACGGTGAGGTTGGGCTGCACAATTGCCGTTTTCTGCAGCAAAGTGGTAGTCAAGTGGCGTTTGTCACTGTCGCAAGGGAAGATCTTGTCAGCGCCATCCCCCCACTGGGTGTGGTGCACCAGCGAAACTGGATTGATCGCACGATCCGTACCTACGATTTCAAAATTTACCAGGCACACGACCACATTCTGGAATCCCGGCTGTCCTTCGCCAATCATCTTGAAAAAGCTCAACAGCAGTTTCTGATGCTGCATGCCGAACAGGTACTGGAGGGAATCGTCCTGCAATGAACTTTCAAATCCCCATTTTTGTGCAGGAAATCCATGGCAAGAATTACCTTGCCCGGCCATTGTTTTCGGAAGCACCTGCACGCACTGGTGGGCAGTTGAATAAACTGTATCAGCGGTTGTCGCTTGATATTGTCCGCTTTCTGGAATCTCAAAGTAAAGAAGCCCGCCATGATCATATTGCCCGCCTGTCATTTGCACCTGTGATACAGCAGCATCGCGTAAAAATGAAGCTGGTACTTCGCACAGGTACAGTCGATTATCAGCAGTTTTTTGTCAGTTTTGAGCATCTGGGACGTAAACTGGTTTTCTCACCTAATTTTCAGGAACGTTGGTACGAAATCCCTCGCCAGCAGACACTGGAAAATGTGGTGACGGAGGCGATGCAGAAATATTGGCAATCGGTGGCACGGGAAGATGAGGATTTTTCTAACCAGGAAGTAACCCAGACGGCCATCATCGGCAAAGCGTGGGTGCATATTCTGGAAATTAATGCCAACATCCGCCAGACAATCCCCAAAGAAAAAACCAGCAACATGTTTATGCTGGGTGATGAAGCGCCCGTTGATGGGAATGAGGAATTACAACGGGTGGGGCATTGCCTGGAAGATTTATACCCGGATGAATTACTGCGTGCGGTGCAGCAGGATAGCCTGGTGGAGGAGCTGGTCGGTCGCCTGCAGGCCAGGCCTTTTTCTCCGGTGTTGCTGGTCGGCCCACGGATGGTGGGGAAAACCACCTTGATTCATGAGGCAGTTTTTCAGCGAAACAAGGGTCTGCAACGGCGAACAAGACAGGGCAATCTGTGGCATATTTCGCCACAGCGATTGATTTCCGGAATGTCCTATCTTGGTCAGTGGGAATCTCGCCTGCACGCGATTATGAAGGTGGCTCAGAAGCGGCAATTAATCTTGTATTTCGACGATCTGGTAGGGCTGTTTCTGGCAGGCCGTACCAGCAATTCCACGTTGAATGTGGCCCAATTGCTGAAACCAGCGATGGAACGCCAGGAAATCCGCGTGCTGGCTGAGATTACGCCAGAGCAACTGCGTGTTTTACGCGAAATGGATCGTTCTTTTGCTGATCTTTTTCAAATATTACCAGTAGCGGAACCCACGGATGAACAGAACTGGCGGATTCTGTTAAGTCTGCAGCGCCACATGGAAGGCAAGTTTTCCTGTACCTTCGATCTGGATGTCCTGCCAACGATTATTGATATCCAGAAACGCTATGAACGCACCGCCAGCTTCCCTGGAAAGGTGGCCCGTGTCATCAATCGTCTGGCTGTGCGAGCAGAATCGTCGCATACAAGTACAACCAATCAGGATAAAGCCCCAACTGGTCGGGTGGTGATCGGTCGCGAACAGGTTCTGGACGATTTTCAGCAACAGTCGGGCTTGTCGCTGAAATTGTTCGATACCACCACCAAATTGCCACGTCAGGCGATCTGGGAAGCACTGAAAAGCCAGATTATTCAACAGGATGAAGCCCTGCTGGCACTGGTAGACACGTTGGGGATAGTGAAAGCCCGGCTGAACGACCCGGATCGCCCTCTGGCATCGATGTTGTTTCTTGGCCCCACTGGCGTGGGGAAAACGGAAACCGCCAAAGCGCTGACCCGCTATCTCTTTGAAGACGAAAAAAAAATGCTTCGTTTCGACATGAACGAATATGTTCATGAGGGTGCAGCCGCCAAACTGGTGGGCACCGTGGATTCACCAGAAGGATTGTTAACAGCAGCAATCCGCCGACAACCCTTTGCAGTGGTGCTGCTGGATGAAATCGAAAAAGCCCATCCTGAGGTGTTTGATCTGCTGCTGCAGGTACTTGGTGAAGGCCGTCTGACCGATTCGTTGGGCCGCACCGCAGATTTCACGAACTGCATCATCATTCTGACCTCAAATCTGGGTGTTACCGAAGCGGAAGCCCAGGTGGGATTCACACGCACCCGCGAACAGGCACGTGGCACCTATTTACGTTCCGCAGAACGGTTCTTCCGTCCGGAATTTTTCAATCGCCTCGACCGAATTATCCCGTTCGAGCGTCTCAGTCGGTCCAGTCTGGCAGAAATTGCCCGCAAATTAATGCTTAACGTCTTCGCCCGTCCGGGGTTACAGCAGCGTCAGTGTGTGATGGATGTTTCTGAAAATGCCCTGAATGTGGTGATTGAAAAAGGCTTCGACCCAGTTCTTGGTGCCCGGGCGATGAAACGTGCGGTCGAAAAACTGCTTACTCAGCCTGCTGCAACCCAGCTTGCTGCACAGCCACTTGAACATGTCTGTCTTGTGGCTGTTGATCAGCGGGTGGACAATACCGCCGAATTAGATGTGAACATCCTGCCCATCCTTCCCGTTGCCCCACTGCCGATGGTGGGAGACCACAGTACCTGGAAACAGGCCACTTGGGAGAATCACCTCGACAATTTGCTGGAACAGGCGGATTTGTACCTGCAAAGTCTCCGCCCACGTGGGGCAATTTCCGCTACGGATGTGGCACCGGAAATCGAAAAGTATTTGCTGCTGAAAGAACTGATTGATGATGTGGAAGGGCGGTTTGGTGAATTGACAGATCACGATGAAATCCTGGACCGTGTAGAAATTTCATCGATGACGATCAAAACCCCAACTGGCAAAAGGATTTCTCGTGATTTTGCGATCCGACTCAGTCAACCGATGAGTGCCTATTTTGCTGCCGAAGATATGCAACGTGCCATCGAAGAAATCCAACAGGAAAAAGAGAAACCGCACGGAAACACCCTTCAATATCAGGAACTGGTGCGGCGACTTTCCTTGTACGAATGGATTCGTGGTGCTGATCTGGAAAATGTTCCCTGTACTCTGATTCTTCAACCTTTCCCACGTGGGATCGATTCGGTTTACATGAATCGATTTGCGAATATTCTGTCTGCCACGCTGCAGGAATTATTGCTGGAGGTGAAAATTCGCGCTGCATCAAATAATTCGCTCGCACTGGTGCTGCAAATTCGTGGCTTTCACGCCACCAAAACTGCCGCACTGGAAGAAGGGATCCACATCTGGAGTGATCGATCGAAGAATATTTTCCCAATTCTGGTTAGATTACTCCCACGTGGGGTGGAATGGAATGCAGAAAATGAGAATATTTTCACAAGGACACTCCCCAAACCACTGCCACCAGTCGTGCGAACCTACACCGATTCTGGCTTGATCTGCGATATCCGTACCGGAATGGTACTTTCGACCAAACTGGATTCGCCCAGCCTAGCCGATTTTCTACTCATTAACATTGAGCGAATGACAAATATAGTCCCCACGTTGCCTGCCGAACCACCACCAGAGAATCTGCAATAACCCACGAGCACCGATCATGCCATCCCGCAAGCACCACGTACTGATGATCGAAGATTCTGCCGGACAGTTTACCGCACTGTCATTGGAAGAAAATCCGCTGGCTGGGTACGGTGCCACTTATCGTGAAGCCCGCAAGGATCTGGAAAAGTATCTCGGCTGGCGACAATCACATTATCCTTGGATGGCGTTGCCAAACTTCCACAACCCAGAGTTGCAACGCTTTAAAATTGAGGTTCGGCCTGAATTTCGTGACCACAGGCGGGTTTATCCATGTCTTGCGGCGCTGCCAATCCACATTTTGTGCGTCACCGGCAAAGATGAATCTGGTCAGCAGATTGGCATTCTGCCCTTGCTGCAAACCTCGTTTACATTCCATAAACCTGGAGAAATCAAGAAGTTAGCAATTCGCTACAGCATGCAAAAACTGGCAGGCTTGCCACCTGCCGACCTGCAGAAATTTCTGTTGCCACAAAAATATGAAATCGACCAGGTTCAGGTGCGGTACAAAGAACTCGATATGCGGCACTTCCTGGCCCCACAACACCCCACACTGGATGCAATTGCCGACCCACTGGGTGAAAAATCCCGCCGTCGCATGCTGGCACGCGCGTGGGAACGCGACTTAGAATTAAAGTCCCTTACCAACAAGATATTAAAGGAAAAAGCCAGCATTCTGTTAGTGGGAGAATCGGGTGTGGGCAAGACCGCCTTGATTGCTCAGGCAGTTCAAGTCTGCGAAAACTTTTTCGCCAGCGAAGCGAAAGCTCAGGGAATGGCAAAATCGGGCCACCGATTCTGGCAGACTTCCGCAGGCCGGATTATTTCCGGGATGCGTTATCTGGGGCAGTGGGAAGCCCGCGTCGAACAATTAATCGCTGAATTGAGTGAAATCCAAGGTGTGCTGTGTGTGGAAAAGTTGCTGGAACTGGTCCGCACTGGTGGTACCGGGCCCACCGACAGCGTTGCAGCTTTTCTGATGCCATATATGGCACGTGGTGAACTACGTTTAATCGGGGAGGCCAGCCCCACCGAACTGGATGCCTGTCGTCGGCTGCTGCCGGGGTTTGCCGACATGATGCAAATCGTCAATCTGGCACCATTTCAGGCTGCCACTGCAGAACGAGTGCTGGATCAGCAGTTCACCACCGCCCAAACCAGCAACCATTTTGAACTGGATTCTGGTGTCAGCAGGCGGATAGTCCAACTGCACCAGCGATTCATGCCTTACCACGTTCTTCCGGGTGCCGCAACCCGCTTTGCCCGCGAACTGATCGACACCACTATTCAGCAATCTCGCACCAACATCAATGTGGCCAACGTGGTGGAGCGTTTTCAACAACGCACAGGATTGCCAGAGATTTTTCTGCGGGAAGACCTCACGTTAAAGGAACAATCGGTGGTGGATTATTTTGAATCGCGGGTACTGGCACAGCCCCAGGCAGTGCGGGAAGCAGCCAAAGTGATCACCACCTTCAAAGCTGGTCTCAATGACCCCCAAAGACCACTGGGGGTACTACTGTTTGTTGGTCCCACGGGTGTGGGCAAAACAGCACTGGCAGAATCGATTTCGCAATATCTGTTTGGGGCAAGGACCGATCAGCCTGCCGACCGCAAACAATCCCGCCTGATCCGACTGGATATGAGTGAATTTGGTGGTTATGATGCTGCTACCCGCCTGCTTGGCTCCCCATATGGTGAACCAGGAACACTGATCCGGCAAATTCGCCAGCAGCCATTTATGGTGGTACTGCTGGATGAAATTGAAAAAGCGTCTTCAGACATTTTTGATATTCTGCTGAGTCTCTTTGATGAAGGCCGGTTAACCGACCGCTTTGGACGGGTGACTGAATTTCGTAGTTCACTGATTATCATGACTTCCAACATTGGCGCAGACCAGTCCCGCGGTTTTGGTTTTGCCGATGTAGACGGTTTGCCGGAATCGCACTTTCGCGATCAGGTCATGCGCTATTTTCGACCAGAGTTTTACAATCGTCTTGATTCCGTGATCAGTTTTCAGCCATTACAGCCCGAAAGTATTGTGAAAATTACCCAGAGGGAACTTGGATTTGTCGAAAAGCGGGAAGGAATTGCCCAGCGGGGGTTGAAGATTAATTGGCACCCAGATGTTGTAGCGATGCTGGCAAAAAATGGGTTTGATATCCGCTATGGTGCCCGCCCCCTGCAACGGGCAATTGAAAGGGAAGTCATTTCGCCATTGGCACAATGGCTCCTGGATCACGAACATGTTTCCCAGCGAACTGTTGAGGCATTGCTGCTGAACAACCGGATTGTATTTCAATAGTGCAGACGATTAATTGAAATCGGCGACCGAATTGGATGTCAATCATAATTCGACGTTGTATTGAAGAAAGAATTCGAACGGTTGCAATTGTTGTCGAGAGAATTGAAAATAATCCTCCACAAGCATCTTACGGTTCGCAGACTATACGAAATCCGACATCAGAACGACCCATGTAGTTTATGAATGCCCGACGATCGTTGTATGTAGTGAACTGAGAGTGGTAACACCCCCCACGATAAACTCGCAGTTTTGCTTGCCGATTTGCCGTACCTGCAGGATCAACATGCACACCAGGCGGATATTCGCCGAAATAATCGGCACACCATTCTGCAACATTTCCCAGGCAATCGAATAAGCCCCACGCATTTGGTTGCAATTGCCCAGTAGGGTGGGGGTGCATGTTTGAATTTTTCGTCAGCCAGGCAATATTCAGCCATCGCTCCGGATGACTTTGGACTTCTGGCGGAAACCTGGACGCCACACCCGCCCGTGCAGCCCATTCCCACTCCGCTTCGGTGGGCAGGCGATAGGTTCGTTGTTCCACTTTCGAAAGCCAATTGCAAAACAACAACGCTTCCGAATGAGTTATGTGGACAACTGGATCATCCAGACTGGCAGGAGTGTAGCCTGGATTATCACAGTGAATCCCAGGCACAACTACCTGCTTCTCAATTGTGCTGTTTCCGGAAGTTTCTGTTCGATACCACACGCCTTTATTGATATTTTCCATGTATGTTGTTCGTTTTTCCGCCTGAATGAACTGTTGAAATTGTCTGCGTGTAATCTCACGTGTACCAATCAAGTATGGTTTTGAAATAACCACTTCCGACATCGTTTCTGGTCCAATCAGATAGCGTCCAGGTGGGATGATCACCATCTCAATACCGAATCTGTTTGTCATAGTCGGTTGAATCTGAACGTATTCTGCCCACTTTGTTTGCAATTGCTTCGCTTCATCACGAGTCATCGGCAGCACACCTGCTCCGGGTGCAGGGTGGTAAATCGAAGGCATCGGCCCACGTTCGATAGGAATAATTTCTGGATCCTGGTTTACTGAGACAACAGGTTCCTGAATTGGCCTCAATTTGCGAAATACAGCTTCTGAAGCCAGCCAGATGATCATTAATGCGACAAAACCACCCACCCAAAGTGAGGTCATTCGCATCCTATTTGGTTTTCTATTCCCAATTCGATCAATCGCTTTGATCACCTGACTGGCATCTGAAAAACGATCTTCTGGACTGTTGGCAAGCAAACTTACCAGTAGACCACGTACTTGTTCAGGAATAGAGTAAGTGCGACAGTGATGATCGAAATTAAATGCGGTATTTCTTGGATATACTTTGCCCGTTAACAGATACCAGCAGGTACAACCCAAACTGAACAGATCGGCACGCGCATCCACCGCATGGGGATTATCGCACTGTTCCGGTGCCATGTATGATTGGGTTCCCAATTGCTGATTCACCCGCGTAATTGAATCTTCCGATGTTGTACAAGGCGCTTCCGTAGCAGTGTGGTCATTAGTTGGGTCTGGTATGCCATGAATCGTTGCCAGCCCTAAATCAAGTATCTTTACCACCCCACTGGAAGTGAGCATGACATTGGATGGCTTAATATCACGATGCACCAAACCCGCTTCATGTGCATCATGCAGGCCACTGGCAATCTGACGAGCGATTTCTAATACTTTGCCTGCAGCAAATGGACCGTGTTTCTGCACCATGTCTTTCAATGTGCTGCCTACAATCAGTTCCATCGCCAGATAATACATGCCATCACATTCACCTGCATCATAAGCAGTGATTAAATTGATGTGGCGACATTTCCCTGCGGCTTGCATCTCCCTTAGAAATCTGATGGCGCATTCCGGGTGATGCATCTGACTGGGGGCAATTACTTTTACGGCACAGTGATTGGCAAGACGCAGGTGGATCGCACGATACACGACTCCCATCCCGCCTGAGCCGATCTTTTCCTGAATTTCATAATCGCGAATACGGGTTCCGCGTGGTAACTCAAATTCCGGCTTTGGGACATTCTGCCACGTAGCGAGAAGCGGGAACATCTGTTGACGCACGCCAGAAACTGTCTGAAAATCGGTTGGTAGCGGAAGCAGGAGTTGTTGAAGCAGGTGATCTTGTTGCCCGTTGAAACTGTGTAACTTCTGCACACTGGAGGCAAGTATCCAAATGACCTTCGATGAACACTATCTCGGCATCGTGCACCAATCCGCAAGAGTACTGCCGAAGAACCTCATCTTCGGGACAGGTGGTTGTCTGCATGGAATTTTTCTCATCTCTGGCAGCAATCTAGCAATGAATCCACAATCTGCATGTGCTGTTCGCTTCAATTCTACAGTATCCAGCCCATCTGAATGTCAGTTTTTATTGAAGAAAAAGAAATAAATTTCGCGTAAGATAGTTTCGTTTAAGTAGGTGTGAATCAGTTTGCACTCTCCGAATAATGCAATGATTCCGCTCAATTCTTTCAATGGAGTTATCAGATGAAAGGTATTTTATTGTTGTCTCGTTCGATGATTGTTATTTTCGCATTTGCATGCTTATTTGCAGGGGAATCCGCTGTACAAGCTCAGCCCAAGGTGCCAGTTGTTGAGCGATTCGCAGGTAAGGTACCAAAATCAACAACAACACACTGACTGTTCAAGTGGATAATGGTACCAAGACAGTCAATCTCAATGAATTTGATGAAATCACATATATTAAGCGTGGTCGTGAAGTTCCGTTTAATATTAATGATGCAGAACTCCGAAAGCTGAAAATTACCATTGAGAGGACGGTAGAAGAAGATAAAAATGGCAAAAAGAAGCGAAAACTCAAGATTACAATTTCAACCTGATCAATGAATTACTGAGATAAGATTGTCGATTTTTTGAATTAAGCAAGTTCTTCACGTAGTCTTCGCAATACCCGTGATTTGGCCTGGTAGACAGCATTGGCATTCATTCCCAGTTCTGCACCTGCATCAGCAGCACTGATCCCATCAATGGTGGTCCGCCAGAATGCTTTCCAGGTTGCCTCATTAAAATCTTCCCGAATCATTTCCAGGGTGCGGTGAATGATACCCTGATCTACTGCCTCGTTCTCCTCTTCGGGTTCTGTTTCCGGCAGCAATTGGTTCAGGTTCAGAACATGTTCTGTCAAGGCAATCTCGTGCTGATTTGCTTTTTTACGACAGTGGTCAATAATCCGGTTGCGAGTGATCGTCCAAAGCCAGGCTCGAAAACTGCCTGATTCCGTGGTGCGTTCAAAAGAGCCGATTTTTTTCCATACCGCTTGCCAAACCTCCTGCACAATGTCCTGTATACTGCTCGATTCGATGCGGGCACGCTGACCCCAATGGAAAAGTAGTGGGCTGTAAATCAGCACGATACGGTGCCACGCATTTTGATCTGCTGCCCTGACTTTTTCGATCAATGTCAATGATGTGGCATTTGATGACTGTTCGAGATTGTTCAATTTACCCCTCCCAAGTCAACCAGCACAGGAAATTTCCCGATATTCAACATACTGAAATGATAGTGCGGATAAATATGAATAATTCATCATCTTATCTTGGAGTGGAAGATTTTTTAGATGAAAATAAACTCGTTTCTGGCTGAAAATGCCAAAAAGGAGATTCCTGGTGGATTATCCCTTCTTATACACTTCTTTGGGATCGAAGATCGGTGTGCCTAGTACAACGAGTTCGTTGTCATTTAGCTGGCGATAGAAGCAACTCTGGAAGCCATCGTGGCAGGCCGCACCACCTACCTGGGTCACTTTCAACAGACTTGTGTCGGCATCGCAATCGATTAAAATCTCATGCACGTGCTGCACATTGCCACTTTCTTCGCCCTTACGCCATAAGCGGTTACGGCTACGACTAAAGTAGCACGCTCTTTGCGTGCGTACAGTTTCATCAAAGGCTTCCTGGTTCATCCAGGCCAGCATCAGCACCACACCCGTGGCCTGATCCTGGGCAATCACCGGCACTAAGCCGCCGGACTTCTGAAAATCGATCATCAGCTACTCAAATCTGTTGTTTCTACCCCACCGTGGGGAGAAAGTGAAATTATTTTAACATTTTCAGCATCGTGGCTGCCACAAACTTGTTCCCTTCGCCATTCAGGTGCACACGGTCGCTGGTCAGCACACCACGTTCTTTGTTGCCCTTATTGTTGGTTTTCAGGTGGTCGAGAAATGCCTGCCGGAGGTCGCACATGCTGGATTTGGTTTCGGTGGCCACTTTTCGGCTGATAGCAGAATATTCGTCTAGTTTGCTGTCCAGATTGTTGGTGCCATCGGTTTTTTCACCAATCACGCTGGGAGTGCAGAGAATCACTTTTGCTCCACCTTGCTGTACTTTGGCAATAATTTCTTTCAGGCCGGCTTCAAAATTCTCTTTCGACGTACCACGTGCGGGGTCTTTTTCTCCGTGCCATACATCGTTAATGCCTATGTAAATGAACACAATCGTGGGCTTTTTGCTCAAAACATCGCGTTCGAGTCGTTTTTGCAGGTCGGGCACTTTGTTGCCACTGATCCCAGCACCGATCACTTCTATTCCCAGATCGGCACGCTTTTCCTTCATTTCGGTGCGGATGATATCCACATAACCATCCTTACGGTTGCCAGCCTGGGTGATGGAATCGCCCAAAAAGACGATCCGGTCGCCTTTTTTCAGTTCCAGTGGCTCATTGCCACCCACAGGTGCCAGATTGGAAAGAGCACCGATCAATGCCAGCACCGATAATGAGAAAACTTTCATGGAGAAGTCCTGAATCTGCCAGGTGGGAACATGGCAACGGGGTTAAGACCAGACATTCAACCGCCTGGTTCGCTGAAAATTCTATGAAATGGATCGGCAAATGGGTAACAATCCCTTTGCCAGATGGGATTCCATTGAATGGCTTAATCTTAACGGATCGCCTGGTTCAATGGGCAGTTGGTGCCTGAGTTTCCCCTACCGAACGGTGTTTCACTAACCAGAACACCAGACCGATCAATCCAGCATTCACCGCGAAAAAGAACAGAAAAATGAACAAACCACCTTTATCGTAAGCTTCCCTGTGCAGCGGGTACAGTTTCTCCATCGTTGCACTGCCCAGTGCGTGCATGCGGATTGCTTCGCGGCAGACGGTCATCCCCACAAGGGTCAATGTCAGGCCAGCAGTTACAAGCGACAGGTTACTGATTCGAAGTTGTTTGCAGTTACTGATCCAGAACCAGCCAGCAAGTTGCAGAATGGTGCCAGCTACCGACAGGCCAAAATAAAGTTTTGCCAGTGGGGAAACAAACGCCATCCGTGTGGCTTCATCGGTCTTCATGTAATACCACGCCGCAGCACATGCCACCAGAAACAGGCTTGCCAATGCCCGCCTTGCCAGCTTTTCTGCGGTACCGCTCGAACGATACCAGTGTTGCCACCCCAGAACCAGAAACATCGTTGGAAAAGCCCCGACACCCCAGATCAGCAAGCGAGGCAGCAATTGAGAATCAGTATAAAGTTGTGATTTGCTGGCATAGAATTCGCCCCAATAAGCCGGGGTACGAATGCTCAACAGGTGATTTTCAGTCCAACTGTAACCGGTGAACGCGATGGTCAACACAGGGATTGACGCTACCAGTGCGGCCAATTTCCAGGATCGCTTCGCAAGCCAGCGTGATTTCAGCAGATACATGCTGTAGAAACCCGCAATTAGAACCGGCAGAATGGCCATCCAGCGATTGAACAACAATAGATTGGCGGTGTAATAATTCTGCTTGTAAAGAATCTGCAGAAACAGCAGTGGTGCCACACCCGCCGTAATCGCACCGGAAAGCATGAAAGGCAGCCATTCCTTCAAAATGGTGCTGCTGGCCCCCTTCCCTCGATCAGTGGGACGCAGATAGCCCACCAGAAGTACGATGGTGCCTGCCAGAACATAATTCATGAAAACCACGTGAATGCCCAAAGTCAACACGTAGAAGATTTCATAAAAAGCGGTGGGCCAGGGGAGGTCAAAAGGAAAGACGTTGTCCATGATTATCGATCCCCCTTGTTACGAATGCTATAAGCAGGCTGGGTGCCAGCTTCTTCTAACCATTTTTTAATTTCTGCCAACGTGGCTGGGTAATCGGCAGCTTGCCGCACCTCCGGCCAGGTTGTGGGCTTTTCTGCCTGCAACCACTCCACATAGTGCACCAGCGATTCCAGTTCTTGTGGCGTGCCCGCAAACGGAGGCATGAACGGTTTCAATTGTTGCAATTTGGCTATGTTTTGCCTTTTCATGTTGCGATCCCACGATTTGGTGAGTTCAGGCAGCGAATTCACGCCGTTTGTGGTGTGGCAGATGCTGCACTGTTGGCGGAAAACCAACGCACCCTGAATCAGATCGGGGTGGGGCTTGCCATTCTGCTGCGGCAACTGATCGGCATTTCGTAATGGAAACGGGTCGATTTCTGTCAAGCCACGTTGCCGTAATTCAGTAATCTGGTCGGGGCGAATTGCGTTGGAATAGAGCAGTTCCCGCATCGTGTACGGCTTGCGGACACCTTCGCGAACAAATTCCCCACCAGCGGTAGCGGCTAGTGCCAGCACGCAGAGGATCGTTGCGGTGGCACCGTTGACGTAGAGTTTTTGCCGAATGAGCCCGACAAGTGCGTAACCTCCGACGAGTGTCGAGGCAGCAATCGCCAGATTGAGCATTAAGGTCATCGCGATCGATCCACCCATAATCCACGATCGACTGTCGGGTGGCATGGCCGCCAGAAACCAGATCCCCAGCAATGGCATCAGCACCATGGGCGACATCAGCCAGGCTGCATGGTGCACCAGTTCTTGCCGCTGTTCGCGGGTGAAACCGGGTGCCAGATTGATCAGTACCATCGCCACCAGGGCAGCAATCACCAGTGCGGCGATGGTGCGATAGAGCAACGACGGCAAAAAGGTGGGATTAAAGAACGCATCCCACATCGAGTGGGTCTGCAGCCAGTCCCCAGGGGTTAGTTGAAACGACAGGATGCCGTTGATCCAGAACAGGCTCATCCAGGCGGCAAAGGAATACAGTACCAGCAGGGTCATGCGGGCAGAATCGGTCATTTTGTGGCCATATTTGAACGCGGCATAGCCAGCGACCACTTCCAGGCAGAAAAAGGTCCACTCAACGGCCCACAACCAGTGAAATTCATCAATCATCAGTCCAATGGTGACCGGGCTGACCTGAATACTGGTAAACCACATTCCCACGCCCGTAAGAGCACCTGCCACAAAGCTGATCAGCACGAGATAGCGGAAGTACCCATCAAGGAACACGCGGGCAGTTTTGGATCTTCCGGTCATGGCCAGCCACTGAAAAAAGCAGAGGAGCATTCCCCCACCGATGGCAAAGTGGGCCATAAAGACGTGAAAAATCCCTAGCCCACCGATGCTCAGGCCTTTCATCAGTGGGCCAAAATCATTAACAGGATACATGACCGCATCCATAGATCACTCCGGTATGTCTTTGTTGATTTTCTTATGTGTTGATGTGCCGAAGTGGCAACAAAGTGATGATTTGATGAATTCTCAGATTTAAGAAATAGATAAAAACATACAAAAATCAACATTTGCAGCAGAGATAACTGCCTACTGCTGTACACAAATGGACAGAATCACCAACAGGAAATACATTAGTTCAGTGTTTCTGTCACCCATTTGCCCCAGTGAGTGATGTCGGTGGCACCTTGCTGTTTGAGGATTGCGCCAACCTGACGCCAGTCGCTCTCGCCACCGTGTGTAAATACAGCAACAACAGTACCACCTGCTTGAAGAACTTCATTAGCTCGTTGAAAAATTGCCATATCGTCGAACAGATATTCTTCCAGCCCACGAACAAAACGAACCCACAGACCATGATGCTTGCCATCCAGGTCCAGAACTTCTGCACCTTCTTTCCCAGAAAAGATTTCAATTCGGTCCTCTGCAAAGCCTGCTTTCTGAAGCTCACTCAACAGGGCTTGCAGGTCAAAGTCAGGTTGAAAGTTACCTGTGACGCTTTTCAATGGAAGGTAAGCATAGCCGCCTTTGTGTGGGTCTTGATTAAACCGGATCATCTTCTGCCTCGCCTGTAAATTTTGCCCAACGCTACAATCAAATGATTGATCTGGGGAATTTTGTTAATTGTTTCTGAAATTACATGCACGTACCACATAGAAGGCACTGAATATCATTTCTGCGTGATTTCGTTGGTTTGTTTAGCTTTGTCTAGCCAAAAATACAAGTTGTGAGTGAAGTAATTAGAAAAATCTAATCGATTAATCAACATTTTTCAACATTAATATACTCGAGATATTTTGTAACTGCCCATTGCTGACCAGAAATGGACAGAAACGCATGAAGGAATGACGGCCATGTTGAAAGAACAGTGTAACATATCCGCGATCGGGTAAAGATTTGCGATCATTTTTCCACTTACCAGCCTTTCTCTCTTTCCAACTCCCGATTGATGCCTGATTCGATAGGCGGTACTATTGAATATTGTTTTCAGAATAGAATTGTTCTGCAGATTTGTCGTTGATAGATCGGAGTTTGTTTTTCATTGCTGACAAGAATTCGCGATCTCTGGGAAGTTCCAAGTCTGCAAAGAGTATCTCGATTGGCGAATCAGTAGCAGGGGAAAAATCTTTCACCATTGACCTGTCGCAGGCAAGTGACTTCAAAGGCATCCCACGGATTACAGAAATATCCTTTATATTCGTGCGCTGAATCATCAGATCTCTCAAAGGCATCCCTTTTAGAGCATTAAGATCTTCTACTTTGCTACAATTCAAACAAAGAAAATCGAGTTTCATTCCTTCAAGTGGGGAAACATCTGAAATCTGAGTTTCTCCCAGATTCAAGTAGGTCAGCGGCATGCCACGCAGCGGTTCCAGGCTGGTTACTGGGGAAGACCATAAGCTGAGAAACTCCAGAGGCATCCCCCGCAACTGTTCCAACGATTGGAGTTTTTGACCGTGCAATGTCAGTTGTTTCAAATTTTTCATCTGCTGAATGGGCTGTAAATCATCGACATTACCACCCTGAAGGATAAGAACTTCCAGCGGGATCTCTTGCAATGGTGACAGATCATGCACTCTGCTTGCCCAGATGGCCAGATGTTTCACATTTAACCCACGGAAACTATCCAGATTGGTAAATCCACAGAAATCATCTTTTGATGGTTCAATGGTCAATCGTTCTAACTCGGGGAATCCCTGGAGTGGGGATGCGTCATATAATTTTGACGACCGGATGTGAACTTCGACTACTTTTGCAAAACGCCCCGTTCCTTTCGTGACGATTTTCATGTGTGCAGGGCTTTTGGGATGCATCCCTGGGTTAAAATCTTCCAGTCGTTTATATACACATTCAATCTGGTCCCAAACATGATATTTGTGCACACGCGATTTCCATGCCTGAAACTCCCTCTTCCAGTAAGTATCGTGTTCTTGAAGTGCTGGAAATGGCTTCACATTACCTGTGTCTGAAATCTTATCTGGAAAATCATTGGGATCGGGAGATTCATCCTGCTTTGGTGTTTCGACAATTTGTGCAGATAATGCTGGTTGTACATCGCCCACTTGAAATGCAATCACAATTGACAACAGAACGATGATGATACAGCATGGAATCAAGTACCATAGCGACGCTTTGCTGCTTAAAGCAAATTTCGTTCGCGATGTCAACTGCAATGATTTCAAGGCATCCAGCACATCATTCGCTGTCTGAAATCTGTTTTGAGGGTCTTTTTCGTGGAGGCGCTCAACAAGTCTGACAATAAAAGTTGGTAAATCAGGATTGACTTCGCCGATACATCGAGGTCGATCTTCTGCAACACGTTTTAATATGGCTAACTGGGTGGATGCCCTGAAGGGCGGTCGACCCGAAAACAACGTGTAGAGCACGCTGCCCAGGCTGAACAGATCTGATCGATGGTCAACAGGATCTCCATTTGCCTGTTCGGGCGACATGTACATCGGTGTGCCTACCACTGCTCCGCTTTGAGTCAAACTGGCATCGTCAACTGTGCGTGCGACACCAAAATCGGTGATTTTGATTCTTTGGGTGCCTTTTTCGATCAGAATGTTTGCCGGTTTGATATCACGATGAATCAGGTCGTACTGGTGAGCCGCGTCCAGACCCGCAGCAATCTGTTGCCCAATTTCTATTCCACTGCAGATATCCAAAGGGCCTTCACGATCCAGTTTATCCTGTAATGTCTCTCCTTCGATGTACTCCATAACCATGTAAGGAGTTGGAGAATCTTCTACCGCAAAAATCTGAACGACGTTCGGATGAGACAATTTTGCTGCGCACCTGGCTTCCCGCAGGAAATATTTACGCGGGGCTGAGGTAACTGCAAGTCTGGGATCGAGCATTTTAATTGCTACCAGACGATCCAGTTTCAAATCTCTGGCCAGAACTACTGTGCCAAAGCCCCCTCTACCAATTACTCTGATGATTTGAAAGTGGGACAACTGTCCCATGCAGCCTGGTGAACCTGGCTGCAAATATCGACGAAATGGTACAAGTTCATCTGATTGTGATTGGTGCGATGAATTATCAACCGCCATCCCTACCAGCTTTGTTCGCTTATCGTCGTTTTCTTCAAACATCGTGCGAATTCCCTGCTTTCTCAGTTATGAACATTGAAACCTAGTTCAGACTTTTGTGCTGCCACAAAGAAAGTTCATGAGAAAAATCAAATTTTGTTGAGGAATGGCAGTGATCTTTCGCTGTGGCCTGAAATTTGGTGGCAAGACCATTGTTGCCATCGAACAAACGGAGTTTTGTACTCGTGTGGATCCGTATGCAATCGTTTATCTTTGCAGATGCGGTCGCGAAAACTGCTGAATGATCATTTCGAATGCGTGGTATCTTTTATCACGTAGTGAATTGATTCGTATCGCAAGATGCTGCCATTCTGGCAGTTTCACACATTTTCCACTGCCATTATCGGTAAATAAGTACACTAATTTCAGTGCAAAGAATCGCTGGTTGATACTGATTGTAACAGTAGCATCGAATAATATAGCAGAAAAACCTGCTTTGAATCGATTGGCACGATGTTTGCTAGTTTGTCATTTGTACGGTGGGTTTTGCCTGTTTCCATGGTAAGCTGCACCGGATGACAAGTTGTTTCTGTGGTACTGCCATGTGACCAGCTTGCCAAATGTCTTGTGAGAGTTTGGCGAAAATTTGCCAGTCGTATAAGATAGTATAAGGTCGATTGTTGTTGAAGCTGCTTTGCAAAGCAGGCTCGGAAGAGTCCGATCGAGCCAGTTCTCATCAACCGGTCCGCCCCACACATGCTTTTGTCGGAGTAGTCAACAATGTATGAACGTTTTACAGATCGTGCACGCAAGGTCATGCAACTGGCTAACCAGGAAGCACAGCGGTTCAATCACGAGTATATTGGAACCGAGCATATCTTGCTGGGATTGGTAAAGGAAGGTTCCGGCGTGGCCGCGAACGTCCTGAAGAACCTGGATGTCGACCTTCGAAAGATTCGCATGGAAGTGGAGAAGATTGTCCAGACTGGCCCCGGTGGGGATCAGTTGGTGCTGGGCAAGCTACCGCACACCCCACGTGCGAAGAAAGTGATCGAGTATTCCGTTGAGGAAGCTCGCACGCTGAATCACAATTACGTGGGCACCGAACATTTATTGCTGGGTTTGTTACGCGAGCAGGAAGGAGTTGCTGCTCAGGTATTGATGAATCTCGGACTCAAACTGGAAGATGTCCGGGAAGAAGTACTTAACTTGCTGGGACACAGTATGCCAGAATCGAGCGAACCAACCGGGGGTGAAGGTGGCGGCACCCGCGAACGTTCTTCACGGAACAAATCGAAAACGCCAGCCCTGGACAGCTTTGGTCGCGATCTGACCGAACTGGCACGCCAGGGGAAACTCGATCCGGTGATCGGCCGAGCCAACGAAATCGAGCGGGTGATCCAGATTCTGTCCCGTCGGCAGAAAAACAATCCTGTGTTGCTGGGCGAAGCGGGCGTGGGCAAAACAGCTATCGTCGAAGGCCTGGCACAGTTAGTGATCGATGGTGATGTGCCCGAATTGCTGCGTGACAAACGCCTGGTAATTCTGGACCTGGCCATGATGGTCGCTGGCACCAAGTACCGTGGACAGTTCGAAGAACGCATCAAAGCGGTAATGAACGAAGTTCGTCGTGCCAAAAACACGATTCTCTTCATTGACGAACTGCACACCCTTGTTGGTGCAGGTGGTGCGGAAGGGGCCATTGATGCCTCGAACGTATTGAAGCCCGCACTGGCACGTGGGGAAATCCAGTGTATTGGTGCCACCACGCTGGATGAATATCGCAAGTACATTGAAAAAGATAAAGCACTGGCACGCCGCTTCCAGGATATCATCGTCAATCCGCCATCGAAGGTTGAAGCGGTGGAAATTCTGAAGGGTCTGCGTGATCGTTACGAATCGCACCACCGCGTCCGGATTACCGATGAGGCACTGGAACATGCGGTTGAGCTTTCCGATCGGTATATCACAGGGCACTGTCTGCCAGACAAAGCGATTGATGTGATCGACGAAGCGGGTGCCCGCGTGCGTCTGAAATCGATGACCCGCCCACCGAACCTGAAAGAGATTGACGAGCAGATCGAAAAGCTCAATCAGGAAAAGGAAGAAGCGGTTTCGCAGCAGGATTTTGAAAAAGCAGCCGCACTGCGCGATCAGGCAGAACGCCACAAGAAGAAAAAAGAACAGATGACCAAGGAATGGCGCGATAAATCGCGTGAGACCGACGGCGTGGTGGATGAAGAGATCATTGCAGAAGTGGTCAGCAAGATGACCGGTGTACCGCTGAAGCGGTTGGGGGATGATGAAATCCAACGACTGTTGAAGATGGAAGACGAACTGCACACCAGCGTGGTCAGCCAGCACGAAGCGATTCAGGCACTGGCCAAGTCGGTGCGGAAGAGCCGGGCAGGGTTGAAAGATCCCAAGCGACCGATGGGGTGCTTCATTTTCGCAGGCCCCACTGGTGTTGGTAAAACCTTGCTTGCCAAAAAACTGGCCCAGTTCATGTTCGGTAACGAAGATGCCCTGGTGCAATTGGATATGAGCGAATACCAGGAGAAGCACAACGTCAGCCGACTGTGGGGTGCACCTCCAGGCTACGTGGGCTACGAAGAAGGCGGCCAGTTGACTGAGAAGATCCGTCGTCGGCCTTACTCTGTGGTGCTGCTGGACGAAATTGAAAAAGCCCACCCCGATGTATGGAACTCACTGCTGCAGATCATGGAAGAAGGTCGGTTGACTGATAGCTTTGGTCGGCACATCGACTTCAAGAACGCCATCATCATCATGACCACCAACGTGGGTGCAGATACGGTGATTGCCCAGAAGAGCCCCGGCTTTGATCGCTATGTGAAGAGCGATGCTGAGGGCGATTACAACGACATGAAGAAGAAACTGAAAGCCGAAATGGAAAAAGTATTCCGGCCAGAGTTTCTGAATCGTCTGGACGATGTGATTGTGTTCCGCAGCCTGAACAAGGAAGACCTGAAACAGATTGTGGATATGGAACTGTCGAAGGTTGCGAAACGGTTGGCAGACAAGGGCCTGACATTGAAAGTGGAAGAATCTGCCCGCGACTACCTGATTGAACGTGGCACCAACACCGAATATGGTGCGAGACCATTACGCCGTTCGATTGAGTACTATCTGGAAGACCCACTGGCAGAAGATTTGCTGCGTGGCAAGTTCCATGGCATGGATACTGTTACGGTTCGTGCTACTGGTGAAGGTGATGATGCCATCATTCTTATTGAAGGTATCAAAACTGCGGAAACCCCACCTGCGGAATCGGAAGCGGTTGCCAGCAGTTCTTCGTGATTTGAACAATTCCACGTGACAGTGGCATCCTGCCGCTGAGTTTTAGCCACCGGCTGGAACCAAGTGCCACCTTGCATCAAGCATTTGTTGTGTCCGAATTTATGACCGTTTGGTCAAAGAATTCTCAAAAGAAAATGTTTTCAAAGATGTTTTTTCAATTCCACCTGGCTCAGAATTTTCTGAAATCATAGCTAATCAGATTAATAACTCAACAATCATTCTCATCATTATAGGACCTTCCTGGTACACTGTTAGAGACGAAAAGGGGTAATTGTTGCTGACAAAACGAAAATGACTACGTTCGAGTTGAGGTTGAGCATGCCTTACATGCTTCAGCAATTGTAATACCGGTATTAACAAGTAATGTTACGATGCCTACAGAAGAGCAACTACCTGTTACACTTCATCCATTGCGGCGAAAGAACAGAGTGTCAGGACCCGGATTTTGGATCGGTTGATTACGGAGTTGCAACCTATAGGTGGCAAACCAATTTTTTGGCATGCTGATCCTCGTCGCACTTGTAGTATTACTTGTAGGCTTTGGTTGCTACCTTATGGTGAAGCTTTTCGATTCTACTGAAACTATCGATAACTTTCTGGCGGGTGAAGTTCGAATATTTTCGATCCACCCGAAGTTGAAGATGAAGTTCTGCTGGATACCGGCGGGGGAGGCGATGTTGGGTTCGCCGGAGAGCGAGAAGGAACGACATGAAAATGAGAAGGAACACCGTTTTACAACGAAAGGTTTCTGGCTTGGTAAGTATGAGGTAATGCAGGGGGAGTGGGAAGGAGTGATGGGGAATAATCCCAGTCGCTTCAGTAAGATTGGTAACGGTAAATCAACGGTTGCCGGTCTGAACACAAGTCGTTTTCCAGTAGAGAACGTGAGTTGGAATGACTGTCAAGAGTTTTTGAAAAAATGCAATTTACAGGGTTACGCGATCCGATTGCCGCATGAGGATGAGTGGGAGTATGCGTATCGTGGCGGGAAAGGTAACAAGCAGGCGTTTTACTGGGGAAACGAATTGAAAGGAGATAAAGCGAACTCTATTGGTGAAATTCCTTACGGAACGGAGGATACTGGGGCCTTTTTGCAACGACCAAGCGATGTGGGGAGTTATGAGACGGTTGCACCGCATCCATGGGGGTTGTGCGATATGAGCGGGAACGTCTGGGAATGGTGCGACAACTTTTACGAAGATGGTGCAGTTCTGGTTATGCGCGGTGGGTGCTGGCGCAACATCGGCGGGGACTGTCGTGGTGCGAGACGGCACAGTCAATCATCCGATAACCGGGGCCACGGCCTGGGCTTTCGTGTTGCCTTAATTCCGTTAAGCAAGTAACGCAACGGAGTGAGGCAAGGAGCAAGCGAAGCCACCGCAAATGTTCGAAATATTTCAAAAATTGCTTCGATCCGCTTTAAAGCCAGTTGTAAAATAGACATTAACATGCTTTCAATGAGTCCATAAATGAGTGAGTTACCCATCTCGATTGAACTTGAACAGGAAGTTGACGGCCGTTGGATTGCCGAAGTTCCATTATTGCCTGGTGTCGTTGTGTATGGAAAGACAATTGTAGAAGCGGAAGCTGCAGTGCGTGCCTTGGCTCTACGGGTACTAGCAGATCGTGTCGAACATGGGGAGCCAGTGCCAGATTCCGTTGCTGAACTGTTTGCCGTTCAGTCATGAGCTGGTCTTCGACAAAGGCTCGTCTGGTTTTAGCCGCACTATTGCGTATTGGCTGGCGTATAAAAAGACAATCAGGCTCACATCGTACATTAGCCCGAGTTGGATGGCCAGATTATGTGTTTGCATTTCACGATAATGAAGAAATCGGGCCCAGAATGTTGTCTAAGATAGGTAAAAAGACTGGCTTAACTCCCGGGGATTTGTGATCCTTGCAACAAGTGGGCGTTGGGTGCAACTGGGTTAATATTAACAAGCCATTCAGGAATATTTCGGGAATCGACCATGAAGACCCGCCTGGCGCCTTCACCAACAGGGGCCCAACATATGGGAAACGCACGCACCTATCTGATCAACTGGTTGTTTGCGCGCCAGCAACACGCAGAAGTGTGCCTGCGGATCGAAGATATCGACTCCCCACGGGTGAAGCAGGGTGCGGCGGCAGGCATTCTGGAAGATTTCCAGTGGTTGGGGCTGGATTGGGATGGCACCCCCACCATCCAATCGCAACGAATAGAGCTTTATCAGGACTATTTTCGGCAATTACAGCAGAAAGAACTGGTTTATCCCTGCACCTGCAGTCGAACCGATATTGCTCAGGCGGCCAGTGCCCCGCACCTGGAAAATGAAGGGCCTGTCTATCCGGGAACCTGTCAGCACCGCACGGTGGCGGATGCCAAAAACCTGCAGCAGCCGTTTGCGTGGCGATTTCGTGTCGCCCACTCTCCCGTGGTGCACGATCGCTTTGTGGGCGATTACCCCTCCAACATCTCCCAGGTGGGGGGCGATTTCGTTGTCTGGAAGGCCGATGGCACCCCTGCCTACCAGCTGGCGGTGGTGGTCGACGACATCACGATGAACATCACTGATGTCGTCCGTGGTGATGACCTACTGATTTCCACGGGCAGGCAACTGCTGCTGTACGAGGCATTTCAATCCCCACCTCCCAGGTGGTATCATGTGCCACTGGTCATCGGGCCGGATGGCAGGCGACTGGCAAAACGGCATGGCGATACCCGACTTTCCGCACTACGTGCTGCCCAAGTATCAGTAGAAAAATTTCTCGGTTACCTCGCCTGGAGCTGTGGCTGGCTACCAGAAATTAATGGGATTTCATTAATTGATTTGCTCCCACGTTTTTCCTGGCACACGATTCCCAGGATGGCATGGATCTGCCAGCCAGATGATCTTGCCAAAATTGGTTATTCCGCGGGAGTATCGTAAAATAAGAAGATGCGAATTCTCTTACTCTCTGATATTCACGCCAACTGGGCGGCGTTACGCACGATCCAGGAACCATACGACATCTGCCTGTTTTTAGGCGATCTGGTGGAGTATGGCCTGAATCCCGTGCCCTGTATCGACTGGGCCATGAAAAACGCCCACTATGCGGTGCGTGGTAACCACGATCATGGCTGTGCCCAGGCGGTGGAATTCACTGCGAATGCAGGTTTTCGCTATTTGACGACGCTCACCCGTCCGTTAAATGCCCAGCAACTTACCGAAAAACACC